>VBAC01000001.1:993672-1324896 GCA_005883305.1 Alphaproteobacteria bacterium | reverse complement strand
GCCGCGGTGGTGCCCGGCCCGCACCGGCAGGATCCGCCCTGCCGCCACTTCCCCGAATGCGGCGGCTGCCAGCTCCAGCATGTCGACGACGCGGCCTATGCGAATTACCTGAATGACCGAATCGCCGCGGCGCTGGCCGCCCAGGGCCTAGGCATTCCCGATCTGCGCGCGCCTCACCTTTCGCCGCCGCGCACCCGCCGCCGCGCATCGCTGAAGGCGGCCGCAGGGCTGGTCGGCTTCAACGCCGAGGCCAGCCACCGAATCATAGACATGCGCGAATGCCACGTCGTGCGCCCCGAATTGTTCGCCCTCGTCGCCCCGCTCCGCCGACTGATCCGCGGCAGGGCGGCCGCGACCATGACCCTGGCCGACCAGGGCGTCGACCTGCTGCTTGAAGGAGTCACCGTAGAGGGGCTCGAGGCGACCGAGGCGATGATCGCCTTCGCGCAGGAGAACGGCCTCGCCCGCCTCGCGCTCGACGACGGCTACGGTGCGCAGACCCTCTGGGAGGCGCAGCCGGTGACGATCAGCCTCTCCGGCGTTCCCGTCGCCCTTCCGCACGGCGCCTTCCTCCAGGCCACCGCCGAGGGAGAGGCCGCGCTGGTCGCCGCGGTGCGCGAAGCCGCCGGCGGTGCAGGCATAGTCGCCGATCTCTTCGCCGGTCTCGGCACCTTCGCGCTGGCGCTGAATGCCAAGGTCTACGCGGCGGAAGGCGCGCGCGACGCGGCCGCCGCGCTCAAGGGCTCGGGCAGGGGCGTCTTCGTCGATCACCGCGACCTCTATCGCCGCCCGCTCGACGCCGCCGAGCTCAATCGATTCGAGGCGGTCGTGCTCGATCCGCCGCGCGCCGGCGCGCGCGAGCAGGTCGACGCGCTCGCCGCCTCATCGGTGCCGCGGATCGCCTATGTCTCGTGCAACCCGGCCACCTTCGCCCGCGACGCCAGGGCGCTGATCGAGGGCGGCTACCGGCTCGACTGGGTCCAACCGGTCGGCCAGTTCCGCTGGTCGGTCCACGTCGAGCTCGCGGCCTGCTTCTCGCGCTAGTGGGCGAGATGGCCGTGCAGGAGCATCGCCCCGGCGTGGACGGTCAGTCCGAGCAGGCAAAGCGAGGCCGCGGCGAACAGCAGGAAGCGCCAGCGGACGACGTTGGTCGTCGCCTGCACCAGGCTGTGGAGGATGCGAAGGCCGACATAGGCCCAGGCGAGCCAGACGTTGATCCAGATCCCGCCGCCGCCGATCAGCGCCAGAGTGATGCAGATCGCGTAGAACAAGGTCGGCTGCTCCAGCAGATGGTTGTAATTGTGCGCCTTCCACTGGACCTCCGGCTCGACCATTCCGTCGAGGTCGCCGCCCTTGCTCCCGACCCGGCCCTTGAGGCTGATGCCCTTTCGCCGCATCGCCGGGAAGCGGACTGCGTAGAGCCACAGCATCATGACGAGCGTCCACGCGACGAGCGCCACGACGGGCGCAAGAATCGAGCTGTGCATCTGCGTCTCCCTCTTCGATCCGGCGAACGTGCGGGAACCATTGCGCCGACGCAACGGACATGACAGCCTCGGTCGGGTAAGGGAAGCGGGATGACCTTGGCACGCAGGCAGATCGCGGCGAGGACGATCGGCAACGTGCCGATCTGCGCATTCGCGCCGGGACCTTGGGAGTCATTTACGCCCTCGCCATCGCGATCTTCGGAGGCACGACGCAGTTCGCGGTCAAGCAGCTGATTGACTGACCGGAAGCCGGTCGTGCCCGGCTGGTACATGATGATCGCCGTGCTCGGCGGCTTCGTGGGCATCCTCCTGATCGGCGAGGCGCCGCGGCGCCCTCTCGCTCTCCTCGCCGAGCGGGAAACATGAAACTCGATCGGTACTCAGAACGAAGTGCGCGGCCGGCCGGAATAGCACTCAAACCTGCGTCGTCCGGCCTGCCAGGCGCTCGCGTACCAAGTTGAACAGGCGAAACGCCAGGCCCTGGTGAGGCGGTTCCCCGGTTATAACCGGTGCTTCGGCCTGCCGGAGGGGAACCGCACTAAAGAGCAATTGGTGTAGATCGCCGATCCGCTTTTCCCGCTCCGTCGCCCTCGCCTCATCCTCCGGAGAAGTCGCGAGATAGGGATTGGTCGTGAAACGTTCGGCGATCAATCGGTTATACTCGGCCAAATCGGCCTCGGTGGCCCCGGCTGCAAGCGCTTTCGCAATATCGACGGGTCTCAGGGGTTCCATGGCGCGTTCCTCAACGGGACATAATGGTCCGGATGCGATCCAGCAAGAATTGGCGAGTCAGCTTGTCGTGACGGCACCGCTCATACTTACCGCCGGCGGCCTTCCAGAAGTCGTCCATCACCGCGGGATAGGCAGTATCGACGAGCTCGCAATGATAGGAAGTCCAGTCGTCCGGATAGGTCAAAGTTCCACCGCGATTGGCGGAGGCGGCATACCTGGTTCCGTCATAAACCGCGAAAAGGGAGGGTACTGGCCTGCCGCGGCGCTTGTTGATTCCCGACCCGCCATCGACATAGAGGTCGGTGACCATTCCGTTTTTCCAACTGGACGCGGCATGGCCGAATTCGTGCAATCCGACGATCGACGACGCACTCGTGTGAAGCGCGACCGTACCCGGCATGATGTTTTCGGGTCGGTGTACCATTGTCCGTCCGTCGATCGTGAAGCTGCGGCCGGCAACGCCCTCGTCATCCAGCGTGAACCAGGCACTGCTGCGGTCATGGGTGGCGGAGCCTGTAATCGCAAATACGACATCGGCCTTCAGCCTGCCCATTCCCGTCACTTCGATCGTTTCAAGGAATGGCGCGAACTTATCCTGCCGCGGCACGACGATGTTCGTGTTGTCATGCGAGATGAGGGCATTCTCATCCGAGCGCGGCCGCTCGGCATCGAACACGCTGATCACCCGGAAGTCTTGGGCCATCGTCCCCAGCATTGTCTCGCCCTGGCCCGGGAGACGGCCGAAGATCGCTTCGAGCAGGAAGCTGGCCCGCTCGTCAAAGACGTCTTCGTTCGAGATGATCGGGTCGATGACGAACCCATCGGGGCTCTCAGGCGCCTCGATCCAAGGATTGGCCAAGACAACGATCGTATAGGGCCAATGTTCTTCCGGCTTGATCATGCCCTGTTGAATTGTTCGCACGGTCGCCATCGCTCGACTCCACGGTCAGGCGACGGACATTGTCGGCCGCTGCTGGGAGCCCGTCAATCCCATCTGGCGCGGTCTGGGCCTTGGTAGGACGATCCGACTATTGCGGGTGTGAATTAGATTCGGAAAATCAGTCGAACATCTTACCGAACGCACGCTTCGTACGCTTCCTCCAGTGGCCGCGGTGATAGGCGTCGCTGGCGAGCAAAGGCAGGACGGTGGTCGCCTCGGCGAACACCATCTGCTCGAGCGCGGTCGAGACCTTGCCCCAGCTCGCCGCCTCCTGGAGGGTCGAGGAGGAGCAGGCGCCGTCGCGCACGTCGGCGACGGTGATCTGTACCGCATATTTATGCACCTCGACATCGTCGTGGCCGAGGATCTCGGCGCAGACGACCGTGTCCTGAACGAAATTCTTCGGCACGCCGCCGCCGATCATCAGCAGGCCCGTGGTCCCCGCCTTGATCTTGATGTCGGTCAGCTCGCGGAAATCGGCGATCGAATCGATCGTGAGATAGGGCCTGCCCGCCTTCATCGAGTCGACCTGGTGCTTGACGAGGCCGAAGCCCGCCGAGCTGTCGGTGAAGGCCGGGCAGAAGATCGGCACGTCATGCTCGAAAGCGAGCCTGACCAGGCTGTGGTCTTTCTTGCCGTGGGTCTGGAGGTAGCGGCCCATCTCGCGGATGAAGGCGCGCGAGCTGTAGGCCCTGGGCTCCAGCGTCTCGGCGATCTCGAAAATCGTGTGGTCGACGTGCTGGAGCTGCTCCTCGTCGATATAGGTGTCGTAGATCCGGTCGATGTAGAGCGAGCGCAGGGTGTCGTCGTCAGGGATCTCGTTCGCCTGGTAATGCTTGTGGCCGAGCGCCTCGAAGAAATCCATGTCGACGATGGTCGCGCCGGTGGCGACGATCGCGTCGACCATGTTGTGCTTCACCAGGTCCGCATAGAGATCCATGCAGCCGCCCGCCGAGGTCGAGCCGGCGACGACGAGGATCACCGAGCAATCCTTGTCGGCGAGCATCTCGTTGTAGATGTCGGTGGCGCGGCCCAGGTCGCGGCTGGAAAAGCTCATCTTGCGCATCGCCTCGACGATCGGGCGCGCGTCGAAGCTCTTGATGTCGATATGCTCGACGGTCGTCGACAGCAGCTCCGCCTTGCGGGTGTCGTTGGCGAGGGTGTCGGTGGTCATATTGGTCTCCATCCACCGTCATTGCGAGGAGCGAAGCGACGAAGCAATCCAGCCGGCCCGGACGCCGCACTGGAATTGCTTCGCTACGCTCGCAATGACGAAAAAAGTTACAGCGTAACGACGTTCGAAGGAACCGCCCGTTCCGCCTCGGCAGCCCCGTAGAGCGTCGCCATCGGCTCGTCCCCGGCGACGACGCGCATGTCCGAGCCGAAGCCGTTGAAGCCGGTCCGCATCGCGCAGCCATAGGCGCCGAGCATTCCGATCTCGACATAGTCGCCGGCCTGGACGTCCGAAGGCAGAAGGAACGGCCCGGCCATATGGTCGAGGTCGTCGCAGGTCGGCCCGTAGAAGCTGAACGGCATGTCCTTCGCGTTCGATCCCCCCTCGCGGAGCAGCTTCACCGGGAAGCGCCAGCCGATATGCGCGGCGTCGAACAGCGCGCCATAGGCCCCGTCGTTGATGTACAGCGTGTCGCCGCGGCGCTTCTCGACGCGCACGACCAGGCTCGCATATTCGGCGCAGAGCGCCCGGCCGGGCTCGCACCACAGCTCCGACGAATAAGAGACCGGCAGGTCTTCGAACGCCTTGTGGATGACCTCGAAATAGGTCTCCAGCGGCGGGGGCTCCATGCCGGGATACCAGGAGGGAAAGCCGCCGCCGACGTCGACGATGTCGACGGTCACCGCCGCCTCGACGATCGCCGCGCGAACGCGCTCCATCGCCTCGGCATAGGCCGCCGGGGTCATCGCCTGGCTGCCGACGTGGAAGCAGATGCCGAGCGCGTCCGCCGCCTGGCGGGTGGCCATCAGCAGCGACTTCATCTCGTTCGGCTCGGCGCCGAACTTGGAGGCGAGGCTTAGCTTGGAATGATCGGAGGAGACGCGAATTCGCACCAGCAGGTTGAGGTCGCTGGCCGCGACACCGCCGGTCGCCGTCGCATCGACGATCTTCTCCAGCTCGTCCTCGGTGTCGAGGCTGAAGGTGCGCACGCCATGGACGTGATAGGCCTCGGCGATCGCCTCCTCGGCCTTCACCGGGTGCATGAAGCACAGCACCGCCCCGGGCAGCGTCTCGGCGACCAGGCGCACCTCGGCGATCGATGCGACGTCGTAATGCGTGACTCCCGCTTCCCACAGGACCTTGAGCAGTTCCGGCGACGGATTGGCCTTCACCGCATAGAGCGAGCGGCCCGGAAACTTCTCGACGAAGAATCGGGCGGCGCGCCGCGCGGCGTGCGGGCGAATCAGCGTGACAGGCTGCACCGGGCGCAGCTTGGCGAGTTCGGCGCCGCAGGCGGCTCCGGACGGGGCGGTCGCTAGCCCCAGCGCGCTATGATGCTTGTGCAACTCAAGGGACCTCCAACGGGCAGTTGACGAAAAAGCAGCCTTGCGGTTTGGAAGTCCCCTGGGGCTGCGGGGCGCGATATATGGGTCACGGTCCGCCGTGTAAAGACCTTCGAATTTCCATTGTTTCAGAGGAGCTTGTGTGACTCAGAGAAGGCCCACGGCGAACGGTGTCAGCGAAGCGGCGAAAAGACTGGCCGGGATCGTCACCCAAACGCCGCTCCTGCCGCTCGATTGGCGTGGCCGGCGCCTCTGGGTGAAGGCCGAATGCCTCCAGCAGGGCGGAAGCTTCAAGCTGCGCGGCGCGAGCAACCGGCTGGCGCTGCTCGGCGAGGCGGAAAGGCGCCGCGGCGTGGTCGCCTTCTCCTCGGGAAACCACGCCCAGGGCGTCGCCCGCGCCGCCCGGGCGCTCGGCATTTCGGCGACGATCGTCATGCCCGCCGACGCCCCCGCGGTGAAGGTCGAGGGCACTCGGGCCGCCGGCGCCACGATCGTCTTCTTCGACCGCGCGACCGAGAGCCGCGAGGAGATCGGCGCGCGCCTCGCGGCCGAGCAGGGCGCGACGCTCGTCCCCTCGTTCGACGATGTCGACGTAATCGAAGGGCAGGGCAGCGTAGGGGTCGAGATCGCCGAGCAGCTCGGCGACGATCCCCCCTTTGTGCTCGTGCCGTGCGGCGGCGGCGGCCTCTCCTCCGGAATTGCGCTTGCGCTGCCCGGCTCGTGCACGATGGTCGTGGAGCCCGAAGGGTGGGACGACATGGGCCGCTCGCTCGCGCTCGGGCATATCGTGCCGGTTGTCGAGCCTGCTCCACCGACGCGCTGCGATGCGCTCCAGACCAAGCTCGTCTCGCCGCTCACCTTCGGCACCCTGCAGATGGTCGGCGCGACGGCGCTGGCCGTGAGCGAGGCCGAAGTCGCCGCGGCGATGCTGTTCGCCTTCCGCGAGCTCAGGATCGTCGCCGAGCCCGGCGGAGCGGTCGCGCTGGCGGCTTTGCTCGCGGGCAAGGCGGGCGACGTGCCCGAGGGCAGCGTCGTCGTCGTCTCAGGCGGGAATGTCGATTGGGCGGTTTATGCGGAGGTGCTGGAGACGGCCGCGACGAGCCGCGTCAGCTGACCCACCTGCCGCGCGGTGGCGCGGACGCCGGCCGAATAGGCCTCGGCATCGACCCCGGGCCGGGCGAGCGAGGCGCTCTCGATCACGCTGTCGAGCAGCCGCGAAAGATTGGGCAGGATCGCCTGGTCGATCGTGTCGACCGCCTGTTCGAACGGGCGATGCGCGGCAAAGCTCATATGCCTGGTCTATCCGCGCGCGCTTAAGGCTTTGTGAAAGCCGAACGCCGTGCCATCAACCGGCGAATGAACGGTCCCGGCGGCACCATCCTGTCCATCCTGATGATCGCCGCGTTCCTGCTGGCCGCGGGCGGGCTTTACCTGATCCTCAAGCGGGGCGAGCGGACCAAGGGCGCTCTCATGATCCTCGCCGCTTTGGTCGCGCTCGGCAACGTGCTGGTCTGGACCCTGTGAGCGTCTTCGCCTTCGACAATGCGATCGTCCGCACCCCCGCGCCGAGCGTCGTCCAGGGCCTGCGCACCGGCGCCGAAGCGCCGACCTACGAAGGCGTGCTCGCCGAATTCGAGGCCTATCTGGCCGCGCTTGAGGCCGCCGGCCTCGCGGTCGAGAGGCTCGAGCCGCTCGAAGCCTATCCCGATTCGGTGTTCGTCGAGGATCCGGCCTTCGTCCTCGCCGAGGGCGCGATCCTCCTCAAGCCCGGGGCGTGCAGCCGGATGGGCGAGGCAAGCGAGATCGCGCCGGTGCTCGAACGCCGCTTCGAACGGGTGCTTGCGCTGGACGAGGGCTTCGCCGACGGCGGCGACATCCTGATCCTCCCCGGCGAAATCCTGATCGGCCTCTCGGCGCGCACCGACAAGCTCGGCGCCAAGCGCTTCTGCGAGCTCGCCCGAGCGCTTGGACGCGAGGCGCGGGCCGTCGAGACCCCGCCCGGCGTGCTCCACCTCAAGACCGCCTGCGCGCTGGTCGACGAGGGGACGGTCATCGCCACGCCTGCGCTGGCCGGCATGTTCGGCGGGATGGAGGTGATGGAGACGCCCACAGGCGAGGAGAAGGCCGCCAACCTCCTCCGCCTGAACGACACGATCCTGATCGGCGCCGATTACCCGCGCACGGCGGAATTGCTCGCCGCCCGCGCGCAGATCGTCCCGCTCCCCGTCGCCGAGATCCGCAAGATCGACGCCGGCCTCTCCTGCATGTCGCTGCGGTGGAAGGGCCGATAGGGAAAGGCCGAGAACCAACGAGTCATCCCGGCGAAAGCCGGGACCCATGAACACCGAATTTCCACAGGAGGCGACGAACTGATCGCCTCATCTTCAGGAGCCCGCGTTCATGGGTCCCGGCTTTCGCCGGGATGACTTTAAGGGGTCACCTGATCGGGCAGGAGGGATCCAGCCGGAAGTCGAGATAGTCGTCGACCGCCTTCATCAGCTGGTCCATCTCGTGGGCGAAGAAGTGGTTGGCGCCCGGGATCGTCTTGTGCTCGATCGTGATGTGACGCTGGGTGCGGAGCTTGTCGACCAGCTTCTGGGTCGCCAGCGGGGTCACCACCTCGTCCGCCTCGCCCTGGATGATGATTCCCGAGGAGGGGCAGGGGGCGAGGAACGAGAAATCGTACATGTTGGCCGGCGGCGCGATCGAGATGAAGCCGCGCGCCTCGGGCCGGCGCATGAGGAGCTGCATGCCGATCCACGCGCCGAAGGAGAAGCCGGCGATCCAGGTCGTCTCCGCCTCGGGATGGATGGCCTGAACCCAGTCGAGCGCGCTCGCCGCGTCGCTAAGCTCGCCGATGCCGTTGTCGAACACGCTCTGGCTCTTGCCGACTCCGCGGAAGTTGAAGCGCAAGGTGGCGAAGCCGCGCCGAACGAAGGTCTTGTAGAGCGCCAGCACGATCGCGTTGTTCATCGTTCCGCCGCCCTGCGGGTGCGGGTGGAGGATCAGCGCGACCGGCGCGCGCGGGCGGGGGCCGGGGCTGAAGCGCCCTTCGAGACGGCCCTCGGGCCCTGGAAAGATGACTTCGGGCATTGCACCTGCGTTTGGAATATTCAAAGGAACGCGCACGTGAAGCGTGCGCGGGCGCCCTATATAGGGAAGCGGCGGCGATCCGCAAT
The DNA here is from genome assembly GCA_005883305.1 of Alphaproteobacteria bacterium. Taxonomy (NCBI): domain Bacteria; kingdom Pseudomonadati; phylum Pseudomonadota; class Alphaproteobacteria; species Alphaproteobacteria bacterium. The sequence goes on along the minus strand of VBAC01000001.1, from coordinate 1,316,041 downwards.
TTGAAAGGACGAACGGCCGGTGGCCACGCGCATCTATCTCGATCACGCCTCGACCACGCCGATCCTTGCCGACGCGGCCGAGGCGATCCGCGCCGCCTGCGATAGCTGGGCCAATCCGTCCTCGGCCCATGCCGAGGGACGCGCGGTCCGCGCCGCGATGGAGGATGCGCGCGCGCGCATCGCCGCCGCTCTGGGCTTCGAAGGCACCCTGGTCTTCACCGGCGGCGCCACCGAGGCGCTGGAGATCCCGCTTCGCCGCGCCAAGGCGGGGCCGCGGATCGTCTCGTCGATCGAGCATCCGGCGATCCTGCGCACCGTCCCCGACGCGCGCCAGATCGCGGCGCGCGCCGACGGCACGCTCGACCTCGCCGATCTCGATGCGGCCCTCGCGGGCGCCGATCGCCCCTTGGTCGCCGTCCAGTCGGTCAACAACGAGACCGGCGTGATCCACCCGATCGCCGACATCGCCGCGCGGGTGAAGGGGGCGGGCGGGCTGCTGCTCGTCGATTGCGCGCAGAGCGCCGGCAAGCTCCCAGTCCCGCAAGCCGATTTCGCGGTCGTCGCCGCGCACAAGCTCGGCGGCCCGCCGGGGATCGGCGCGCTGCTGATCCGCGATCCCGCGACGCTCGAAGCAGTCGGCGGGCAAGAGGGCGGCGTCCGCCCGGGCACGGCGGCGGTTCCGATGATCATGGGCTTCGCCGCCGCCATCGAGGCCGATCACGGCTGGTACGAGGAAGCGAAGCGCCTGCGCGCCCGGCTCGACGCGGCGATCCGCGATTCCGGCGGCGAGATCGTTGCCGAGGCCGCCCCGCGCATCGCCACGATCGGCGCCTATCGCATGCCGGGCGTCCCCGCCGCCGCGCAGATGATGCAGCTCGATCTCGCCGGAATCGCCGTCTCGGCCGGCAGCGCCTGCTCGTCGGGCAGCCTCAAGACCAGCCACGTCCTCCTCGCCATGGGCATGGCGGAGGAGCGGGCGCGCGAGGTGATCCGGGTGAGCTTCGGCCCGCGGACCTGCGAGGCGGACATCGACGCGCTGCTCGCCGAATGGCGCAAGCTCTACGAGCGCCGCCGGGCGGCGTGACGATCTACCTCGATTACCAGGCGACGACGCCGATGGCCCCGGAGGCCCTCGCGGCGATGCGCCCCTGGCTCGAAGAGAAATTCGCCAACCCGCACAGCCCGCACAAATTGGGGCGTGAGGCGGCTGCTGCGGTGGAGGTGGCGCGGGAGCAGGTCGTAGAGGCGCTGACCAATCCATCCGTTCGTGTCGAGCGAAGTCGAGACACCCATTCGAGCGAAGCCGAGAAACAGAGCCTCGGCTCCGCTCGGCGGGGTCCCTCGACGGAGTTTACCCAGAGCGACGCCGCAGGCGGCGTCGAAGGGCTCGGGACGAACGGGTCTTTGCACTTCACCTCCGGCGCCACCGAAGCGGCGAACTGGGCGCTCAAGAGCAGCGGCGCGAAACGCATCGTTACCCTCGCCACCGAACATGCCTGCGTGCTCGACAGCGCCGAATGGCTGGCCGGGCAGGGCATTGAAATCGAGATCCTCCCGGTCGGCCGCGACGGCCTCGTCGACCTCAACCTGGTCGAAGAGCGCATCACCCCCGGCACCGGCCTGGTCGCCGCGATGCTCGTCAACAACGAGATCGGCGTGATCCAGCCGGTCGCGGAGATCGCCCGAATCGCCCATTCGGCCGGCGCTCTGTTCTTCTGCGACGCCGTCCAGGGCTTCGGCCGAGTCCCGCTCCCGATCGAGGCCTGCGACATGGTCGCCTTGTCGTCCCACAAGATCCACGGCCCCAAGGGGATCGGCGCGCTCTGGGTCGGCGACGGCGTGGCGCTCGAGCCGTTCATGCACGGCGGCGGGCAGGAGGGCGGCGTCCGCTCCGGAACGCTCTCGCCCGCGCTCTGCGCCGGCTTCGGCGCCGCCGCGGCCTTGCTCGGGGAGGACGATGTCCAGCTTTTGTGGACGATCGCCCGCGAGATGCTGTCCGACTGGACCCTCAACGGCTCGGAGACCCGGCGCTACCACGGCAATCTCAACCTCCGCCGCGACGGCATCGACGCAGCCCGGCTGATCTCGGAGGTGCGTGGAGTGGCCTTTTCCGCCGGCTCGGCCTGCGCCAGCGGCTCGGGCCGGCCGAGCCAAGTCCTCGCCGCGCTCGGCCTCACCGAGCGCGAGGCCCGCTCCTCGATCCGCCTCGGCTTCGGCCGCTATACGAGCGAGGAGGAATTGCGCTCCGCTTTGGCCCTCATCAACGAAGCCGCCGATCGCCAGCCCGGCTTCGCCGCATGACCCCAAAAATGGTCAGCGTCCGCTTCGTCTCGGCCGACGGCAACGAGATCCAGGAGGTACTCGCGCCGCCAGGCGCGCGCCTGCTCGACATCGCCCAGAATGCCGGCCAGCCGCTCGAAGGCACGTGCGAGGGGCAGATGGCCTGCTCGACCTGCCACGTGATCGTCGCCGCCGAGGATTTCGCCAAGCTCCCGCCCGCCGGCGAGGAGGAGGAGGACATGCTCGATCTCGCCGCCCACGTCACCCGCCGCTCGCGCCTCGCCTGCCAGATCTGGCTGACGGAAGCGCTGGACGCGCTCACCGTCCACATCCCGGGCGGCTTCCACAACATGCAGGGGCGTTGACAATCTTTGCCATAGAATCGTAAAATGGCGTCATGGCCACGATGAACATCTCGCTCCCGGACGAAATGCGGGCTTATGTCGAAGCGCAGGTCGCGACAGGCTATTTCGCCAATGCCAGCGATTTTATGCGCTACCTCATCCGCGTCGATCGCGAGGACGGCCGCGGCCGCCTGCGCGAGCTGCTGGCCGAAGGCGAGCGTGGCGGCGTGAGCGATCTGACCCTGGACGAAATCTGGGAGCGTGCCCGGGAGCAGGCGAAATCGCGCGCCGCCTGATTGTACGCCGGCGGGCGGAAGAGGACCTTGCCGGTATCTTCCTCTACACCATCGAAAACTGGGGCCTCGAGCAGGCCGTCAAATATCGCGACCTCATCTTTGCCGCGATTGAGGGGTTGAGGATCAGTCCGAAACGAGGTGTTCCCGTCCCAGAGGCGCCGCGGCTCCGCTCCCGCAAGGCGGGCAGCCACCGCATCTATTATGTTTTCGATCAGCACGAGCTGCAGATCATCCGCGTTCTTCACGAGCGGATGGATGCGCCGCGGCATTTCCGGGGCCTTGCTTGATTGCGGCTTTCCTCCCATATGGCGCGCGGGAGTCGGGCGGACGGCGCTCTCGCCAACCCGGTCAGGTCCGGAAGGAAGCAGCCGCAACGAGTTCACGCGCCGGGTCGTTCCGGCTCCCACCTTTCCCTTTGATTCCGGCTCTGCCATCACTCCCTCCAGGGGGGTGAGCGCGCATGGGCGATTTCGAGTTTCTCGCCGGCTTTTACGGGATCCTGCTCGGCCTGATCGTCGCCGAGGTCGCGGTGAAGCTGGCGGACGCGATCGATTCGCATTCGCGGCGCCCGATCGGATGGCTCACTCCGATGCTGGCCGTGCTCGTCCTGTTCGACGTGGCGTCCTTCTGGATGTGGCTGTGGTCGCTCAGGACCGTTCTCGAAGTCACTTGGCCGACTGTGATCGTCTCGACGGCGCTGGGCATCGCCTATTTCCTCGCGGCGGCCCTCGTCTTCCCGCGAACGCCCGACGAATGGCCGGATCTCGATGCGCATTACTGGGCGCGCAAGCGCTGGGTGCTCGGCACGCTGGTCGGAATCAACGCGATCGTCTTCGCGCGCAATCTGGCGCGGCTCTTGCCGGCGTGGAACGACGTCTGGTTCTTCTATTGGCAGGGGGCCTATTACCTCCCGCTCGTCGCTTTGCTGTTCACCCGCAAGCGCCGCTGGGACGTCGCCCTGCTCGCCTTTTTGATCGTCTACTGGTCGCTCGGCGCGATGGACATCATGCCCGATTCCGATTGGGCCGATCGCCTCGGCGTCAATGGAACGCGCGCTTCGACGGGCGCCGTCGTCGCCCCGCGCTAGCGCGATGGCTCTCACGAACGCATCAATTTTGTCCCCTCTGGAGCCGGTCCTGGAGCTTCGACAGGCCCCGCCCGACTCGCTAGGGTGCGCGCGATGAGTGATTCCCCCCAGCCCTACCGGGTCCTCGCCCGCAAATACCGGCCGCAAAGCTTCGCCGAGCTGATCGGCCAGGAGGCGATGGTGCGAACGCTCGCCAACGCGATCGCGCGCGACCGGCTCGCCCACGCCTTCCTGCTCACCGGCGTTCGCGGGGTCGGCAAGACCTCGACCGCGCGCCTCATCGCCAAGGCGCTGAACTGCGTCGGGCCGGACGGCAAAGGCGGGCCGACGATCGAGCCCTGCGGAATTTGCGAGCCCTGCCGGGCGATCGCCGAGGGCCGCCATATCGACGTTATCGAGATGGACGCGGCCTCCAACACCGGCGTCGACGACGTTCGCGAGATCATCGATGCGGTGCGCTATTCGGCGGTCACGGCGCGCTACAAGGTCTATATCGTGGACGAGGTCCACATGCTCTCGAAGAATGCGTTCAACGCGCTTTTGAAGACGCTCGAGGAGCCGCCGGCGCACGTGAAGTTCCTGTTCGCGACGACCGAGGTCAACAAGGTCCCGATCACCGTCCTCTCGCGCTGCCAGCGCTTCGATCTGCGCCGGATCCCCGCGGAGCTGCTCGCCCGCCATTTCGGCGAGGTGGCGCAAAAAGAGGGCGTCGAGGTCGAGCCCGAGGCGCTGGCGCTGATCGCCAGGGCCGCCGAAGGGTCGGCCCGCGACGGCCTTTCGATCCTCGACCAGGCGATCGCCCACGGCGCCGGCAGCGTCGGCGCGGCCCAGGTCCGGACGATGCTCGGCCTCGCCGACCGCGGCGCCAACCGCGCGCTTCTCGGCCTGATCCTCGGCGGCGACGCGCCCGGCGCGATGGCTGCGCTGAGGGACCAGTACGATCTCGGAGTCGAGCCTTCGGCGGTGCTCCGCGGCCTTCTGGAATCGGTCCACGGAATCACCCGCGCCAAGGTCGGCGGCGGCGAGGATCCGGCCTGGTCGGCCGAGGAGCGCGAAGCCTATGCCGATTGGGCGGCGAAGCTCGGCCACGGCGCGATCCACCGCCTCTGGCAGCTCCTGCTCAAGGGGCTGGGCGAAGTCCACAGCGCGCCGATGCCGCTCGAAGCGGCGGAGATGGCGGTGCTGCGCGCGATCTATGCCTCGGAGCTTCCCGATCCGGGCGCGGTGCTTTCCCGCCAAAGCGGCGGGGAGGGGGCCGCGCCGTCCGGCACTCCGGCGCCCAGGGCCGACGAGCAGGGCGCGCTGCTCAAGGCCCCCGAAAGCTTCCCTGAGCTGGTTCGGGCGATCGAGCGCGGCGGCAAGGCGCATCTCGCCCAGCAGCTGCACGATTATGTCGGCCTCGTCCGCTACGCCCCTCCCGAGCTCGTCATCCGCCCCGCAAAGCCGCTGGCCGGCGACTTCCTTCGCGATCTGGGGGCGGCGCTCAAGGCGCTGACCGGAACCCAGTGGCAAGTCGGCGCGTCGGACGGGGAGGCCGAGCCGAGCCTGCTCGACCAGGAAAAGGGCGAGGCCGAGCGGCTGCGCCGGGACGTGCTCGAAACGCCGATCATCAAGGCCGCGTTCGAGGCCTTTCCGGATGCCGAGCTGGCCGGATTCAAGATTGAGGAACAACGGAGCGCGTGATGCAGAATCTCGATGAACTGATGAAGATGGCCCAAGAGGCCCAGACCAAGCTGATGCAGGCGCAGGAGGATCTCGACAAGGTCGAGGTCGAGGGGGCGTCGGGCGGCGGGCTGGTCAGGGTTCGCGCCTCGGCCAAGGGCCGGATCATCGCCGTCACGATCGACGAGAGCCTGCTCCAGCCTTCCGAAAAGCAGATGGTCGAGGACCTCGTCGCCGCGGCGATCAACGACGCCCGCGCCAAGGCCGACGTCGCCGCCACGGAAGCGATGCGCGGGGCGACGGGCGGCTTGCAGCTCCCGCCCGGGTTCAAGATGCCGTTCTAAGACGTCGGGACCTCGATCAGCCGCACATGATCGACCCTCTCAACTTGGATCGTCGCCTCGAAGGCAGGCCGTGGCACCCTTGGGTCGTTGCGCGCGGCGTTGGGCAAGGCGCGAATGATCCCTTCGAACTCAGCTTCGGCCGCGAGCGTGCGGGTCGCCGTGGAGAGGCGCCGGGAATCCATGATGGCGCGGTCCACTTCCGATATCGGCGACTCCCGCCAGTCGATCACAATGTGACGATCGCACCATAGCCCGCTGCTTTGTTCGGTCAGGAATGCGTATTCGACGTCCTGAATGACGATCGCCCTCAATCGCACTCTTTGCCCGTTGACGCGTTCCGGATGCCGAGCCACTTCGCATGTGTCGTGGGTCGGCAGGGTAAGGTGCGTGATAGCGGCGTCCTTCGCCGCGTCCCTTTGAGCGTTGCCGCCCTGCGGACTGCAGGCAACGGCCAAAGCGGCCGCTGTCGCCAATGCTAGCAAGGCCCGTTCTTGCACCATTGCCGATTGGTCTGCGCCTTCTCGACGTCGAGGCGGCTGAGGCGGCGCTGCTCGTCCCATTCGGCTTGGGTGACGCACACCCGCTGCCGGCGCAGGCGCGAGCTGGAATCGCTTTGGCTTCGGCAGACCATCTTGGTCGACTCGCTCGGGCCGGTGCCGGTGCCGGACGGCGCGGCGGAGGGCTGCGGCGCCTGGGCGAAAGCGGCGGTGGCCGCCAGCGCGGCGGCGGTGGAAAGGAGAAGGACCGGACGGCTCATCTGCTTGCTCCTGCTGGCCTTTTCCAAAGCTCCCTCAAAGCACGAGCCGGCGCAACCCCTTTCGGCCTAGGATGGATCGGCATTTCAATTTTCATCGTCATTCCCGCGAAAGCGGGAATCCAGCTTCTTCAATCGCCTGGGAGAAGAAACAAGCTGGCCCCCCCTTTCGCGCGGGTGACGGGCAAAGGGATGCCCGAATGTCGATCGGCCTAGCCCCGCCGCGCCTCGACGAGCGCGATCGCCGCGGCGATCGCCTCGTCCGGAGTCATCGCGCTGGTGTCGAGCAGATCGGCCCCCGGCGCCATCACCAGCGGGGCCGCGGCACGGCCGCTGTCGCGCGTGTCGCGGGCGTGGATGTCGGCGAGCACGTCGGGGAGATGGACCTCCAGCCCGCGCGCCGTCAGCTCCGCGAAGCGGCGCTCCGCACGCACCTCCGGGCTGGCAGTGACGAACAATTTGGCGTCGGCCTCCGGCGCGATCACCGTGCCGATGTCGCGTCCGTCGAGCACCGCGCCGTCCGGGTTGGCGGCGAAGCGGCGCTGGCGCTCGAGCAGCGCCTCGCGGACCAGCGGATAGGCGGAGATTCGCGAGGCGATTCCGCCGACCGTCTCGCTCTTGAGCTCCGGGTCGGCGAAATCGATCTGGCTGATGTCGCAGGCACGCGCGGCCTGGAACTCGCTTTCGGGATCGCCGCCCATCTCCAGCAGGTTGAGCGCGGCGGCGCGGTAGAGCAGGCCGGTGTCGAGATGCGGCAGCCCGAAACGGGCGGCGAGCGCTCGGGCGATCGTGCCCTTGCCCGAAGCGGCAGGTCCGTCGACGGCGATGATCATGCGTCCGCCAGTGTGTCGAGCGCGGCGGCAAAGCCCGGAAAGGAGGTCGCGACCGGTTCCATGTCGGCGATCCCTAGGGGCAAGCGCGCGTGAAGGCCAGCCACCGCGAAGGCCATCGCGACCCGGTGGTCCAGCCGCGGGTCGATCACGGCGCCGCCGGCGAGCGGCTCGCCGCCGCTGCCCTCGACGGTCAGGCTGTCGCCCGCCTCCTCCACTGGCACGCCGATCGCCGCCAGCCCCGCCGCCATCGAAGCGATCCGGTCCGATTCCTTCAGCCTGAGCTCCGCGAGGCCGTGCGCTCTGGTGCGCCCGCCGGCGAAAGCGGCGGCGACGAACAGGATCGGAAATTCGTCGATCATCCGCGGCGCGATCTCCGCCGGCACGTCCACCCCGGTCAGGGCGCTGTGGCGCACGACGAGGTCGGCGACCGGTTCGCCCGAAACCTCGCGCCGGTTCTCGAAGGCGATGTCGCCGCCCATTTCGGCCAGCACCTCGTAAAGTCCGGTACGCCCCGGATTAACGCAGACTCCTTCGATGCGAATCTCGGAGCCCGGCACGACGAGCGCGGCCACGGCAAGGAAGGCGGCGGCCGAGGCGTCGCCGGCTATCGTCAGATGTCGAGGGAGAAGCTCCGCTTGGCCCCGCAAGGCGATCCGCGGCCCGTCGACCTCGATTTCGGCGCCGAAAAGGCGCAGCAGCCGCTCCAGATGGTCGCGGGTCGGCGCGCTCTCGGTCACCTCGGTGATCCCCGGCGTGTTCAGTCCGGCGAGCAGCAGCGCGGATTTAACCTGCGCCGAGGGGATTTCGAGCCGGTGGCGGACGGGAAGCGCAGGACAGGCACCTTCGATCGTGAACGGCAGCCGGTTGCCGGAAATACGCGCTCCGATGCGGCGCAGCGGGTCGGCGGCGCGGGCCATCGGCCGCCGGCTCAGCGAGGCGTCGCCCGTGAAGGCCGCGCGAATTCCGTGGCCCGCGACGAGGCCCATCAGCAGCCGCGCCGACGTCCCCGAATTGCCGAGCGCGAACGGCGCTTCCGGCTGGAGCAGGCCGCCGACGCCGACTCCGTCCACCGTCCAGATGCGGTCGGCCCCTTGCCCGATCCACGCGCCCATCGCCCGCAGAGCGGCGATCGTCGCCGCCACGTCTTCGCCGTCGCTCAGCCCTTCGATCCGGCTCCGCCCGACGGCGAGCGCGGCGAGGATCAGGGCGCGGTGGGAGATGCTCTTGTCGCCGGGGACCCGGGCCGTGCCTCGCAAGGGCCCGCGCGGCGCGAACGACATCATGGCTTGGCTTTGACAGCGCCTACCCCATGTGGCAAGGCGCCCCGCGATCACGGCCTGTGCGCCGGCTCTTTCATACGAAACACGGAGATTTTTCACCCATGGTGAAACCGGAATGGGGCACCAAGCGGACCTGCCCCAAATGCGCCACCCGCTTCTACGATCTCGGTAAGGACGATCCGGTCCACTGCGTCAATTGCGGGGTCGCCTGGCAGCCCGAGCCGGTGCTGAAATCCAAGCAGCCGATGCCGTTCGAGCAGGCCAAGCCCGAGGCCGAGGTCGAGAAGGAAGACGCGGATCTCGCCGCCGAGGAGCTGGAGATCGACGTCGACGAGGAAGCCGAAGAAAATCCCGACGACGAGGTCGATCTGGGCGGCGACGACGATATCGGCGTTCCGGGCGCCGGCGGGGACGAAGAAGAGGTCTAAACCTCCCTTGCGAAGGGACGGCGCTTTGCCTACATGCGGCGTCCTTCGACCGCTCCCGGACCCACCCGGGAGCTAAAAAAGGTTCGGGGCCGTAGCTCAGCTGGGAGAGCGCTGCAATGGCATTGCAGAGGTCAGGGGTTCGATCCCCCTCGGCTCCACCAGCCTTCGCCCTGACGGGCTACGGCTGGCAAGCCAGCCTTGGTCCGGATAGGGCGAAGGCTGCCCGCCATAGCCTCTGGCGGAGGCGGGCTACAGGCGTATGAACTACGTCTACATCCTGCAAAGCATCGGCCATCCTGACCAGGTTTATATTGGCCTCATCGCGGCCATGCCCGGGCGGTCAGCCCGCCTCGCGGACCTCCGCCTGGGGCCGGGACGCGTCCAGCCGCGCCGTCTCGCGCTGCTCGGTGGCAAGCTTGAGCTCCCGCTCCAGCTCCTGCAGGATCTGGCTCGCGCGTTCCGACGGCTCACCCGCGGCTTCTATTTCCGCCACGATCCGGATCTGCTCGGCGACGCGGCGCGATACCTCCTCGACGCGGCGGTCGGCCGTCAGCAAATTGTAGTCCTCGACGGCAGCGTCGTCGATGCGGCCGGATGAGCCATGATCCTGGCCCGTTTCGGGAAGTTTCTGGATCGTCATGCCTCTGCGAATACAAAGGCTTTTTTGAGTGTAGCATGAACGAAAGCGGGAGAGTGGGTGCCTTTTTTGGGACCTCGTCCCGGCACTTCTCCCGCAGGCCCTCCTCCGCCGCTCTAGAATCTTGCGCGAAGGACGGCGACGACACGCGGCTCGTAAATGGCGCCGAGCGCCGACTGGGCGGTGTCGTAATAGCGGACGTCGACCGAGACATGGCGGGCGAAGCTGTAGCCGATTCCGGCGTTGAAGGCGGTATAATCGGGCGCGCCGTCGCGCTCGCGCCGGCTGACATTGGCGCTGAAGGTCGCGCGCGGGAACAGTCCGACCGCGGCGCCGGCTTCCGCGTAAAGCGATTCGCCGGTGCCGCCGAAATCGTCGGGGCTGTAGGTGACGCTGATCCGCGGAGTCACCGGTCCCACGCCGCGCGACGCGGTGACGTTGAATTCGAATCGGTCGTCGTCGAAATGCCCGATCGCGCCGGTCTGGATGTGATAGCCCACCGTCCCGGCCAAATCGAAGCCGCCCGCCCGCGTGCGGTAGCCGACGAAGGATTGGCCCTCTCCGGCGGCCATGGCCGAATCGATATTCTTCCACAAAAGGCCGGCGAAGACGTGGCCGACGGCAACCTCGCCTCGGACGAGGAATTGCGCATCCTCGGTCTGGCGCAGGCCCTTGGACACGCCCTGGCTGGCGATGCTGACTTCGAACGCGGGGTCGGGAGGCGGCAAATGGAGCATGTGCGATGGTTCTATGACGAATGTGAAACTTTGATGACGGGCGCGTTCCTAACCATCGGAGCGCCTCTTGTCCCGCCGCGAGACGGGTGGGACCATCGGTGAAATCTCCGATTGAACATGATGGTGAATCCTTTGTTAATAGCGATCATGAATCGCCTTTCGCCGCTCATCGTTCGCCGCTCCGGCCACCGGGCCCGGTCGCTGGCGGCTTATCCCGCGCGGCCGTTCGAAGGCGTCGAGGCGGCGGCCTGGCTCGACGATCTCAAGCTCTTCGCCACCGGATGGATCGGCGGCCTCGTCTTCTTCGGCACGCTCTTCAGCTAGGGTCCGTACTCAACGAGAAGGTCGGGTGTCGCTCCCAAGAGGAGTCACCCCGGCGAAAGCCGGGGCCCATGAACCGAAGCGGTCTGGGGCTGGCGGTGCGGTCTCGCTTTACCTCGAAAGCCGTGTTCATGGGTCCCGGCTTTCGCCGGGATGACTCTGTAATCGAACGAAAAACCGCCCAGCCTAATTGATTACGACCCTAAACGGTCGGCGGCAGGATTTCCGCGTCGGTGCAGGGCGCGTCGTCGCACGCCTTGTGCAGCTTCCACGCCAGCCACGCCGAAACCAGGCACATCGCCGCGGCAAGCAGCAGCTGGTCCTCGGTCGTGACGCCGATCTGGGTGAGGCCGAGCGCGAGCACCGAGCCGATCACCATCGCTCCCGAATTGACGATGTTGTTGGCGGCGACGGTGCGCGCGGCCTGCGCCTTGGGCACCGTCGTCGTGAGGAAGGCGTAGAGCGGCACGACGAACATGCCGCCGGCCACCGCGATTCCGAGCAGCGACCCGACGAGCGGCATCGCTCCGGGGTGGTGAATGAAATCGCCGATCCGGTAGAGCGTGCCGTCGGCCGCGCCGATCCAGGTCTTGGCCGTAATGTGGAAGGCGACGACGAACAGGCCCATGGCCAGCACCGACGGCGTTGCGTAGCGCGCCGACACCTGGTTCTTGAGCAAGCGGTTCACGGCCACCGAGCCGATCGCGACTCCGACCGAGAAGATGGCGAGGAACAGGCTGGCGACCGACTTGTCCGAGGTCAGCACGTTCTTCACCAGCGGCGGGAACTGGATGAACAGCACCGCACCGATCGTCCAGAAGAAGCTGATCGCGACGATCGCGAGGTAAAGGCGCGGGATGTGGAGAGTCGCCTGGACGAGCCGGATCGAGGAGCGCACGACATTGAGGTCGATGGGATGCCCGCCCTCGAGCGCGGGCGCCGGCGGCACGCGCCGTCCGGTCAGATAACCCACCACGGCGATCGCGATCACGGCGGCCGCCGAGGCCTGAACCGAAATGACTCCGGCGAGCAGGGTGCCGCCCAATATGGCGATATAGGTCCCCGCCTCGACCAGCCCGGTCCCCCCCAGCACTTCGTCGGCGCGCAATTGCTGCGGCAGGATCGCGTATTTGATCGGCCCGAAGAAGGTCGAATGAACCCCCATCGCGAACAGGGCCAGCAACAGCAGCGGCATGAACAGGATGTGGAAGACGGGCTGGAGATAGGGCGCATGCCTCGTCAGCCACGCTTGCCCGGATGGCCCGTAGAGCATCCAGGCCATCAGCAGGCCCGCCGCGCCGGCGATCATGATCGCGATCTCGCACGCCTTGACGATACGAATGATCCGCGCCTTGTCCGTTGCGTCGGCGAGCTGGCCCGACAAAGCCGAAAGCAGAAAGAAGGGCAGAATGAACACGCCCGTGGTGATCGCGCTGAACCAGGTCTCCGCCTGCTCGTTGTTGTAGACCTGATACACGACGAACAGGACCATCGCGTTCTTGAACAGATTGTCGTTGAACGCGCCCAGCATCTGAGTCGCGAAGAGCGGCAGGAAGCGGCGGGTGCCGAGAAGATGGAAGGCTCCGGTCATCGGGAACGAAAGCGAGCAAGTCCCTTGGCGGACGCCAGGCCAGTGATCACTTTATCGGCATCCTTGTGTCGTTATCAAAAACGGGCCTTGCGCGATGGTCATAGTCCGCGCCCGCGAAGCCGCACAAGACCCCGCAAACCGGCTATGTCCGTTCGAATCGTGCCAAGGCGCTCCCAATCCTGCCCTATTGGGGCTAAGGCCGGCCTTGCATGTTGACGCTGCCCAACCTGCTGACGCTCTCGCGCATCCTCGCCGTGCCCATCCTCGTCTTCCTGCTGTGGAGACCGGGCGGGTGGGATTATGCGGTGACCTTCGTGCTCTACTGCCTGGTCGGAATCACCGATTATCTCGACGGCTACCTCGCCCGCGCCCAGGGGACGGTGTCGCGGCTCGGCCAGTTTCTCGATCCGATCGCGGACAAGATCATGGTCGCCTCGGTGATCGTCCTCCTCGTGGCCCGGCCGCCGCTCGACGGGACTCCGGTCATCGCCGAATGGCACCTCATTCCCGCGCTCGTCATCCTCTTGCGGGAAATCATCGTCTCGGGCCTGCGCGAGTTCCTCGCCACCCTTCGCGTCTCGGTGCCGGTCAGCCAGCTCGCCAAGTGGAAGACGACCTTCCAGCTGGTGTCGCTCGGTGCGCTGATCCTCTCGGGCGCGCTGCCGCAATGGCCGTGGGTCCATCTCGTCGGCCTGATCAGCCTCTGGGCCGCGGCCGCCCTGACCCTGGTCACCGGCTGGGACTATCTGAGGGTCGGGCTGAAGCACATGGACTAGATTTCCTCCCTGTGAAGCGCAGCTTCATGGGGGAGGGGGGATAAGCTAGGCCGCCGCCTTCAATGCGTCGGCCAGCAGGCGAAACTCCTTCTCGCGCGGGCTGCCCTTGCGCCAGACGAGGGCTATGCGGCGGGACGGGTGGTCGGCGTCGAGGCGGCGGGCGACGATCCGGGTGCCCTCGAGAATGCCCGCGGTGACGGCCATTTGGGGGACGAGCGTCGTGCCGAGGCCGTTGTCGACCATCTGCACCAAAGTATGCAGCGAGGTGCCGAGAATGGCCGCCTCGGCGCGCATCTCCGGCCGGTTGCAGGCGGAAAGCGCATGGTCCTTGAGGCAGTGGCCGTCCTCGAGCAGCAGCAGCTTGGTCTCGTCGATCGCCGAGGCCGGCACCGCGTCGGGCAAGCCATCGGCCGCGCCGGGCGGAAAGGCGATCAGGAAACGGTCCTCGAACAACTCAGCCCGCTCGACCTCGCCGCAGGCGAAGGGGAGGGCGAGGAGCACGCAATCGAGCTGGCCGCGCTGGAGCGCGTCGCAGGCCGCCTGGCTGGTCTCCTCGCGCAGGTAGAGCTTGAGGTCCGGCCATTGATCGCGCAGTCGCGGAAGCAAGGTCGGAAGCAGGAACGGAGCGATGGTCGGGATCACGCCCATCCGGAGCTCGCCGGCGAGCGGCTCGCCGGCCGCGCGCACCATGTCCGCCAGATCCTCGGTCTCGCGCAGGATCCGCTGCGCCTTTTCCGCCACCCGGATGCCGAGCGGGGTGAAGCGCACCACGCGCCGCGTCCGCTCGACGAGCATCACGCCGATCAGCGACTCGAGCTCCTTGATTCCGGCCGAAAGGGTCGATTGGGTGACGAAGCACGCCTCCGCGGCGCGGCCGAAATGGCCGTGGTCGCGCAGCGCGACCAGATACTGGAGCTGCTTCAGAGTGGGTAGATAGGTGCTCATCGCCTTACTCGATCAAAGACAGCGATTTAATCTATTGGAACGATAAGTGCCAGCCCCTATATGCGCTGCACAAGGCTTTTACCGCAGCGCACAAAACAGGAGAAATGCGTTCCATGCTTACCGTTGGCGACAAGCTTCCCGACCTCACTCTTCCGGTCCAGCAGGGCACGTCCGCTCTTCCCTCGGGAGAGACGATCGATCTCGCCGAGACGAACGGCAAGTGGAAGATCCTGTTCTACTGGCCGAAGGACTTCACCTTCGTCTGCCCGACGGAGATCGTCGGCTATGGCGAGCTCGCGCGTGACTTCGCCGACCGCGACGCGGTGCTGATCGGCGCCTCGACCGATACCGCCCACGTCCACTTCGCCTGGCGCCGGTCGGACGAGCAACTGGCCGCTGCCGATTTCCCGTGGATCGCCGACAATGGCGCGAAGCTGGCCGAGGCTCTCGGCATCCTCGACAGGAACGAGCATGTCGCTTTCCGCGCCACGTTCATCGTCGATCCCGACAACATCATTCAGCATGTCACGGTCAACGGCCTCAATGTCGGCCGCAATCCGGCCGAGACTCTGCGCGTTCTCGATGCGCTGCAGACCGACGAGTTGTGCCCCTGCAACTGGTCGGCCGGCGAGGAGGTGCTCAGGCCCGCGGCTTAACCCCCCTAAGCCCCCGAACCGCCTGACACCTCGGAAGGGGCGCGGCAGCCCTGAAGGCGCCGCGCCCCTTTTTCATTCACGAACAAGGACGATCGCAATGGCTTTGAAGGAATTCGCCGACACGCTTCCGGACTATGCGAAGGACATCCGGCTCAACGTCGGCTCGCTGCTCTCCGACCAGATTCTCGGCGACGATCGCAAATACGGCCTGCTCCTCGCCTGCGCTCACGGCACGGGTTACAAGCCGCTGATCGACGCGACCGAGGCCGAGATCGCGGGCAAGCTCGACGAGGCTTATGCCAACGCCGCGCGCGCCGCGGCGGCGGTGATGGCGATGAACAACGTCTACTACCGCTTTCTCCACCTCGCCTCGAACCCGGTCTACCAGACCCTTCCGGCGAAGCTGCGCATGAACGTGATCGGCGCGCCGGGCATCGACAAGGCCGACTTCGAGCTGTTCAGCCTGGCGGTCAGCGCGCAGAACGGCTGCGGCATGTGCATCGACGCGCACGAGCGCGTGCTCACCCAGCACAACGTCAAGGCCGAGACGATCCAGTCCGCCGCGCGCATCGCCGCGGTAATGAAGGCCGCGGCGACGGTTCACGCCGCGCTCTAGGACAATCACCCGCCGATGCTGGTCTCGGCACCCTCGCAGTCGAGGAAGCGGGCGATGGTGTGGCCGTGCATCGGCGTCGGCTCCTGGGTGAAAGTGACTCCGTTCGCCTCGTGCGTGGCGTAGAAGCCGGCAAGGTCGTCGGTGCCGAAGCCGAGCTGGACGCCGCCGGCGGGGTGCTCGGCCGAAGCCGCGTGAAGCGCCAGCGTCGTCGCTCCGGTGTCGAACTCGCTCCAGAAGGGCGAGGCGAATTTGAGCGTCAGGCCGAGAATGTCGCGATGAAAGGCGACCGCCTTATCCATGTCGGCGACATATTTGATGGCGTAGGTCAGGCGCATCTCCGCTTTCCCTCAGGCCGCGGCGACATAGGCGTCGAGACGGGCAATATGCGCCGCCTTCGACTCTTCGTCCAGAAAGGCGCCGAGGAAGGAGTTGCGCGCGAGGGTGGCGAGGTCGTCCCGAGTCAGCCCGCGCGCGTGCGCGACGGCGCGATAATTGTCGTTCACGTAGCCGCCGAAATAGGCAGGGTCGTCGGAGTTGATCGTCGCCCGAAGGCCGAGCGCGAGCATCCGGTCGATCGGATGGGCGTCGATCGAGGCGACGTTGCACAATTTGACGTTCGACAGCGGGCAGACGGTCAACGTCATTTGCTCGCCCGCGAGGCGCTCGACGAGCGCCTCGTCCTCGAGGCTTCGATTGCCGTGGTCGAGCCGGTCGATCTCCAGCACGTCCAGCGCCTGAAGCACATAGTCCGGCGGCCCTTCCTCCCCGGCATGGGCGACCCGCCTGAGGCCCAGCGCGGCGGCGGCGGCGAAGACTCGCGCGAACTTCTCCGGCGGATGGCCGAGCTCCGATGAATCGAGGCCGACCGCCGCGATCCGGCCGAGCCAGGGCCTGGCCTGCTCCAGCGTGACGAAGGCGTCGGCCTCGTCGAGATGCCTCAGGAAGCAGAGGATGAGCCTGGAGGTGATGCCGTGCCGCGCCTCCGCATCGGCCATTCCGGCCAGCAGCCCGCGCACGACGGTGTCGAAGGGAATTCCGCGCGCGGTATGCGTCTGGGGGTCGAAGAAAATCTCGGCGTGGCGCACGTTGTCGGCCGCCGCGCGCTGGAAATAGGCGGCGGCGAGATCGCGGAAATCCTCTTCCGTGCGAAGCACGTCGGCGCCCTGATAGTAGATGTCGAGGAAGTCCTGCAGGTTCGAGAAGCTGTAGGCCGCGCGCAGGTCCTCGACGCTGGCGAACGGGATCTCGATCCCGTTGCGTTCGGCAAGCGCGAACATCAATTCGGGTTCGAGGCTTCCCTCGATGTGCATGTGCAGCTCGGCTTTCGGCAGGCCGGCGATGAAGGCGTCTAGATCGGTCATCGGGCGAGAATGAGCGAAGGCGCGGCCGCGCGCAAGGTCAGGACAGCCCGAGCAGCCAGCGCGCGAGGTCGGCGGGCGCGACGGCGGCATCGGGCGCGGTCCGGGCCAGCTCGGCGCGGTTGGCCATGATCCATTCGAGGCAGAGCGCCCGGCTTT
This sequence comes from Alphaproteobacteria bacterium, assembly GCA_005883305.1. Lineage (NCBI taxonomy): Bacteria > Pseudomonadati > Pseudomonadota > Alphaproteobacteria > Alphaproteobacteria bacterium. The sequence continues at coordinate 1,298,937 of VBAC01000001.1, read as the reverse complement.
CGAAGCAAGGATAATTGTCGCGCGCCGGGCGGCGGCTGTCCTCGTCGATCAGGAAACGCGCGCCGCGGCGGCAGCCGGGCGCGCCCGCCCAGTCGCGCTCGGGCGCCCGAACGCTCGGCACCCACCAGGTCCGCGACGCGTCGAGCGCCTCGATCTCGGCGCGCTTCATCCCTTCAGGTCGAAGCGGTCCGCGTTCATGACCTTGGTCCAGGCGGCCACGAAATCGCGGACGAATTTCTCGCCGGCGTCGGCCGCCGCATAGACTTCCGCCAGCGCGCGGAGCTGCGCGTTCGAACCGAATACGAGGTCCGTGCGCGTCGCCGTCCACCTTTGCTCGCCGCTGGCCCGGTCGGAACCGACGAAGGTCTCGTCGCTGCTGTCGTCGACCTGCTTCCACGCCGTCGCCATGTCGAGCAGGTTGACGAAGAAGTCGTTGGTGAGCGTGCCCGGGCGGTCGGTGAGCACCCCGTGCTTCGATCCGCTTTGGTTGGCGCCGAGGACTCGAAGGCCGCCGACCAGCACGGTCATCTCCACCGCCGAGAGGCCGAGCAATTGGGCGCGGTCGATCAGCAGCTCTTCCGTGGGCACGTTGTAGCGGACCTGGAGATAGTTGCGGAAACCGTCGGCCTTGGGCTCGAGCGGCTCGAAGCTCTCGGCGTCGGTCTGCGCTTCGGAGGCGTCGCCGCGCCCGCCGGTGAAGGGCACGCTGACGTTGTGGCCCGCATCCCGAGCCGCCTTCTCGACCGCCGCGGTGCCGCCGAGGACGATGGCGTCGGCGAGCGAGACGCTGCCGCGCAATTCGTGGAGCTTGGCCAGCACCTTGCGCAGCTCGGGCGGATCGTTGACCTCCCAATCGGTCTGCGGAGCGAAGCGGATGCGCGCGCCGTTGGCGCCGCCGCGATGGTCCGACTTGCGATAGGTGCCGGCCGAAGCCCAAGCCGCCTTGACCAACTCGCTGATGGTCAGACCGCTATCCAGGATTTTCGCCTTGAGCTCGGCGACCTCGCTGTCGCTCGGGGCAGTCCCGGCGGGCACCGGGTCCTGCCAGATCAGATCCTCGGCCGGCACCTCCGGTCCGAGGTATCGAACCTTCGGCCCCATGTCGCGGTGGGTGAGCTTGAACCATGCGCGGGCGAAGGCGTCGGCAAAGGCGGCCGGGTCCTGGCGAAAGCGCTCGGAGATCTTGCGATATTCCGGGTCGGCCTTGAACGCCATGTCGGCGGTGGTCATCATCGTCGGCACGCGCCGGTCGGGGCTGTGCGCGCCCGGCGCCATGTCTTCCGGCTTCTGATTGACGGGCTGCCATTGCTGGGCGCCGGCGGGGCTTCTCACCAACTCATATTCGTAATCCAGCAGCATGTGGAAATAGCCGTTCTCGGTGTTCCACCGCTTGGGCGTCGGCGTCCACGGCCCTTCGAGGCCGCTGGTGATGGTGTGATCGCCCATGCCGCTCTCGTGGCCGCTCTGCCAGCCCAGGCCCTGCTGGGCGATGTCGGCGCCTTCCGGCTCGGCGCCCACCTTCGACGCGTCTCCGGCGCCGTGGCACTTGCCGAACGTGTGGCCGCCGGCGGTGAGCGCGACCGTCTCCTCGTCGTTCATCGCCATTCGGGCGAAGGTCATGCGGATGTCGCGCGCCGACTGGAGCGGGTCGGGGTTGCCGTCGGGGCCTTCCGGATTGACGTAGATGAGGCCCATCTGCACGGCGGCGAGCGGGTCCTCGAACGCCTTGCCTTCGACAATTCGCGTCTTGGCGCCCTTGCCGACCCAATTCTCCTCGGTGCCCCAATAGACATCGTGCTCGGGCTCGTAGACGTCGGCGCGGCCGCCGCCGAAGCCGAACACGGGGCCGCCCATCGATTCGATCGCCACGTTGCCGGCCAGGACCAGCAGGTCCGCCCAGCTCAGGTTGCGGCCGTATTTCTGCTTGATCGGCCAGAGCAGGCGCCGCGCCTTGTCGAGATTGGCATTGTCCGGCCAGCTGTTGAGCGGGGCGAAGCGCTGCTGCCCGGAATTGGCGCCGCCGCGCCCGTCGCCGGTGCGGTAGGTGCCCGCCGCGTGCCAAGCCATGCGGATGAAGAAGGGGCCGTAATGGCCGTAATCGGCCGGCCACCAGGGCTGGCTGTCCGTCATCAGTGCCGTCAGGTCGCGCTTCACCGCGTCGTAGTCGAGCGCCTTGAATGCCTCGGCATAATCGAAATCGTCGCCATAGGGGTCGCCGCTCTGGCCGTGGCGGGGCAGGATTTCGAGGCTGAGCTGGTTGGGCCACCAGTCGCGGTTGGTGCGGCCGAGGAGGGAGCGGAGCGCTGCCGGCTCCTTCGAAGGGTCGCTGAGCGGGCTTCCGGTCCTTACGTCCATCTGGTCTCTCCGATCGCTACGGCTGTGCGCCGCAAGGCTTAGGCGCGCCGCGTCAGCCGCTGAAACGATTAAAAGCGCTGAGTGTGATCGAATGAGACGATGTTATTGCGCCGCAACATGGGCGGCGGTCAAAATCCTACCTCGATGAAAGCCGCAGGCCCGGCGAAGGAGTAAGTGAAGCGGCCATTATAGTTCGGCTTCTCCACGTCTACGCGATAATCGACGTAGCGGAACATGATACCGGCGCCGAAATTGCGGGCGAAGCGGTAGGACAGGCTCGCCTGGGTGTTGAACAGCCGCCCGTCATAGTCGCCGAGCCCGAGCGACAGCCAGTCGATCCGTCCCCCGAGCGTCAGCCGCGGCGCGATCTCCCAAGTGCCGAATAGCCCGATCGTCGGCATCGGCGCGAGGAAGTCGTGGCGGCGGACCTGGTTCGATATCGGCGCCGTCCCGACCGTGCCCTGGCCCTGAAGGCTGATCGAGAAATCGGTCGCGTGAAGCCCGATCGAGGCGCCGAGCTCCGCATTGTCGCGCCTGAGGAAGGCGTAGCCGATGCTCAACCGATAGACGTCCGAGCCGAAGCCCGCGGTGACCGACGCGTTGACCGGATAAGTCACATTCTCGACGGTGATCGCGCGGTTGATCGTGGCCGTCGTATTGCGATCCAGCCGGTAATAATCGGCGATGATCGAGAAACGGCCCCCGATCCGGGCGCCGGCGTTGATCGCGGGCAGGATCTCGCGGTCGTCGAGCCCGAAATCGCCTTCGAGGTCGATCTCGGTGCCGCCGTCCGGATTCGACGCCGGGGCGAGCCTCACATCGGTATCGATTTTCGGATAATAAGCCGAGGCCTGGAGCCAGAACCGGTCCTGGAGCGCCTGCGCGCCGGCCGGCGAAGCGGCGAAGATCGCGACCCCGAACGCGGCGGTGCCGAACAGCCTGATGATCACTCCGTGCATCTTGCCTTCCCCTATTCTCACCGAGTCGGGCTATCAGCCGAATCCCTAGGGCACACTCGGGAATAGACCTGAGAGGGGCATGCTGCCGCCCGGATGCCGTCAGACGAGCCGCTCAAGGATTCCGGCGAAGATCAGAAGGCTCGCCGCCGACATTATCAGGGCCATGATCAGAACGAGCCGGATGAGCCGGAAGGGCTCCACGCGGCTGACGTCGCGCAACGTCATCCAATAACTGATTGTGCCGAACAGGATGGACGCGATTCCCATCGCGCAGAGGACGAGCGCGACCCGGCGCGGGCTTTGCGTCCGCTCGAGAATGCCTTCCAGGACCATTCCATCGAGGAACTTGTAGATCGCGAAGCCGAAGCCGAGCATCGCCAGCGACGTGCGGATCCAGGCCATCAGCGTGCGGTCGGCGGCCAGGATCGTCCGCACTGCGGCGAGGTCGTTGGGCAATGCCGGCGGACGGCTCATCGCTTCATTGTCAGGAGTGGTGGCGCGGCGACCATCGGGCCAAACCCCGGCGGCCGCTTCCGATTCCCCCTTGATCGCCTCGCCCCTTGCCAAGCCGGTGCGCGGCTGGAACGGTAGGGTCTCAAACGACTCACTCCTGGCGGGATTGGCACTCATGGATAGACGAAATTTCCTCGCGTCGGCCGGCGCGGCCTCGGCGATCGCATTGCTCGCCGGTCTCCCGACCGGGCTTCTGGCCCAAGGCGCGGCGACCGCGCCCGCGGGCGCCTCCGATGCGGCGCTCTCGGCGCTGATGGACCGCATCTTCGCATATTTCATGGAGAACAATCCGGAGTTCGCGACCCAGCTCGGGCTCGACACCGGTCCGCGCGCCGGGCTGCGCAGCAAGCTCGGCGACTATTCGCCGGCCGCGCGCGCGCACGATCTCGCCGCCTTCCGCCGCTTCAAGGGCGAGATGGATGCGATCCCGCGCGCCGGTCTCTCGGAGCGCAGCCGGCTGCACTACGACACGCTCGGGGCGATCAACGGCATCGCGCTCGAGGGGTTGGAGCGGTTCGACTACGGCAATAACGGCTTCGGCTATTCGCCTTACGTGATCAGCCAGCAGGACGGCGCCTATCAGGGCGTCCCCGACTTTCTCGATCGCGCCCAGCCGCTCGCCAACGCCGCGGACGGCGAGGCCTATCTGGCCCGAATCGCGGCCTTCGCCACCGCCCTCGACCAGAATAGCGAGAAGCAGCGCCAGGACGCCGCGAAGGGCGTCTTCGCCCCGTCCTTCGTGCTCGATACGACGCTCGCCCAGCTGCGCGCGCTGCGCGATCATCCGGCGGGGGAGAGCGTGCTGGTCAGCTCGCTGGCGCGCAAGGCGGGCCAGGCCCATCTGGGCGGCGAATATGCCACCCGGGCCGAGGCGATCGTCTCCGGCCAGGTCTACCCGGCGCTCGACCGGCAGATCGCGCTTGTCACCGAGCTGCGCGGCCGGGCCACCGACGCCGCGGGCGTCGGCCGCCTGCCGAACGGGGAGGACTATTACGCGGCCGCTGTCCGCGCCGCGACCACCACCAACCTCACGCCGGAGGAAGTGCACCAGCTCGGCCTCGCCCAGGTCGCGGAGATCAGCGGGCGGATCAATACGATCCTCGACCGCCAGGGAGTCGCAGCCGGAGACACCGGCGCCCGCCTGACCGCGCTCGGCAACGATCCGGCCCAGCTCTATCCGAACACCGACGAGGGCAGGGCGACGCTCCTCGCCGATCTGAACCGCCAGCTCGATCATATCCGCCCGCTGCTGCCGCGCGCCTTCGCCACCCTGCCGCAGGCCGAGCTCCAGGTCGTGCGGGTCCCCGCATTCATCCAGGACGGCGCGCCCAACGGCTATTACAACAGCGCTCCGCTCGATCATTCGCGGCCGGCGCTCTACTACATCAACCTCAAGGACACGCACGACTGGCCGAAATACGGGCTGCCGACGCTGACCCACCATGAGGGCCTGCCCGGGCACCATCTCCAGATCAGCCTCGCGCAGGAAAGCCGCGACACGCCCATGCTGCTCAAGCTGTCGCCCTTCGGCGCCTATACCGAAGGCTGGGCGCTCTATTCCGAGCAGCTCGCCGAGGAGCTCGGAGTCTATGAGGGCAATCCGCTCGGCACGGTCGGCTATCTTCAGTCCCTGCTGTTCCGCGCCGCGCGGCTCGTGGTCGACACCGGCATCCACCACAAGGGCTGGGGCCGAGCCCAGGCGACCGACTACATGGTCCGCACGACCGGCTTCCCGGTACCGCGCACGCAGCGCGAGATCGACCGCTATTGCGTCGCTCCCGGGCAGGCGTGCAGCTACAAGGTCGGCCACACCGTTTGGACCCGGGTGCGCGCCAACGCGCAGCAGGCGCTGGGCAGCCGCTTCGATCTCAAGGAATTCCACCAGATCCTGCTCAAGGGAGCCTTGCCGCTCACCATCCTCGAGCAGGAAGTGAACCGCTGGGTCGAAACCCGGCGCGCCTGAGGGCACGCTGCGCGCTCTGGAAATGTTAACCGAAGCGGACTATCTCTAGGCCATGGCATCGGCCCTTCTGGCCTATCTGGACTCGGTCAAGGCGCGCGATCCCGCGCCTCGGTCCCGCTGGGAAATCCTGCTCTATCCGGGCGTCTGGGCGCTGCTCTACCACCGCATCGCGCACTGGCTCTACAAGGGCGGCCTGTTCTTCCTCGCCCGGCTGGTCAATCACTGGTCGCGGATGCTGACCGCGATCGACATCCATCCGGGCGCCGAGATCGGCCGCAATTTCTTCATCGATCACGGCTTCGTGGTGATCGGCGAAACCGCGACGGTCGGCGACGACGTCACCATCTATCAGCAGGTCACGCTCGGCGGCACCAACCCGACCGACGGGACGCCGGGCAAGCGCCACCCGACCATCGGCGACGGAGTCATCATCGGCTCGGGCGCTCAGGTGCTCGGCCCGATCCATGTCGGCGCGCGCGCCCGGATCGGCGCCAATGCGGTGGTGACCAGGGACGTGCCGCCCGGAGCGACGATGGTCGGCATTCCGGCGCGCTCCACCCTGGTCATGGCGGAGCAGAGCTCGAAAGCCTTCCTGCCCTACGGCACGCCGTGCACCGACACTCTCGATCCGGCGACTCAGAAGCTCGAGATCCTCCAGTGCGAGGTCGAGCAGCTGCGCGCCCGGCTCGCCGAGCTGATCGACGCGCAGGGCGGCATCGAAGGGAGGGCGTCCAAGGGACGCAAGGTCAGCAACCGGAGCGGCGCCTGATGGGCACGGTCCTCCCGTTTCCGCAGCAGGGCTCGGGAGGGCGCGAAGAGACGGTCGGTTTCGACCGCGGCGAATTGAAGCGAATCGTCGACCTTTACGGCCGGATGGTCGCAGCCGGCCAGTGGAAGGACTATGCCATCGCCTTCGAGCCGGGCGCCGCCGCCTTCTGCGCCTTCCGCCGAAGCTCCGAGCGCCCCGAATGCCGGATCGAGAAGCGCCCCGCCCTTCAGGACCGGCAGGGCATGTGGGCGCTGATCGGCGAGGCGGGCCAAGTGCTGAAGCGCGGCCGCGACCTCGGCCCGGTCCTCGCGCCGATCGAGCGGCGCCTGCTCAAGGTCGTATCCGGCTGAAAATCAAAGAAAACCCCCCCCGTGTCGCCACGGAGGGGTCAGGTAGTCGGCCGGCTCGGCTCAGGCAGGCAGCGGCACCGCGGCGGACCTGTCGAGCACCGGAAGGCGCGCGCGCAGCCCCTCGGGCAGCGGGTTGACGACCGCCCGGCGAGCGCTTGCCCAGAAGGCGGAGAGCAACAGCAGGGACGATCCGATCACCAGCGCCGTGAGCGCGAAGTTGAGCTCGACGACGCCGTAGGTCTCGAACAGCCGGTTCAGCGCGAACAGCACATAGGCCAGCGCCGAAACGAGCAGCGCCCGGCGGTCGATCGCCAGCGCCACCATGCCGAGCCCGACATAGAGCACGACCACCGCGATCGCCCCGAGAGCCGTTGCCGCGCCCTGGGTCAGCCCGAGCAGGTCGAAGATCGGGTGGACCATCAGCGGAGCCGCCAGCAGGTGGAGCCAGAAGGCGACGTCGGAGCGGCGGGTCTCGCGGCGCGGATCGGACGAATCCCAGCGCATCGCGAGGAGGAACGTGCCGAGGCCGAGCAGCAGGGCCACGGGCTCGAGGACGTTCTTCATCCGCTCGGCGTCGGCGTCATTCATGTCCGGCGTGACGTAGCCCGAGGCGAGCAGGCCGAGGACCAGCGCGACCACCGCGGCGGCGCCGACGGCGACCGTGATCGGGACCCGGAACCGCCGCCAGTGCATCCAGGCCGCGGCTGCCGCGACCGCGGCGCCGAGGGAGATGACGATCGCCACCGCCGATCCGTTTTCTTCGAAATAAGCGTCGCCGAGAGCGGTGCCCGCGCCGAACACGATCGTTCCGAAAACGCCGCCGACGAAGGCGAGCAGCAGGATGATGCTCGGCAGAGCCATCCGCCGCTGGCGAGTGAAGAATTCGGCGAGGCCCCAGGCGGTCGCGGCGACGAACAGGCCCATGAAGGGCGTGGGTCCGTCGTCCCCGACATGCGGCCCGACATAATAACCGAGCGCTCCCACCGCGATCAGCATGATCGCGGCGGCGATGCCGACGAACACGTCGTTGAAGCCGGTCAGCAGCCGGAAATGTTCCTCGTCGACCATCGGCGCATGGCGCCCGGCCGCGACGTAGCCGCGGAAGCTTTCCGCCTGCGCAGGGGTCAGCGCCCCCGCCGCGACGGCATTTTCCAGATCGCTCTCGCTATACATAGATCCACCCTCCTGTGGGCAGAGGCCTAGCACAAGTGTATTGGTGAGGCAATACAGCAAGGCGGAGACGAAAAAAACCCCGGCCGGGCGATTGCCAGGCCGGGGAATTCCTTGCCTCGACAGGCCTTAGCGGGTGGGGCTGCGGCCCCGCTCGTAGGTCTGGACGCAATTGTCGGTGACGGTCCGGCTGCACGCCGGATAGGAGGCGTCGGCGGGCTGGGTCGCCGGCGGCGAGGAGGCGTCGACCAGCGGGCCGCCCATGCCGTTCATGCCGGGCGCCTGGTTGAAGCCGGCCGGCGCCGTGGCCGGATCGGAGATCACGGGGATGCCGCGCGCGTCGCGCTCGGGATTGGCGTTGCTCGGCATGACGGTCTGGCTCGTGGCCATCTCCGGCGCCGTCGTCGTGGTCGTCGTCGTGGTCGAATAGGTTTGGGCCGTGGCCGCGCCTGCGAACAGAAGAGCGGTGGCGAACAGAGCTGATTTCATGATGGACCTCCTTGTTTAGGCGCTCCCGTTGGGCGCCCGTCATGTGTCACCGCGGCGCAGCGCGCGGACGATGGAGGCTAAACGTGCAACGCGTTGCTTTGCTCCACGTCATGCCTGCCGATCGAGGTCGAGCGCGTATCCGGCCGACCGGACCGTTCGAATGATGTCCGCCATCCCGCCCGCATTGATCGCCTGCCGGAGGCGACGGATGTGGACGTCGACGGTGCGCAGCTCGATGTCGCTGTCGCGGCCCCAGACGGAATCGAGCAGCCGCTCGCGCGAGAAGACGCGGCCCGGATGTTCGAGAAAATGGCGCAATAGGCGAAATTCGGTGGGCCCGAGCGCGAGGGGGCGGCCACCGCGTTTCACCCGGTGGGCGACGAGGTCCATCTCGATGTCCGCGTAGGACAGGGTTTCTCCGGCGAGCGCTGGGCGGACCCGGCGAAGCACGGCGAGCACGCGCGCCACCAGCTCGCGCGGGGAGAAGGGCTTGGTCACATAATCGTCGGCGCCGGTTTCGAGGCCGCGGATTCGGTCGCCCTCCTCGCCACGCGCCGTGAGCATGATGATCGGCACGTTGGCCGTCTCCGTCCCGCGGCGGAGGCGGCGGCAGACCTCGATCCCCGACAGGCCTTCCAGCATCCAGTCTAGGATCACCAGATCGGGCGGCCCTTCGCGGGCGATCAGCAGCGCGTCCTCGCCGTCCGGCGTGCTCCGGATCTCGAAGTCCTCGCGCTCGAAATGATAGGTCAGCAGCGCGACCAGCGCCGGGTCGTCCTCGACGAGCAGGATCCGGCCTCTAGCTGCCAAGGTCGTCGGCCCCGATCGCGGTCGTGTCCGCGCCCTTCGGCCGGTCGGCGAGATGTTCGCCGGTGGCCGCGAAATAGACCATCTCGGCGACGTTGGTCGCATGATCGCCGATCCGCTCCAGATTCTTGGCGACGAACAGCAGGTGGGTGGCAGGCGTGATGTTGTGCGGGTTCTCCATCATGTGAGTCAGCAGCGAGCGGAAGATCGAATTGTAGAAATCGTCCACCGCGGCGTCGCGCTCGCACACCATGGCGGCCTTGGCGGCGTCGCGCGCGGCGAAGGCGTCGAGCACGTCGCGCAGCATCTCGCCGGCGATCCGCGCCATTTCGGGAAGCAGCGACAGCGGCCTGATCTTGCTGTCCTCGATGCTCGGGACGCGCTTGGCGATGTTCTTGGCATAATCGCCAATTCGCTCGACGATCCCGGCGATCTTGAGCGCGGCGACGACCTCGCGCAGGTCGTCGGCCATCGGCGCGCGCAGGGCGATGATCTGGACCGCCTGGCGCTCGATCTCGAACTCCAGCTCGTCGATCCTCTTGTCGCGCTTCACGACGGCTGCCGCCGCCTCCTGGTCGCGGCGGACGAGCGCCTGCATCGCGCCCTGGATCGCGGTTTCGGCGAGACCGCCCATCTCGCAGATCGTGCCGCGCAGAGTGTCGAGCTCCGCGTCGAACGCCTTGATCGTGTGGCCGATCGTCGCCATGCCTGTTCTCCTCAGCCGTAGCGGCCGGTGATGTAATCCTTGGTGCGGGTCGCCCTGGGATTGGTGAAGATATCCGAGGTCTCGCCATATTCGACGAGGCTCCCGAGGTGGAAGAAGGCGGTGCGCTGGGAGACTCGGGCCGCTTGCTGCATGTTGTGGGTGACGATCACGATCGCATAGCGGCCGCGAAGCTCGTGGATCAGCTCCTCGATCTTGGCGGTGGCGATCGGATCGAGCGCAGAGCAGGGCTCGTCCATCAGGATCACCTCGGGATCGACGGCGATCGCCCGGGCGATGCACAGCCGCTGCTGCTGGCCGCCGGAAAGCGCGGTACCGCTCTCCGCCAGGCGGTCCTTGACCTCCTCCCAAAGGCCCGCGCGTCGCAGCGAGCGCTCGACGATCCGGTCCATCTCGCTCTTGCCCGAGGCGAGCCCGTGGATTCGGGGCCCATAGGCGACGTTCTCGTAGATCGACTTCGGGAAGGGGTTCGGCTTCTGGAACACCATGCCGACCCGGGCGCGAAGCTGTACGACGTCCATCGACGAGGCGTAGATGTCCTCTCCGTCGAGCGCGATCCGCCCCTCGACCCGCGCCGAGGGAATCGTGTCGTTCATCCGGTTGAGGCAGCGAAGAAAGGTCGATTTGCCGCAGCCCGAGGGGCCGATAAACGCCGTCACGTGCTCGCGGCCGACGTCGATCGAGACGTCGTCGATCGCTTTCTTGTCGCCGTAGAAGACGGAAACGCCGCGCGCGGTCATCTTCACCGCGCCCTCGGCGGGGCCCGCTTCCTCTGCGGCAATGGAGCGAAGGTCCGTCATATGGTTCACCAGCGTTTCTCGAATTTGTTGCGAAGATAGATGGCGATGCCGTTCATCGCGAGCAGGAAGACGAGCAGGACGATGATCGCCGCCGAGGTCTTCTCGACGAAGCCGCGGCTGACCTCGTCCGACCAGAGAAAGATCTGCACGGGCAAAGCGGTCGCCGGCTGCTCGAAGCCGCCCGGAGGCGCGGCGATGAACGCGCGCATTCCGATCATCAGAAGCGGTGCCGTCTCGCCGAGCGCTCGGGCCATGCCGATGATCGTGCCGGTGAGGATTCCGGGCAGCGCCAGCGGCAAGACGTGGTGGAAGACGACCTGGATCCGGCTCGCGCCGATGCCGAGCGCCGCGTCGCGGATCGAAGGCGGCACCGCCTTGATCGCGTTGCGTCCCGCGATGACGATCACCGGCATGGTCATCAGCGCCAGCGTCAGCCCGCCGACCAGCGGCGCCGAGCGCGGCAGGTGCCAGGTGTTGAGGAAGACCGCGAGCCCCAGCAGGCCGAAGATGATCGAGGGCACCGCGGCGAGATTGTTGATCGAAACCTCGATCATGTCGGTCCAGCGGTTCCGGGGCGCATATTCTTCGAGATAGACCGCCGAAAGCACGCCGACCGGGAAGGCGAGCAGAAGCGTGACGATCATCGTCAGCAGGGAGCCCTTGAACGCCCCCCAGATCCCGACTCGCACGGGTTCGGTCGCGTCGGCCCCGGTGAAGAATCCCCAGTCGATGCCGCCATTCTCGACAAAACCGCCAAGGCCGTTCATCAGCATGTTGCCGAGCAGGAAGGCGAGGAAGCCCGCGGAGATGAGGATCGCCGCGAGCCCGGCCAGCCGGAAACGCCGCTCGGCCGCGTAGCGGCGGCGGATTCGCCGCTGGATCGCGCTGCCGCTCCAGTCGGTCGGCGCCGGGCCGGCCGCCGCTTCGAGGGTCGGGTCACTCATAGGCTTCGCGATATTTCTTCACAACGCGAAGCGCGACGATGTTGAGCGTGAGCGTGATCAGGAACAGGACGAGGCCGAGGGCGAAGGCGGCGAGCGTCTTCGGGCTGTCGAACTCCTGGTCCCCGGTCAGCAGCTGGACGATCTGGGTCGTCACCGTGGTTACGCTGGCGAAGGGGTTGGCGGTGAGGTTTGCGGCGAGCCCCGCCGCCATCACCACGATCATCGTCTCGCCGATCGCCCGGCTGACGGCGAGCAGCACGCCGCCGACCACTCCGGGCAAGGCGGCGGGCACGAGCACCTTCTTGATCGTCTCGCTGCGGGTCGCGCCCATCGCCAGGCTGCCGTCGCGCATCGCCTGCGGCACCGCGGCGAGGCTGTCGTCGGCCATCGAGGAGACGAACGGGATGATCATGATGCCCATGACCAGGCCTGCCGCAAGCGCCGATTCGCTCGAGGCCGGAATGCCGAGGGAGAGGCCGAGGTCGCGAATGGCCGGCGCCACCGTCAGCGCCGCGAAATAGCCGTAGACGACCGTCGGCACTCCGGCGAGGATCTCCAGCAAGGGCTTCATCCAGGCGCGCAGGCGGGGACTCGCATATTGGGTCAGGTAGATCGCGCTCATCAGCCCCAGCGGAATGGCGACGATCATTGCAATGATCGCGCCGATGAAGATCGTCCCCCAGAAGAGCGGGATGGCGCCGAACGCTCCGGACGATCCGGCCTGATCGGCGCGGATCGCCATTTGCGGGCTCCACTTGAGGCCCGTCAGGAATTCGAGCGGCGAGACGAAGCCGAAGAATCGCAGGCTTTCGAACAGGAGCGAGACGACGATGCCGAGAGTCGTCAGAACCGCGATCAGCGACGCCCCCAGCAGCAGCCCCATCACCATTCGCTCGACGCGCGTGCGCGCGCGGAATGCGGGGGAAATGCGGGTGTAGGCGAAGGCGCCGCCGGCGAAGGCGATCAGGGCCGCGACAGCCAAGCCGATCCAGGCATAGAAAGAGATCGCCTGCGCGTAGACCGGCGCGAGGGCGCGCGCCTGCGGGTTGAAGGCTGCGGTCGCTGCGCCGGTGGCGAGCGCATAGGCCTCGCCGAGGATCGCCGAGCGCTGCATGGCGAAGCTCGGCAGCGCCGTCGCCTGCGGGCTGGCCATCACCTGCTGATAGATCAGCCCTCCCGACACCTGGCCCCAGACGACCAGGAAGACGATCGCCGGGACGGCCGCGAACAGGGCCGCATACCAGCCATGATAGCTTGGCAGCGAATGGGGCCGGGCGCGGTCCGGCCCCAGGAACGCCCGCGCTTTGGCGCGCCCCGCCAGCCAGGCGATAAGCCCGAAGCCCAGCAACAGCAGCGCTATGGTCGTCGTGGTCACTTCCGGTTCGCCCCGGCTCGATCCGCTCTAGTGCAGCCCCTCGGCCGTGATCGGCGTCGGATTTTGCACGATCGCGAGCGACGCGGCGCGCTCGGCGTCGGTCAGCGGGATGAGGCCGTGCTGGGCGAGATAGCCGCCCGGTCCCCAGGCTTGCGAGTAAGCGGCCAGGAACTCGCGAAGGCCCGGAACGGCGCCGAAATGCTCCCCCTTCACGTAAAGGTAGAGCCGCCGCGCGCCGGGATAGGTGAAGTTCTGGATCGTCTCCGCCGTGGGAGCGATTCCGCCGATCGGAATGCCGCGCACGCGATCCGCATTCTCCTCCAAGAACGAATAGCCGAGAACGCCGATCGCGCCCTGATTCTCGGCGACCCGCTGCATCAGCAGATTGTCGTTCTCGCCGGCCTCGATGAATGCGCCGTCCTCGCGGATATGCGTGCAGACCTGCTTGTGGCGGTCCGAATCGGCCGACTTGAGCGCGACCATCGCCGGATCGCTGTCGCAGCCCTTTTCGAGGATCAGCTCGGCGAAGCTGTCGCGTGTGCCGGAGGTGGGCGGCGGGCCGTAGACCCGGATCGGGACGTCGGGCAGCGCAGGATTGACCTCGTGCCAGCTGTGCGCCGCCTGAGGACGGCCGAACGGGTTGGCGGCGAGCGCCATGTAGATGTCGCGCGGGGTGAGGCGGAAGCCGGTCGGCCGCTGCGAGGATTCGATCAGGGCGAGCCCGTCGATTCCGACGGGGACCTCGACGATCTGGCGCACCCCGTTATGGACACACTGCTGGAACTCGCTCGCCTTGATCCGCCGCGACGCGTCGGCGATGTCGGGATGCTGAGCGCCGACTCCGTTGCAGAACAGGTTGAGGCCCGCACCGGTGCCGGTCGATTCGACGATGGGGGCGCGGAAGCCGCCGCTCCCTTGAGCGAATCGCTCCGCGACCGCCACGGTGAAGGGGTAGAGCGTCGAGGAGCCGACGATTCGAATTTCCTGCCGCGGGGCGGTTTCGCCGCCTGTGCCGGTCGGGCTGCCGCAGCCGGCGAGCGCGAGGGCCGCGCCGAGGATCGTCATCAGCGATTTTTTCAAGTGAGCCTCCCTGGCGACCCTCAGGCGGGTCAGGACGGGATGGCTTGTGTGGCGTCTGGATGACTCTTTGATGACAGGCCTTCCGCCAGCGGCAGGTAGACGCTGACGGTGGTGCCGACTCCGGGCTCGCTGGCGATATCGAGGCGGCCGCGATGGCGCAGCACGATGTGCTTGACGATGGCGAGGCCGAGGCCCGTCCCGCCGACCTGGCGGCTGCGGCCAGCGTCGACGCGGTAGAATCGCTCGGTCAGTCGAGGGATGTGCTCCGCTGCGATGCCTTCGCCCTCGTCGGCGACGCTGAGGCGGACGCATTCGCCCTGGGCCGCCTCCAGCCTAATTCGCACAGGCGTCCCCTCGCGGCCATATTTGATCGCGTTGACGACGAGGTTGCTCAGCATCTGCGCCAGCTCCCCGCGGTCGCCGCGGACCGCCGCGCCGGGCACACGATCGTCGACCGCGACGTCGTGCCCTGCGACGACCTCCGCGACGATCGGCGCGAGCGCGACCGTCTCACCTGGCAGCGCGTAACGGTCGGCCTCGATCCGCGAGAGGGACATCAGATCGTCGATCAGGTCGCGCATGCGCTTCGCCTCGCCGGACATAATGGCGAGGAAGCGGTTGCGGGTCGCCGCATCGCCGCCCGCCGCCTCGTCCTCGAGCGTCTCGAGAAACCCGAGCAAGGTCGCCAGCGGGGTCCTGAGCTCATGGCTCGCATTGGCGACGAAGTTGACGCGCATCTGCTCCGCCGCCCTGACCTGGCTGTGGTCGCGCAGCCTCACCGTGCGGCTGCCGTCGGGAAGCGGCGTTACCGCCAGCTCCCATTGCCCGCCCGACTCGCCGAGGCTGATCAGCTCGAACGCCTCTTCCCGCTGGCCGTGATCTCCAAGCCGCTCGGTCGCAGCGGGGTGGCGAATGGCGAGGCGGACGTCCGATCCTTCGATATGGTCGCCCAGCAGGTCCTTGGCCGCGCGGTTGGCGATCAGCACGCGGCGGTCGCGCACGAGCAGCATCGGATCGGTGACCGAGTTCAGAAGGTCGCCGGCGGGGGGAAGGGGCGTCGGGGCGGGCCCGGCAGGCACGGTCTCCGCAGGCATTGGAGCCTCCGCACCGGCCGCGATCGCATAGGAGGCAATTCCGGCGACAAGCGCGATGAGCGCCGCGACGGGAGGCGCGCCGGCAAGGATGGCGGCGCTCGCCCCGGCAGTGCCCGCGACGCTGATCGCCGCTGCCTTGATCGCCGTCTTCTCCGTCATCCCGCCCCTGTCCCGAAGCGGGACGCCTGGATATGCCGCCGCTCGCCTCGTCCCCGCTTTACCCTTATTAAAGGGCCCAGGTGTATCGGAAATTCCATGAGCGGCACTGACGAAGAGGCGATCGGGACGAGCGGCTTCGTTCCAAGCCGGCGCACGGTCCTCGTGCTGGGCGCGGCGGCCGCTTCGACGGTCATCACGGTGCGCCCTGCGCTGGCCCAGACCGCGGGCTCGGTGCTCAACTGCGAGATACCGGTGCCCGCGCCGACGGCCGGCGGCTCCTATGTCGCGCCCGACGGCAGCCTGGTCGCTCCCGGCACGCCTGGCGCCGCGCCCCCTTTGGCGCGCCCGCTGCGCGGGGAGGAGGTCAAGAACCTGCTGCGCTCCGGCGCCACGCCCGCCGGCGTCGATCCGAGCGCTGCTCAGGCCTATGCCAATTACATCCGGCGGCTGCAGGCGGGGATGAGCGGCTTCACCTGCTACGCCTCGCTGCAGATGCCGCGCTGAGCGGGGCGCGGCCGATGGCCGATCCCGTCTATATCGCGGATTGCGGAGCGGTTCGTTCGGTCCCGCTCGATGGCCTCACGGTCGTCTATCATGTATCCTCCGGCATGACCCACATCGTCGCGCCGCCGGCGCCGGAAATCCTCGACGCGCTGGGCGCGGGCCCCGCCGACGCCGCCGAGCTGCTCCGCCGCCTGGGCGCCCGTTTCGCGTTCGAGGGCGGCGAGGTCATCCATGCCCGGCTGAACGAGCTTGAGGCGGCCGGTCTGGTGCGACGGGCATGAGGCACCAGTTCGACGTGCAGATCGGCGCGGTGGGCTTTCGCATCGGCAGCGCCTGGCCCGGGCCGCTCGACGCGCTCGCCGATCTCTACCGCGGCTATCCCGCGCCCGAGGGGGGCATCGCCGATTTCACCGTGCGGCTCGAGCCCGAGAAGCCCTGGCGGCGATTCCTTCGCCCCTCGGTGGCGATCCGCGGCGATTACGTCCTGCCCGACGCCGCGCCCCTGCCCTTGGCCCTGGGCCTGCTCGCGGCCGAGATGGGCATGAACCTGCAAATGGCGCTCGGCCAGAAGAACTGGCTCCTTCTCCACGCCGCAAGCGTCGAGAAGGACGGGCGCGCGCTCATTCTCACAGGCGAATCCGGCGCGGGCAAATCGACTCTCGCCGCGCTTCTCGGCGAGCGCGGCTGGCGCCTGATGGGCGACGAATTCGCCCTGCTCGACCTGGAAAGCGGCATGCTGCTTCCCTTCCCGCGCGCGGTCAGCCTCAAGAACAAGGCGATCGCAGTGATGGAGGCGGAGGCCGAGGCCGCGCGCTTCGGCCCGCGCCTCGCCGGCACGCCCAAGGGCGACATCCGTCACCTGCGGCCCAATCGGGAGGCGGTCGAGCGGATGGGGGAGGGCGCGAGGCCGGCGCTCATTCTCTTCCCGCGCTTCGGTGCCGAAGCGGCCGTGCGTGCGGTCGGGCAGGCGGAGACGTTCATGCGGCTCACGCAGGCCTCGACCAACTATGTCGCGCTCGGGGAGCCGGGTTTTACGGCGCTGACCCGGCTCGTCCGCGCCGTGCCCGCGCTCGCCATCGACTATCCCGACACGGCGACCGCGCTCGGCCTGGTCGAGGATTTCCGGCAGGAGCTTGCCGCGTGAAGGCCGCCGGGCTTCTCGCTCGCGCCCTGAGCGATCCGCACGGGACGGCGATCGAGGACTGGAATGCGCTCATCAGCGCCGCGCGCGCCGAGCAACTTATCGGCAGCCTCGCCTGCCGCATGGAGGGCCGCGCCGTTCCACCGCGCGTCGCGGCTATATTCGACGCCGCTCGCCGCGACTCCGCCCGCCAGCGCACACAGGCGCTGTGGGAGGCGGAGATGGCCCGCCGTGCGCTCGCCCCGCTCGGCGTGCCGGTGATTCTGCTGAAGGGCACCGCCTTCCACGCCGCCGGACTGGAAGCCAGCGCCGGGCGCAGCGTCGGCGATCTCGACATCCTCGTGCCCCGCGAATCCCTCGACGCGGTCGAAGCGGCGCTGCTGGCCGCCGGCTGGGAGCATGTGAAGGACACCAAGGGATATGACGACGGTTATTACCGCCGCTGGATGCACGAGCTGCCCCCGCTGATCCACCGGGACCGCGACCGGATGATCGACGTGCACCACACGATCCTGCCCCCGACGGCGCGGCCCAGCCCCGACGCTGGGGCGCTGATCGCGGACAGCGTCGCGCTCGAAAACGGGCTTCGCACGCTTTCGCCGGCGGACATGATCGTCCACGCTGCGGCGCATCTCTTCGCGGACGGCGACCTTGCTGGCGGTCTCAGGAATCTCTGGGACATCGATCGTCTGCTGCGCGAGTTCGATTCGGACGATTTCCGGCGGACGCTCGATGCCCGCGCGCGGCGTCACCAGCTTGCCGGCCCGGTCGCTCGCGCGCTGCGGCTTGCGCACCGCCTTTACGGCACCCCGGCTGGGGCCGGCCGCGCGCGCCTGTCCGACCGGCTCTTCGAGGCACGCCTGCTCGCCCGCAACGGATGGGGCCAGGAGCGCCGCAAATTGATCCGCTTTTTCTTCTACGTGCGCTCGCACTGGCTTCGAATGCCGCCGCTGATGCTTGCGCGGCACCTATGGATCAAAGCCACGCGCTAAAGGCGCTCCAGCACATCGATCAGCTCGGCATAGTCGTCGATCACCGCGTCGGCCCCGAACTCGGTCGTCGGAAGGTCGGAAAAGCCGAAGCTGACGGCGATGAATGGGATGCCTGCCGCTTGCGCCGTCTCAGCGTCGATGATCGAATCGCCGACGAAGGCCATCCGACCGCCGCCGACGCGCTCCAGGGTCTCGAGCAGGGGACGCGCGTCCGGCTTGCGCCATGGCAAGCTGTCGCCGCCAACTATGGCGGCGAAGCGCTCGGACCAGCCGAGCGCGTCGAGCAGCTTGCGGGTCAGCGCCTCCGGCTTGTTCGTGCAGAGCGCGAGCCGCACGCCGCGCGCGGCCAGATCGTCCATTGCTTGCTCGACATGGGGATAGCGGACCGTGCCGGCGCAGACGTTGTCGCCGTAACGGTCGAGGTAAATCGGATAGCCCTCTTCGACGAGGGCATCGCCAGCCTCGCCCGTGGCCGCCAGCGCCTTGCGGATCAGCGATTTGGCGCCGTCGCCGATCAACGAGCGAATATGTTCGGGCTTCAGCGGCGGCCGCCCGAGATCGCCGAGCATCAGGTTCAAGGCCGCAGCGATGTCGGGCGACGTGTCTGCGAGTGTGCCGTCGAGATCGAAGGCGACGACGTCGAAAGGAAATGAGACCATCGCCGTCGATTGGGGACGGCCTCTGGAAATGGCAAGGCTGTCGTGCCATGCCGCAGCACACATGACGCGCGCCCGCCCCTTTGCCGCCATCATCCTCGCTGCCGGTAAGGGCACGCGAATGAAGTCCGACGTGCACAAGGTGCTTCACCCGATCGCCGGCCGGGCGATGCTCGATCATCTGCTCGGAATCGTCGACACGCTCGCTCCGGCGCGCAAGATCGTCGTCGTCGGGGCCGGCCGGGAGCAGGTCCAGGCCCTCGTCGAGGCGCGCGGCGGCGAGCTCGTCGTCCAGGATCGGCAGCTCGGCACGGCCCACGCCGTGCGCCAGGCCGAAGCGAACCTCGCCGGCTTCGAAGGCGACGTCCTAATCCTCTACGGCGACGTCCCGCTGATCGAGGCCGAGACGATGGCCCATATGCTGACGCGGCTGAACGCGCCGGACTCGCCCGCGGCGGTCGTGGTCGGGTTCCGCCCCGCCGATCCGCAGGCCTATGGCCGGATTCTCGCGGCGCCCGACGGAACCATTGAAAAGATGGTCGAATATAAGGACGCGACTCCGCAGGAGCGCGCAGTGGACCTCTGCAATTCGGGGCTGATGGCGGCGCGCGCCGAAGATCTGTTCGCCTTGCTCGCCCGGGTCGGCAACGACAATGCGGCCGGCGAATATTATCTTCCCGACGTGGTGATGCTCGCCGGGCGGGACGGCCGCAAGTCGGCCGTGATCGAGGCCGAACCATGGGAGATGGCCGGCGTCAACAGCCGCGCCGAGCTGGCCCTGGTCGAGGCCGAGTGGCAGCGGCGCCGCCGGCTCGAGGCTATGGCGGACGGAGTCACCCTGGTTGCCCCGGACACCGTCTGGTTCGCCCACGACACCCGGATCGGGCGCGACACGGTGATCGAGCCCAACGTGGTTTTCGGCCCCGGAGTCACGATCGGCGAGCGGGTCACGGTGAAGGCGTTCAGCCATATCGAAGGCGCTGTCATCGCGGCGGGCGCACAGGTGGGTCCCTATGCGCGTCTTCGTCCCGGCGCCGACATCGGCGAGGACGCCCGGATCGGCAATTTCGTCGAAGTGAAGAAGGCGAAGCTGGGCAAGGGCGCCAAAGCCAATCATCTCGCCTATCTCGGCGACGCGGAGATCGGCGCGGGCGCGAACATCGGCGCGGGCACGATCACCTGCAATTATGACGGCTTCTTCAAATATCGGACGGTGATCGGCGACGGAGCCTTTATCGGCTCCAACAGCGCACTCGTTGCCCCGGTGACGATCGGCGACGGCGCCCTGGTTGGCGCGGGCTCGGTGATCACCAGAGATGTGCAGCCGGACGCCGTGGCGCTGGGCCGGGGCGTCCAGACCGAAAAGCCGGGCGGCGCCAAGCGTTTCCGCACGGCGATGGCGGCCAAGAAAGAGAAAACGAGTTGAGTATGATATCGCGATATGATATCAACATATCATGCGCACGCTGATCGACATTCCCGATGACGATATTGAAAAGCTCGATGCCTTGGCCGCCAAGCGCAAGCAATCCCGTGCGGCGGCGATTCGCGAGGCCGTGATCCTTTACCTGGCGCGCAATTCGAACAACGACTGGATCGACCGCGGCTATGGCCATTGGTCGGGCCGCGCGGACATCCGGGATGGATTGGAATACCAGCTCGCCATTCGCGAGGATCGGACCTTCGACTGACCTCCATGTCCGATCCCTTTTTCGACACGAATATCGTTATCGACTGGCTGCTCCGCCGCGCGCAGGCGCGAGCGGAGCTCTTCCGCTATCCGCGCCACCGCATCAGCAGGATCGTTTGGACGGAGGTAATCGCCGGCGAACCGCTCGAAAGCCGGGCGGAGGTTCAGCAGTTGATCGAGCCTTTCGAGGTGGTCGAGCTGGACGCGCGGATCGCCGCGGCCGCCGCGGACATCCGGCACCGTTCGCGGATGAAGCTGCTCGATGCCTTCATCCTCGCGACGGCGCAGGTGAACGGCGCGGTCCTCGTCACGCGTAACACCAGGGACTTCCCGGCGAACATGCCAGGGGTTCATGTACCCTACACTTTGTAGAAAGAGCATTTCTGATGTGCGGAATCATTGGGATCGTCGGGCGGGAGGAGACGGCCTCGCGCCTGATGGACGGCCTGAGGCGGCTCGAATATCGCGGCTACGACTCGTCCGGCATCTGCACCATCGTCGACGGCCGGCTCGACCGCCGCCGCGCCGAGGGCAAGCTCGACAACCTGCAGCGCGAGCTCGAGGCGGCGCCGCTGCCCGGCCATGTCGGCATCGCCCATACCCGCTGGGCGACCCACGGCGCGCCGACGGTCGGCAATGCCCATCCGCATGTCGTCGAGGGCGTGGCGGTGGTCCACAACGGGATCATCGAGAATTTCAAGCCGCTCCGCGAAGAGATGCAAGCCAAGGGGCGCAAGTTCGAGAGCCAGACCGACAGCGAGGTCGTCGCGCATCTGGTCGCCGACCAGCTCGCCCAAGGCCTGGAGCCCCGTAATGCGGTCGCAGCGGTGCTGCCGCGCCTTCACGGCGCTTTCGCCCTTGCCATCCTGTTCCGTGACCATCCGGGGATGATCGTCGGCGCCCGGCTCGGCGCGCCGCTGACGGTCGGCTTCGGCGCGGGCGAGAATTATCTCGGCTCGGATGCGCTCGCGCTCGCCGCGCTGACCAAGCGGATCGCCTATCTCGACGAGGGCGACTGGGCGGTCGTTACCCACGACGCGGTCGAGATTTTCGACCGGGACAACAATCCCGTTGACCGCGAGACGGTCGATTCAGGCGCCAGCGCCGAGCGGGTGGACAAGGGCAATCACGCCCATTTCATGCAGAAAGAGATTTTCGAGCAGCCGGTGGTCGTCGCTCAGACGCTCGGTTCCTATCTGCGCCCGCTCGAGCAGAAGATCGCCCTGCCGCAGATGGACTTCTCCTTCGCTCCGGTTCCGCGGATCACGATCGTCGCCTGCGGCACCTCCTTCTACGCGGGCATGGTCGCCAAATATTGGCTGGAGCGCTTCGCCCGCGTGCCGTGCGACCTCGATGTCGCGAGCGAGTTCCGCTACCGCGATCCGGTCCTGGAAGAAGGCGGGCTGGCGCTTTTCATCAGCCAGTCGGGCGAAACGGCCGACACGCTCGCCGCGCTTCGCCATGCCCGCGAGCAGGGGCAGAAGATCGCGGTCGTCGTCAACGTGCCGACCAGCTCGATGGCGCGCGAAGCCGACCTGCTGCTTCCGACCCATGCGGGGCCCGAGATCGGCGTCGCCTCGACCAAGGCCTTCACCTGCCAGCTCGCGGTGCTCGCCGCTCTCGCAGCCAAGGTGGCGCGGGACAAGGGAAGGATGAGCGAGGAGGAGGAACGCGAAATCGTCCTCCACCTGACCGAGGCGCCGGCGGCGATGAACGCCGCGCTCGGCCACGACGAGGATATCGC
This sequence comes from Alphaproteobacteria bacterium, assembly GCA_005883305.1. Classification (NCBI taxonomy): domain Bacteria; kingdom Pseudomonadati; phylum Pseudomonadota; class Alphaproteobacteria; species Alphaproteobacteria bacterium. Next base: position 1,276,659 of record VBAC01000001.1, on the reverse strand, counting down.
GGCCATGGCTCATCTCATCGCCGAGGCCCGGGACGTGCTCTATCTCGGCCGAGGCCAGGATTACCCTCTGGCGCTCGAAGGCGCGCTCAAGCTCAAGGAGATCAGCTACATTCATGCCGAGGGCTATGCCGCGGGAGAAATGAAGCACGGGCCGATCGCATTGATCGACGACAATGTCCCGATCATCGTCCTGGCGCCGTCCGGCCCCCTGTTCGAGAAGACCGTCAGCAACATGCAGGAAGTCCAGGCGCGCGGCGGCAAGGTCGTTCTGATCTCGGATGCCCAGGGAATCGCACAAGCGGGCGAAGGGGCAATCGCGACGATCGAAATGCCCCATGTTCACCCGCTGATCGCCCCGCTCGTCTACGCCGTCCCGGTGCAGCTACTTGCCTATCACGTGGCCGTCGCGAAGGGCACGGACGTCGATCAGCCGCGCAACTTGGCCAAGTCGGTAACCGTCGAGTAATTAATCCAGATTAGACTCCAGGGTAACAATTCCTCAGCAATTTTCGTGGCATAGGCCCAAATCCGGAAGCGGCCGGAAGGGGGTTTGGTTTATGCACGAGATACGTTCACTCATGCAGGGGGGCGGCGCGCGCGAGATCGTCGTCCGCAAGGGCGCCGAGCGCGCCGCTCCCCGGCCCAGTGCGGGCCTTACGGGAATCGCCGTTCGCCGAGAGGAATCGCGCACGACCAACCAGCGGCGCGAGGATCGGCACATGAACCTCGCCGACAAGGCGGTGATCACCTTCCGCCGGAAGAAGATCGAGGTTGCGGTCGTCAACGTCTCGTCGCACGGAGTCATGATCGACAGCGACATCGAGGCGCGGGTCGGCGAGCGAATCAGCATCAGCATCGAGGATTGCAACCAGACCCGCTGTGCCGTGCGCTGGGTCAAAGGGCGGCACATCGGCCTGGAATTCGCCGAGGAAACGGTGCTCATCGCTCCCGCCAACGTGCGCCAGCTGATCGTCAGCGGCCGCCGCGCGGGCGAGCAGCCGGAAAAGATCGCGATGAGACCGGCCCGGGCCCCTCGCCAGGCCCTGATCCTGAAGGGCGTGCTCCATTGCGGCATCGAATCGCACGAGGTTCGGCTGCGCAACATTTCCGCCAACGGCGCGATGCTCGATTGCGGCGAGGATCTCCCGGAAGGGGCGCCGGTGGTGCTCGAGCTTGCCGGCGGCGGCGCGGTCGCCGCCCAGGCCCGTGTGCGCTGGTGCCGCTCGGGCCAGATCGGCTTGCTGTTCGAAGCGCCGTTCGACATGCGGCTGCTCGCCGACGGAACGCCCGTCACGGCGCCGAAATCGGGCCTGTCGCGCTACGTGAAGCCCGATTATCTCGGCAGCGACGGCGATCCGGAATCGCCCTGGTCGGCGCGCACCTACGGCCTTCGGCCCGAGGACCTTTGAGCCGGGCATGCGGACTGCCGTCGATAAAAGGCTCGCGCTCGACGAGGATGTTCGGCTCGCGCCCAACGATTGGAGCAGCGTGGAGGTGCGCCTGCTCGAATGCAGCGAGACCAGCTTTCGCGCGACCTGCGACGTCACGCTCAGGCTCCACGCGCCGGTGACTCTCGAGGTGCCGGGCATCGGTCCGCGTCGAGCCTATGTCGCCTGGCGCCGCAACGGCGAGTTCGTCGCCAAGTTCGAGGACCCGATCGATCTGGACCGCGCGACGTTCATGTCGCTCAAGCAGGAGGTCGTGCTCGCCAGGCTGCTCTCGGAGCGTGCCCGCGCCCATGCGGCCGGGCGGGAGGCAGATGAGCGCGCCTTACGGGCGCAGATTCGGATCGGCCTCCCCGTACGCCGAGGCGACGTTCAGCCGTAGACGCAGCGGTCCAGCCCGTCGCGGCCGGTGATCCGCATGCGGGCCAGGATCATGTTGCCGTAGCGGCGGGTGAAGCCGCGGGGGTCGATCGCCGCGCGCCGCTTCGGCAGCGGGAAGACGGCCGCGATTCGCGCCGCCTCGGCGGGGCTCAGCGAGGAGGCGCCATGGCCGAAATAGCGTTGGGCCCCGGCCTCGGCGCCATAGGTCCCGATCCCCGTCTCGGCGACGTTGAGATAGATTTCCATGATCCGCCGTTTTCCCCAGATATTCTCGATCAGCAGCGTGAACCAGGCCTCGAGGCCTTTGCGGGAATAGCCGCCGCCCTGCCAGAGGAAGACGTTCTTCGCCGTCTGCTGGCTGATCGTCGATCCGCCGCGGATGACCGCGCCACCGGCCGCGTTGCGGCGCATCGCCGCCTCGATCGCCTCGGGATCGAAGCCCCAATGCTCGCAGAACTTGCCGTCTTCGCCGGAGATGGCGGCGCGGACCATGTCGCGGTCGATCCGCTCGATCGGAAGCCAGGCCCGCGTCAGGCCATTGCCCCACATTCCGTCGGCGGCCTGGGTGAAGGTGATCGGGGGATCGACGAAGCGGTAGGCGAGCACCCAGAGCACGCTTCCGATGAGGAAGATCAGCAGGCCGCCGACGAGCCATTTGAGAATGCGGAAGGGGAGGGAGCGGCGGGAGCGGCGGGGCATGGCGCCCGGCTTAGCGGCGGCGCCCGGGGCCGTCATCTCCCAAGCTGTTCCGCCCGTGCCGCGCCATGCTAGAGCAAGGCGATGAACCCGCTCTTCGCCAACATGCCGACCTCGATCTTCGAGGAAATGTCGATGTCGGCGCGCGCGGTTGGCGCGGTCAATCTGGGCCAGGGCTTCCCGGATTTCGGCTGGCCCGAGGACGTGGTGGCGAGGGCCGCCGAGGCGTTGACGGCGGGCTCCAACCAATATCCGCCGATGCGCGGCCTGCCCGAGCTCCGTGCGGCGGTCGCAGCCCATTATGCCCGCCACCAGGCGCTCGCGCTTTCGCCCGAGCAGGTGATCGTCACCTCGGGGGCGACCGAGGCGCTCGCGGTGAGCCTGATGGCCCTGATCGAGCCCGGCGACGAGGTCGTCCTCTTTCAGCCGCTCTACGACGCCTATCTTCCGCTGGTCCTGCGCGCCGGCGGGGTGCCGAGGCTGGTCCGACTGACTCCGCCCGGCTGGAGGATCACCGAGGAGTTGCTGGCCGAGGCTTTCAGCCAGCGCACGCGGCTGGTCCTCTTCAATAACCCGCACAACCCGACCGCGCGTGTGTTCGATGAGGGCGAGCTGGCGCTGCTCGCCGATGCGGCGGCGCGGGCCGGGGCGATGATCCTTTCCGACGAAGTCTGGGAGCATCTCGTGTTCGACCGGCCGTTCGTGCCGATCGCATCCCTGCCGGGCATGGCCGAGCGGGTGATCAAGATCGGCTCGGCGGGGAAGATATTCTCGGTCACCGGCTGGAAGGTCGGCTGGGTCGTCGCGCCGCCGACCATCGCCGAGACCATTGCCAAAGCGCATCAGTTCGTCACCTTCGCCACCGCGCCCAATTTGCAGAGCGCCGTGGCTTACGGTCTCGCCAAGGACGACGATTATTTTAATTCGATGCGCTCCGGCTTCGCGCAGCCGCGCGAGGCGATGCGCGCCGCGCTGGAGGCCGCGGGCTATGCGGCCTTGCCCTGCGAAGGGACCTATTTTCTGTGCGTCGACCTCGCGGCATCGGGCATCGCATTGGCAGACATGGATTTTTGCCGCCGCGCAGTCGCCGAAGCGGGGATCGCCGCCATTCCCGTTTCGGCCTTCTACGCCGAGGCGCCGGTCACCAATGTCGTGCGCCTGTGCTTCGCCAAGAGGCCCGAGACGATCGCCGCGGGCGTCACCGCGCTGGCCCGAGCGAGGGAGCAGTTCACCCCCGCGTGAAACCAGCCGCCGCCGCGCTCGTTACGCCCTCGTACAACATTGGGAGAGTTTCCATGCTCGGCACGATTCTGATCATCCTTTTGATCCTCCTCCTGATCGGCGCGCTGCCGTCGTGGGGCTACAGCCGCGGCTGGGGATACGGCCCGTCGGGCATCCTCGGCCTGATCGCGATCGTCGTGATCGTCCTGCTCCTGATGGGCAGGATCTAGTCGCTCTCTAGCGAACCGTCCGCCTTGTAGCGGGACTCGATGAAGCGGCCCTGGGTCTGGAAGGCGTCCACATCCTCGCGGGCAAGCTTGCGGCCGAGATCGTCCAGCGCGGTCTTGGCCGCATCGAGCCCCTGAACGAGCCGGTCATCCACGCTCAGCCCCTCGGCGTCGCGCTCGCGGCGGTAGGGGGCGGGCACGCGCTCGTAGCGTTCGATCAGCTCGGGCAGATGCTTGCCCATCAGCCGCCGCGCATCCTGAGCGAGCGGATCGAGTAACTGAGTCTCGGACAGGCGGCTTTCGAGCAACGGGAGCTGAGCGCTGATCGCATCGATCCGGCTTGCCGCCGGGGCAGGAAGGGCTGTGCGCTTGCGCGTGAGCAATGTTCCAAGCCGCTCCACGACAGCTTTATTCGGCATGTCCTCCCTATAATCGACGATCGGCTTTTCACGCCCGGCGTAGAGCATCAAGCCGGCGACGATGATCCCGAGCAAAACCACCGTGAACACCCCGCCCAAGCCAATCGGTCCAACGATAAGACCGAACGCGACCGTGGCGACCAAAAGGCCCACGAACGCCATGGCCAGCGCGGCAATTCGCTTCGCCCAAGCCGTAGTCGTGCGCGAGAAGCCCTGCCGCGCCGCAGTGACGCGCGGGATTCGCGCATTCGCTTCGTCAAAGCGGGCAACTACCCGATGGACCCGAGAGTCGGCGGTCATCTCATCCCTCGAGCGCGGTGAACGGCGAATCCGCGGTCCGCCCGGCCAGCTGGTTCTGGGCAACTCCCTCGGCGCGGGCGATGTAGCCGCGACTCTTCTCGACCTCGCGGCCGAGCGTGTCGACCGTCTGCTTCATGTTGCCGAGCGCCTCGACCTTGAAGCGGTCGATCGTGTCCATCGTATCGTAGATGTTCTGGAACGCGCGCTGAAGGGTCTCGAGCGGAATGGTCGAGGACGCGGCCTGCTTGTGGATCTCGGCCGATTGGCTCTTGAGCAATTCGCCGGTCGATTCGATCATGTTGGCCGTCGTGGTGTTGAGCGCGGTGATCTGCTCCAGCACCAGCCTCTGGTTGGTCAGCGCCTGGGCGACGGTGACAGCGGTCCGCAGCGCCGAGACGGTGGTGGTCGACGCGCGGTCGACGCCCTTCACCAGCTCGACGTTGTTCTTCTTGACGATGTCGAGCGCGAGATAGCCCTGAACGGTCACCGCCATCTGGGTCAGCAGGTCGGTGGTGCGCTGGCGGGTGTAGAAGAGCGCGGTCTCGCGGATCGCCTTGGCCTTTGCGGGATCGGTCGCATCGAGCTCGTTCGCTTTCTCCTCGAGCTTCGCGTCGAGCGCCTTGGAGATGTGGATCATTTGCTCGAGCTTGCCCATCGACTTCCACAAATTGGCGCGCTCGGTGTCGATCGCGGCATTGTCCATCAACAGCTCGTCCTTGCCGGAGGCGAGCGCGGCGAGGATCGCGGCGATGTGGCTCTGGGCGGACTGGTATTTCAGGAAATAGCCGCGCAGCCGGTTGCCGAACGGGATGATGCCGAACAATTTGCGCGGCTTGGCCAGCGCGCCGCCGCGGCCGGGATCGAGATCCTCGACCGTCTTCCTGAGCTGCGTGAGGTTGGCGCCGATGCCGGTGTTGCTGTCAATCGCCTTGACCGGCCGGTCGAGGAAACGGTTGGAGGCGCCGGCGGCTTCGGCGATCTCCTTGCGGCCCATCGTCGTCAGCTGATCGACCTTCTTGCCGAAATCGGGCGAGTTGGCGTCGAGCGCGACCAGCTCGCCGATGAACTGGTCCACCTTTTGCTCCAGCGCCGATTTCTCCTCGGCCTTGAGCGGTACCAGGCCCGCCGCCTGCTCGGGCTGAACCATCTGGAGCGGCTGGGGCGGATCGAGCGTCAGAGTGGACGCGGCGGTGGCTTGGGTGTCGGTCTGGGTGGCCATGTCTGTCCCCGTTCGTGATCGGAGGAGAGATTGGTGCCTCGCGCCTGCGAGCGCAAGGGATAAAGTGTATTATTTATACAATACACGTTCCCGCAAATGCTGAACGGCGGCTGACGAATGCGGTCAGCCTCGCTTCAGCCGAAGGTCGGTAGAAGCATCCTCGTAGCGATCTATCGGTACGGGCCAGTTGCGTAACGCCCCGCCGGTTGCAGGCGCCCCGGCTCCCCCCTGGCCGGGGCGCTTTTCGTTTGGCCGGCTGGACGCGCGCCGCACCTTCATTATGAGGAGCGGCCCGAGTAAGCGTGGAGTGGATCTGTGAAGCATCTCATCCTTACCGCCGCGGCGCTGGCCGCTCTCGTCACCACCGCCGCAGCGCAGAATCGCGCCTCGTCCGCCGCCGAGACGATCCGGATGCGCCAGGCCAATTACAAGCAGATGGGCGGAGCGATGAAAGGGATCAACGACCAGCTGAGGAGCGGCGCGCCGTCGATCGACGCGATCCGCGCCGGCAGCCGAACCATCGTCGGCCACGCGCCGAACGTGCTGCGCTGGTTCCCCCGCGGCACCGGAGCGGAAAGCGGCGTGCGCACGCGCGCCCGGCCCGAAATCTGGAGCGACCATTCCGGCTTCACCCACGCCGGCGCGGCATTGCTCGTGGCCGCGCGCAATCTCGATGCCGTCGCCCGGCGCGGCGATGTCGACGCCGTCCGCGCCGCGGTCCCGGCGGTCGCGCGGGCGTGCAGCAACTGCCACGACAGCTACCGGGCGCCCGAGCATTGATGGTCGAGAGGGTTCGAGTCTGGGATCTGCCGATCCGACTGTTTCACTGGGCGCTGGTCCTACTCGTGCCGGCGCTCTGGGCGACGCACGAACTCGATATGATGGACCTCCACATCCTGCTCGGCGAGGTCGCTTTGGGCCTGGTTCTGTTTCGTCTGATCTGGGGCCTGATCGGCAGCTCGACCGCGCGTTTCGCCGGCTTCCTTCGTGGCCCGAGCGCCGTGCTTGCCTACCTGCGCGCGCCCGGCGGCGCCTTCGGACACAACCCGCTCGGCGGCTGGAGCGTCGCGGCGATGCTGGCCGTGCTCGCCGTCCAGATCGGCCTCGGCCTGTTCGCGAGCGACGAGGACGGGCTTGAGACCGGGCCGCTTTCGCACCGGGTCTCCTACGAGAGCGCACGAACCCTCGCCGAGCGCCACGAGACCTTCTTCTATGTCCTGCTCGGCCTGATCGCGCTCCATCTGGCGGCGATCCTCTATTATCGCTTCGCCAGGCGCGAAGATCTGGTCATTTCGATGATTACCGGGAGCCGGGAAGCGCCGCTGTCCGGAGAGACGATGACTTCCGCGCCGCTGTGGCGTTTCTTGGCTGCCGCCGCCCTGTCGCTCGGACTTACCCTGATCGTCGCCAATTATTTGTAAGCTGGCATTCAGATTCGCGGTCCTACTGTCCTAGAGGGATAAGACACGGGACGAGCGAATGGGCTGCGACTTCACCGTGATGGATCGGCAAATCGAATCGCCGCGCGGGCCGGTGCCCGACGGCAAGCTGGTCTATTGCGCGCTTGGGCCGGGCAGCTCGATGATCGGAGCCCCCGCGCCCTCGCTCAAGCTCGTGCTCGACGGCGACGAGCGCTACGAGATCGACGGACGGACGATCTCGGTCAAGCCGGGCGAGTTCCTCTATCTCGACGCCGGCAGCCAATGCATCGGCACCAACCGCTCGGCGATGACGGGCCTGTGCCTACTGCTGCCGACCAATGGGGCCGCGAACCTGCCCGCGGGCCATGGCGACGATCCCGTGCTCGGCCGCGCTCTGGTCCTGTCGACCCGCGCCAGCGCGCTGGGCCGGACCTTGTGGGACTACGGCCGCCGGATCGCCCACAACCCGCTGCTCGGGCCGGCGATCGCCGACGAGCTGGTGGCCCGGGTCGAGGTGGCGATCGCCGAGCCGCTCGAGCGCAGCCGCGCGGCGATCGACGGGCTCAAGGCGGTCAAGCTTTCGACCCGCCGCGAGCTCTTCCGCCGGCTCGAGCGAGCGCGCGAATTCCTTCACGCACATATCGCCCGGGCGGTGACGCTGGCCGAGATGGCTTCGGTGGCCGGACTGTCGCAATTCCACCTCGCCCGATACTTCAAGGATGCCTACGGCGAATCGCCCATCTCCTACCATCGTGCGCTGCGTCTCGATCGCGCCGCGAAGTTGCTTGCGGCCGGCGGCCGCTCGCTCGCGGAGGTGGCCGAAGCGACCGGCTATTCCGACCAGGTCGCGCTGAGCCACGCCTTCCGCCGCACCTACGGCGTCTCGCCGCAGAGCTGGACCCGGCAGCGGGGGCTGGCGGCGTAGAGTCCGTATCCGATTGGAAATTCCCCTGGAGTGGGAATTCAACGGAGTCATCCCGGCGAAGGCCGGGACCTATGAACACCTTGGATCGGGAAGAAGCGCAGACCTACGTCTTTCCCACCGAACATTGAGTTCATGGGTCCCGGCCTTCGCCGGGATGACTCTAAAGATTGCTCGCCAATCCAAGCAAGCCAATTGAGTCCTGACCCTAAACCTTCGGCAAAACCTGGCTCGCCTCGCCCCAGCCCTGCAGCAGGCGCGAGGAGGCGCGATCGAGCAGCAGATCGGCATCGCGCACGCTGAAGCGGGCGCCCGACTGCATCTCGTCCAGCTCCTCCCAGTTGATCGGGGCGGCGACCGGGGCGCCTTCGCGGGCGCGGGCGGAATAGGGCATGATCGCCGTCGCCCCGCGCTGGTTGCGCAGATAGTCGATGAAGATCCGGTCCGTCCGCTTCGCCTTCGAAAGCGCTGCCGTGAAGCGCTCGGGCTCGGCCTCGGCCAGCGCCAGCGCGAAGCGGTGGCAGAAATCCTTGACCTCCGGCCACTCGGCCTCGGGAGTCAGCGGAGCGATCACATGCACGCCCTTGCCGCCGGTCAGCATCGGGAAGGTGGTGAGGCCGATATCCGCGAGGTGGCGGCGAACGTCGCGCGCCGCCTTCTTCACCAGCTCGAAATCGAGCCCGACGTCCGGATCGAGGTCGAACACGATCCGGTCAGGCTTCTCGACGTCGGCGACCTTCGATCCCCAGCCGTGGAACTCAATCGTCCCCATCTGCACGCAGGCGATGACCCCGGCCGAATCCTCGACGTAGAGATAATCCTCGTTGTGCCCGTCCTTCTCGCGGATCGGGACATGAAGGACGTGGGCGCCGAACGTGCCGCTGTCGTGCTTCTGGAAGAAGCATTTCTTGGCTCGGCCCTGCGGGCAGCGCACCAGGCTGATCGGCCGGTTCGCGGTCCATTCGGCCATGAGCTCGCCCACCTCGCGATAATAAGCGGCAAGCTCGCCTTTGGTGACCTTGGCGTCGGGGAAGATGACCCGGTCGGGATTCGAGATCTTCACGTCGTCGGTGGCGGCGGCGGGCGTCTTTTGCGGCATTTCGGCGACGACCTCCTTGGCCGGCTTGTCGCCGCGCAGCCCGAGGAAGCTCGCGTGGCGGACGACATTGTCGGCGGTGAACTCGGCGAAGGCAATCTCGGCGACGAGCGTGGGCTTGACCCAATGCGCGCCCCGCGCTTCGGCGCGAGGAACGGGAGCAGGGGCCTTCTGCGTCGCCAGCTTGTCGAGCCTGGCGCGCAAATCGTGCTGCACCGCCTGCGAGAAGCCGGTCCCGACCTTGCCGGCGTAGCGCAGCTTCCCCCCTTCGTGGAGGCCGAGCAACAGCGCGCGGAATCCGCGGCCCTTCTTGTCGCTCTCGCTCCAGCCGACGATCACGAACTCCTGGCGGCGGGTGCATTTGATCTTCAGCCAGCTCTTAGTCCGCGCGTGGCGATAGGGAGCGTCGGCCTTCTTGGAGATGATCCCTTCCTGGCCGGCCTCGCACATCGCCCGGTAGAGCTGCTCGCCCTTGCCGAGGATATGGTCGGCGTAGAGGATGAACGGAGGGCGGCCCGGGCCGAGCAGGGAGGCGAGCTTCTGCTTGCGCTCCAGATTGCCCTTGCCCTCCAATTTCTCGCCGTCGATCTCCAGCGCGTCGAACAGGAACAGGCTGAGCCCGCGGCCGCCTTCCGAAATGGCCTGCTGAAGCGCCGAGAAGCCGGTATTGCCCTTCTCGTCGAGGGCGACGATCTCGCCGTCGAGCAGGGCGCTGCCGCATTCGATCCCGCGCGCCGCCTCGGCGATCTCGGGGAACTTGTCCGTCCAGTCGAGGCCCTTGCGGGTGTAGATCCGCGCCTCCCCGCCGGCGATCGCGAGCAGGCAGCGATAGCCGTCATATTTCATCTCGTGCAGCCAGCCGGCGCCGGTGGGCACCTCGTCGACGAGGGTGGCCTTCTGCGGCTCGCGGAATTTGGGGAAAGCCGTTCCCCGGCGCGGGTCGGGGTCCAGGCCTGCGGCCTGCCTGGGCCCCGGCCTTCGCCGGGGAGCAATTTCCCTCGCCTTCTTGCCCGACGCGATCTCGTCCATCGTCCGCCCGGTCTTGACCGACGTCAGATAGGTGTCGACGAGGCCGGTGGGGCTGCCCGCATAGGCGTCGTCGACCTTCTTCAAGATCCAGTTCTCGCCGCGCTCCTTCCCTCGTGGCTTCATCCGGAACATCACCCATTCGCCCTTCATCCGCTCGCCATCGAGGGTGAAATGGAGATGGCCTTCCTCGATCGTCCGCCTCGGGTCCTTGCCGGGCGCCGGAGTCCAGGTGCCGCGGTCCCACAGCATCACCGTTCCGCCGCCATATTGGCCCTTGGGGATGGTGCCTTCGAACGTGGCGTAGGACAGCGGGTGATCCTCGGTGCGCACGGCAAGGCGGCGGTCGGCCGGGTCCAGGCTCGGCCCGCGGGTCACTGCCCAGCTCTTGAGGACTCCGTCCATCTCGAGCCGGAAATCGTAATGGAGCCGGGTCGCGTCGTGCTTCTGGACCATGAAGCCATGGCGGTCGCCTTTGGCGAGCGCGCCGGCAGGCTCCGCGGTTTTCGCGAAATCGCGTTTCTTATTGTAGGTGGCGAGGGGGTCGGTCTTGCGGGAGGGCATGGTTCAGACGCGGCGCAAAACGCCCTCTCCCGTGGGGAGAGGGTCGGGGTGAGGGGGTCGGGCGTCGGCGGGTAATCGCGGAGGCTGAAACCCCTCACCCAACCCTCTCCCCACGGGAGAGGGCTTTATGACCGCGCCCTCCATTTACGCCCGCTTCCTTGCCGGCGCCGCCTTTTTCGCCGGCGCCTTCTTCGGGGCGGCCTTCGCGCCGGGCTTTTCTATCGATTTCTTCAGCGCGGCCATCAGATCGACGACGTTGGAGCCGCGCCGCGGCGTTTCGTCTTCCTCCTCCGCTTCGATCCGCGCCCCCTTCGACTTGCGCTTCTTCTCGATCAGCTCGCGCAGGGCATCGACGTAGCGGTCGTGGAACTTGGCGGGATCGAATTTGGCGGTCTTTTTGTCGATCAGAGTCTCCGCGAGCTCGAGCATTTCCTGGTCCGGCTTGGCGTCGGTGATCTCGCGGAAATAGCCCTGCGCCTTCACCACCTCGTCGGAATAGCGCAACGTTTCCAGCAATATGCCGCGCCCGCACGGCTTGAGGCTGACGACATATTCGCGGCCGCGCAGCGTAAGCTGCCCGAGGGCGACCTTCTTCGTGTCCCTCAAAGCCTCGCGCAGCACGACGAACGCTTCCTCGGCGAGGTCGTCCGCGGGCACGACATAATAGGGCCGTTCGTAATAAAGCGGGTCGATCTCGCCGGGCTCGACGAACTGGGTCAGCTCGAGCGTCTTCTTGCTCTCCAGCTTGACCGCCTCCAGCTCCTCGTCGTCGAGCAGCACGTAGCTGCCCTTGCTGTATTGATAGCCCTTGACGATCTCGTCCGGATCGACCGCGCCGACGCCGGGCACGACCTTCTCATATTTGATCCTCTTGCCGGTCGGCTCGTGGATCTGGTTGAAGGCGATGGTCGCGCCGGAGCGGGTCGCCGAATAGATTTCCACGGGGATCGAGACCAGAGCGAGCCTGATCTGTCCCTTCCAATAAGGCCGCGCGGCCATGATTCGCCTCCCGATCGTGTCGCAGGCGATTCAATTGATGGGGAAGGGGAGGGTTCCCTCAGCGCGCGGGCATCGCGGCGCCGGCATAAGGATCGGGATTGGCGGGCGGCGGCTGGGGAATGGCCGGCGGCGGCGGCGCGGGCGCGGGCTGGTAGGCGTAGGCATCCGTCTGGGCTCCGTCGTCGGCGCGCAGGCCCGCGACGATCGAGCGGGCGCCGAATAGGATGAAGCAGCCGAGGACGACGACGATTCCATGGCGCAGGTTCATCCGCCCGGTGAGCATCATCAGCCCGATCGAGGCGATGGCGATGACGGCGACGGTCGTCGCGACAGTGCCGAGCAGGGTGCCCTCGAGCCACGACACCGCCGCGACGAGGACGCTGGAGCCGGGAGGATCGGTTAGCGAATAGGAATAGGATCCGGCGATCATGGAGGCCATCATAGCGCCGGAGCGATCATATTTGGAGGCCCGAGCCGGAATCGAACCGGCGTGCAAGGATTTGCAGTCCTCTGCGTAACCACTCCGCCATCGGGCCGCCGCGGGCGAAATGGGCGGGATTGGCTTGGCTGTCAACCGCGCCGGCGCTAGTCTTGGGCGATGCAAGCCGCGGCGTCCCTGGCGCGAAGCGCATTCAGGCCGATCCTCGATTTCGCGCTTCCGCCGCGCTGCCCGGCCTGCGGGGCGATCACGCCCGACCCGCACCGCTTCTGCCTCGATTGCTGGTCGAAGCTGGTCTTTCTCGGCGATCCTTGCTGCGCGCGCTGCGCGCTGCCGTTCGACTATGGCGAAGGCGGCGCGGTGATCTGCGGCCAGTGCATGGCCGAGCCGCCGGCGTTCGACCGGCTGCGCGCCGCGGTGGCCTATGGCGACATATCGCGCGCGGTGGCGCTCAAGCTCAAATATGGCGGCCGGCCCGGAATCGCCGAGACGATGGCCGCCTTGATGCTTCGCCATGTGGACGCGGGCGATCTGTTCGTCCCCGTGCCGCTGCATCGGTGGCGCATCTGGCGGCGCGGCTACAATCAGGCGGCCCTGATCGCCACGGCTCTCGCGCGGCGCACCGGCGGCGAGGCCCGGCTCGACTTGGTCGAACGGGTCAAAGCGACGCCGGCCCTTCGCGGCCTCGGCCGCCGCGCCCGCCGCGACGCGGTGCGCGGCGCCTTTCGAATCGACCGTCGGCGCAAGGAGGAGATCAAGGGCCGCGCCGTGACCCTGGTCGACGACGTCTATACGAGCGGCGCGACGGCCAATGCCTGCGCGGGCGCTCTCAGGCGAGCGGGCGCGGTGCGGGTGAACGTCTTGTGCTGGGCGCGCGTTGTCCGCGAGGAGGATCATTGACAGGCGCACGGCTGGCCCTCACCTCCGCATTCGAGGAGAATTTTGAATGGCGCGCGTCGAAATCTACACCAGGGCCTTTTGCGGCTATTGCTCGCGGGCGAAGCGTCTGCTCGATGGCAAGGGCGTCGCCTATGAGGAGATCGACGTCGGCATGGACTCGGGGAAGAAGGCGCAGATGATCCAGCGCGCCAAGGGGCGCACCACGGTGCCGCAGATCTTCATCGACGATCGCCACATCGGCGGATCGGACGACCTCCACGCGCTGGACAGCGACGGCCGACTCGATTCGATGCTCGAGGCATGAGGATCGCCCTGTTTCAGGCGCAGACGGGGATCGATCCGGAGGCGAACGCGAACGAACTGGCGGGCCGTGTCGCGGAAGCGGCGGGGGGCGGCGCGAGGATGCTGTTCACCCCCGAGATGAGCGGCCTGCTCGACCAGGACCGGGCCAGGGCCGCGGCCCATCTCCATGAAGAGGCGGACGATCCGGTGCTGGCGCGGGTGCGCGCGGCGGCGGCCGGGGCCGGGATCTGGGTCCATCTCGGCTCGCTTGCGCTGAAGGGCGGCTCGGACGGCAAGCTGGTCAATCGCGGCTTCGTCATCGACGGCGAGGGCAGGGTCCGCGCGCGCTACGACAAGATTCACCTGTTCGATGTCGACCTGCCTACCGGGGAGAGCTGGCGCGAATCGGCCTCCTATCGCGGCGGGGACCGCGCTGTCGTGGTCGACACTCCGCTCGGCCCGCTCGGCCTGTCCATTTGCTACGACCTTCGTTTCGCCGGGCTTTATTCGGCGCTCAGCGACAGCGGCGCAAAGGCCTTCAGCATCCCGGCGGCCTTCACCGTGCCCACCGGCCAGGCTCATTGGCACGTGCTGATGCGCGCCCGGGCGATCGAGGCGGGGGCCTTCGTCATCGCCGCCGCCCAGGTCGGCAAGCATGAGGACGGCCGCGCCACCTACGGCCATTCGCTGGTGGTCGATCCCTGGGGCAAGGTGCTGCTCGACATGGGGGGCGAGGGGCCGGGCATCGCCTTCGCCGAAATCGACCCCGCAGCGGTCGACGAGGTGCGCCAGCGCGTCCCGGCCATCCAGCATCGCCGCGCGATTCCACGGCCCGAGCTCGCGTGATCATCTTCGATCTGCGCTGCGCTGCTCAGGGCCACGTTTTCGAGGCATGGTTCGGTTCGAGCGAGGATTATGAGGCGCAGCGCGCGCGAGGCTTGGTCGCCTGTCCGGTCTGCGGCGCGGCCGAAGTGGAGAAGGCCCCGATGGCCCCCAGCGTCGGAGCGAAGGGAAACCGGGCGGCCTGCTTGCCTCCCGAGGCGGTGAAGGCGGCGCTGGCGGGGATGGCCGAGGCCCAGAAAAGGCTGCTCGAAAAAAGCGAGCATGTCGGCGACCGCTTCCCCGACGAAGCCCGCGCGATCCATCTCGGCGAGGCGGAAGCGCGGGCGATCCACGGCAGCGCCACGCCGGCCGTCGCCGAGGGCCTTCGCGAGGAGGGAATTCCGGTCGCCCCCTTGCCCTTCCCGGTCACTCCGCCGGGCGAGCAGAACTAATAGAGGCCGGGAATCAGCCGGTAGCGCACGTCGGCCTGGTAATCGCGATAGGCTGCATCGCGCGACAGAATCTTCTCCTCCTCGCCGATGCGCATCACCTGCATCGTCCACGACAGCGCGTAAACCGCTGCGTTCCACAACGAGGGATTGATGAGAAGAAAGCCGATCTGGGTGACGATGTAGCCGGCGTACATGGGATGGCGGACAAGGCGATAGGGGCCGCCGCGCCGAACGCCCCTGCTGGCCGCGACGATGCCGAAGCTTCGCCGCAGAAAGCCTTTGGCGGCAAGGCTGAACATGAGGCCGGCGACCATCAGGCCCGCCGCCACTGCCACGGGGAGCCCGGATTCGTTCGACGTCGGCAGCACCAGCAACGGCGCGCACGTGCCCAGGATCGCGATCGCCCAGGCGTAGAAGCTGGTGGCCATGGGTCCGGGCCGGCGGACCAGGACGAGGAGCGCAGTCAGCGTCTCCGAGACGAGGATGAGCATATTGTACGGATGGTCTGCGACGCTTGGCAGGATGTGCGACAGGAACCAGCCGAAGAAGAGCAGGAGGATGAGGCGCTCGCCGAAGTCGACGGACTGCGCTCCCTGCCAGCCGCGAGCGAGCGCGCCGTTCGGATTGAGGTTGATCGGCATGCCTGTCTCCCTTGAGCCAGTGTCTAGTTGCGAGTGGTTAACAAGGGGTAAGATTGGTCGCATGGCGGAGTGTCGAGAATTGACCGCGCCGGGCCGGTGCGCCAAACCGCGGCCGTGGCGGAGGCCCCGTAGCTCAGCAGGATAGAGCGACTGATTCCTAATCAGTAGGCCACAGGTTCGAATCCTGTCGGGGTCACCACCGCGTAAGGCGGCGTTCATTTCCCGCCCGTTACGAGCGCTGCCATCCATCCCTGTGCGGAAGGGAACCAGCCGATGAAGCCGACTCGCCCGATAAGCAGGCGTTCGTTCCTCGCCAGGGTCGGAACCGGCGCCGCCGGGGCGGGCTCGTTCCTCGCTCTCACCGGCTGCGTCGGAATGGGCGGCCACAGCGATGCCGACCCCTACGATCCGATCGGCGCCGGGCACGGCTATCGCGGCTACGGGCGCTACGCAGGCGGCTATCAGGGCGGCCGGGGCGGCTGCTCCGACAGCGATTCGGGCGGTGGCGCGGATCCGGCGGGCAACGGCCGAAACTGCCAGGGCGGCGGCGGCTTCACCGACAATGACAGCGGGCCCCAGGCCGATCCGGCAGGGCACGGGCGCGGCGGCGGCGGCTATTCGGACAGCGACAGCGGCCCGCAGGCGGATCCAGCGGGGCATGGCCGAAACGGCGGCGGCGGCAGAGGCGGGGTCACCGACAACGACAGCGGCGCTTATGCCGATCCTGCGGGCCACGGGCGCGGCGGCGGCGGGGGCTATTCCGACAGCGATTCCGGGCCGAGCGCCGACCCGGCCGGCCATGGGCGGCGCGGCCGCGGCGGGACGAGCGACAGCGATTCCGGCCCCAACGCCGATCCGGCAGGGCACGGCAGGCGCGGCAATGGCGGTGGCGGCGGCCTGACCGACAACGATTCCGGGCCCAACGCCGATCCTGCCGGCCGCGGCCGGCGCGGCGGTTTCGGCAACGGCAACGGCGGCGGAATCACCGACAGCGACAGCGGTCCGCAGGCCGATCCGGCAGGGCGCGGCCGCGGTGGACGCGGCGGCAGCCCGCGCCGAATGGGGTGCACCGACACCGACAGCGGCCCCAATCGCGATCCCGGAGGCGGCGGCCGGCACTGCTGACATCTAGGCGCAGGCCCGGCCGCCGTGTATTCGCCCTCCCGAGGGAGACAGGCGAATGAACGGCGGCGGCCCCGAGGACGGGGATCTGGTGGGCGAACCGAACAAGATCGCGGTTCCGAAGGACGTCCAGGAGGCGGTGCGAACGCTGATCCGCTGGGCCGGCGACGATCCCGAGCGCGAGGGGCTGCTCGACACGCCGGCGCGGGTGGCGCGCGCCTGGAAGGAATATGCCCGCGGCTATGACGAGGATCCCGCGCGTCACCTTTCGCGAACCTTCGAGGAGGTCGGCGGCTATGACGAGATCGTGCTGCTCAAGGACATCCCGTTCCAGTCCCATTGCGAGCATCATCTCGCGCCGATCATCGGCAAGGCAGCGATCGCCTATCTGCCGCGCAACCGGGTCGTCGGCATCTCCAAGCTCGCCCGCGTGCTGCACGGCTATGCGCGCCGCCTGCAGGTCCAGGAGCGGCTGACGGCGCAGGTCGCCGACTGCATTTGCGAGCATCTCCAGCCGCTCGGCGTGGCGGTGGTGATCGAGGCGAGCCACGCCTGCATGAGCGCCCGGGGAGTGGCGACTCCCGGCGTGATGATGACCACCAGCCGGATGATGGGCGTGTTCAGGGACGACGAACGAAGCCGCCGCGAGGTGCTGGCCCTGATGGGCTATTGATGCGCGCCTGGCTGGCGATCGTGTTGCTGGCGGCCGGTTGCGGCCAAAGCGGCGAGCCGGTGCGCGGCGGCGCCAGCGAGAATCAGATCAAGCAGCTCTCGACTCCGGAGAAGGAAGAGGTCGATCCCCAGGCCGCCGCGCGGATCGCGCCGCTCGCGCCCACGGATCTGGCCGCGCTGGGTGTCACGGCCTGCGATTTCAGCCGCGGCGGGCGCATCCTGCTTGCGGTCACGCCGTCCGGGGCGATCGCCCGGGTCGCCGGGCTGCTCCGTCGCTTCACTCCTTCGGGTCCGATGGGACCGACCGGGGGCTTTTTCGAGGATCGCGAGGTCGGCATCAGCGTCGGGCGCACCGGCGAGATTCCGGCCGGCGAGGGCGCGGCGGGAAGCTGGCCCGGGCGGATCACGGTCACCAACCGCCGCGCCAGCCAGCAGATGGAGCTGGACGGCGTGTGGCGCTGCGGAACCTGAAGGGGGAGGGGACTTTGGCACAGGAGCAGGCGACGCCGCTGAGGCGGGTGCTGATGGCGAGCCTGATCGGCACGACCATCGAATGGTATGATTTCTTCCTCTACAATTCGGCGGCGGCGCTCGTCTTCGGCCACCTCTTCTTCCCGCAATACGATCCGCTGACGGGGACTCTGCTGGCCTTCGCCACTTATGCGCTGGGCTTCGTCGCCCGGCCGCTCGGCGGAATCGTCTTCGGCCATTATGGCGACCGGATCGGACGCAAGCGCCTTTTGATGCTGAGCCTGCTGCTGATGGGCGCCGCGACCGTGCTGATCGGCCTGCTTCCGACTTACGAGACGATCGGAATCTGGGCGGCGGTGGCCTTGATCGTCCTGCGCCTCGTCCAGGGCTTCGCGGTCGGCGGGGAATGGGGCGGGGCGGTGCTGATGGCCGCCGAGCATGGCGACGCCGCGCGGCGCGGCTTCTGGGCGAGCTGGCCGCAGGCGGGAGTCGCTGCCGGCTTCCTGCTCTCCGCCGGAATGCTTGCCGCCATCAGCGGCACGCTGAGCGAGGCGGATTTCCTCGCCTGGGGCTGGCGCGTGCCGTTCCTCGCCTCGATCGTCCTGATCGCGGTCGGCTTCTACGTCCGCAACCGCGTCGCCGAGAGCCGGATGTTCGAGGCGGCGCTGGAGGAGTCGGAGACGCCGCCCAAGCTTCCGGCGATCGAGGTGCTGCGCGAGCGCCCCAAGGCGGTGCTGCTCGGGGCGGGCCTGAGGCTCGGCGAGAACATTTCCTATTACGTGCTCACCGCCTTCTCGCTCACCTTCCTCGTCGAGATTTCGGCCGAGAGCCGCTCGCTCGCGCTCAACGCGCTGCTGATCGGCGCGGCGGTGCAGTTCGCCGCCATCCCGCTCGCGGCGCGGCTTTCCGACCGGATCGGAAGGCGGCCGGTCTATGCGATCGGCGCCTTCGGCCTCGCCGGCTGGAGCTTCGCTCTGTTCCCGCTGCTGGCCAGCGGAGACAAGCTGGCGATCGTCGCCGCGCTCGTCGTCGGGCTGGTGCTCCACGGCACGATGTACGGGCCGCAGGCGGCGATGATCGCCGAGCTGTTCCCCACTCGCATCCGCTATTCGGGCGCCTCGATCGCCTACCAGCTGACCGCGATCTTCGCCGGCTCGCTGGCGCCGATCGTCGCTTTGCGGCTCTACCAGAGCTACGGATCGGCGACGCCCGTCGCGCTCTACGTCGCCATCGCCTGCGCGATCAGCGGGGTCTCGGCGCTGCTGGCAAAGGAGACGAAAGGGGTGGCGCTGGACGCGATACGCT
This sequence comes from Alphaproteobacteria bacterium, assembly GCA_005883305.1. Classification (NCBI taxonomy): domain Bacteria; kingdom Pseudomonadati; phylum Pseudomonadota; class Alphaproteobacteria; species Alphaproteobacteria bacterium. The sequence continues at coordinate 1,257,617 of VBAC01000001.1, read as the reverse complement.
AGGCCACGTCGCCCTGGTCAGTTCGTCATTGCGAGGAGCGTAGCGACGGAGCAATCCAGCGGGCCTCGGACTCAGCACTGGATTGCTTCGCTACGCTCGCAATGACGGACCAAATCAGGCCCAGTCGATCCTGTCTCAAGCCGTCTCGCCCCATTTGCGCAGCAGGTTCGCCTGGACCAGCTGGAGGCGGGTGAAATTGGCCTTGTCCATCCTCAGGCCTTCGAGCGCGGCGACTTCGTTGAGCTCGTAGAGCGTCTCGCGATTGGCGGTGTCGGGGATTCGGCTCTGGATGAAGGTGATGGCGACGAGGCGTTCGCCCTTGGTCACCGGCTCGACCTCGTGGAGCCTGTCCGACGGATAGACGATCGCGCTTCCCGGCTTTCCGCGGAAGGAGACGCTCCGAGTGCCGAGGTGGATGGTGAGCGCGCCGCCCTCGTAAGCCGCCGGATCGCCGAGGAAGATCGTGCAGCTGAGGTCGGAGCGAAGCGCCTGCGCCCCGAGCTGCAGGAAGGCCGCGTCGGCATGGGCGCCGTAGCGCATGCTGGGCGTGTAGCGGGTCATCAGCGGCGGCAGGATCGCCACCGGGAAGGCGAAGTTGCGGAAATCCTCGTGCGCGTAGAGCGCCTTCAGCATCAGTTGCGAGGAGGCCTGATAGGCCTTGTCGTCGTCGAGCTGGAGGTTGTTCTTCACCGTCGAATGCGGATTGGAGATGCGGCCGTCGACGAACCGCGCGGCGCTCGCGATTCGGGTCAGTTCGGCGACCTGGGCCTGTGTCAGTAGATCCGGGATTTCCTTGAACATCAGCCCTCCCCGCGCGCCCGGCGAATCGCCTGCGCGGCGCAAGGATAGCGGCTTTCGAGGGCGGCTAGCCAGTTCAAGGCGTCGCGGATCGGCGCTGCATGGCGGCGGCGGGCGTCGGCGAGGATCTCGCGGCGGAGCGCGGGGGAATATTCATATTCCAGCGCCTTGGAATAGCGGCGCATCAGCGGGCCTTCGCAGACCGCTTTGGCGGTCGCGGAGTCCACGCTTTCCCCGAAATGGGCGGCGATTTCGATGAGGTGGCGGGCGGGATCGTCGAGGAAGCGGTCGAAATCGAGCCACATCACGCTTCCTTGCGGCAGCGCCGCGGCGGCCCGCTCGAGCGAGGTCGTCTCGCAGGCCCAGCCGAGCGCCGCCTTGAGCCCGTCGTGCATCGCGGCGATGTCCGCTTCGAGGCCGGGGCACCGGCTTTGCAGCCGCGCGAGGCGGGTCGGGCTCAGCGCTGCAAGCGTCTGCCAGCTGTTCTCGCCGGCGAGGATGTTCTCGAGATAGCGCTCGGGCGAAGCGTAGAGGAACAAGGCGCGCGAGCCCGGCGCGACCAGGCGCGGCGCGATCTCGCTGGTGAAGCTGGTGGCCTTGACGTTGGCGCGCTGCTCCGGGCGAAAGGTTCGCGAGAGGAGCGCGACGAGCGTGTCGAAGCGCTCGCCCGGCGGCGGCGAGGCGGCGAAATCCCGAAGGAGGAGCGGCTCGCGAAGGGCGAAGATCCCGGGCAGCTCGCCCAGCAAGCGCGAGATCAGGGTCGAGCCGACATTGCCGATGTGGAAGATCCAGTTGGCGTCCCGCCGCGCCTCGGCGGGCAGGGCGATCTCGGCCCACCCAGCGGCGCGAAGCTCGGATCGGGGCGTCAATATGCGCTGGTCGAGAAAGCTCGCCGCGCGATAGTCCGCTTCCTCGAGCTTCAGCAGGCAGATCCCGCCGCTTGCCGGATCGGGCGCGAACGGCAGCCATTGCGGGCTTCGGGCGATGCCTTCGATCATGCTCAGCCGGCCGGCATCACCAGAAACTGCTCGAACCTCCCGGCCGCGCCGGGCTCGGCATAGGTGACGACGGTCAGCCGGCGGCCCTGGTAGGTCACCGCGTAATTGCGGTTGACGAAGCCGCCGCGAAGCCGCGCCGGCCCGCTCGCGGCGAAGCCCTGCGGGTCGCCGAGGGGGCCGAGGCTGTCCCGATAATCGTGCTGGACCTCGTCGGTGAAGTAGAAGTTGGCGTCCTCGGTCAGCAAAGCGCGGTCGAGCCGGCCGCCGCGCAGCTGGTCGTAGACCCGGCGCGCGGCGGCCAGAGCGGCATCGTCGTCGCCGGTGGCGCCGCTCGCCAGCGGCGGGTGCATGATGTCGATGATCCCGCGCGCGATCCGGTCGTGCGAATCGCCGAACCAGGCATTGACCAGCACGACCACCGCCTCGCGGTCGCGGGGGAAGACGATGTTGGTCGAGAGGAAGCCGACCGCCTCGCCGCCATGGCTGATGGCGTGGCGGCCGGCGATGTCGTTGGTCTGGACGCCGAGGCCGTAGCTGGTCGTGCGGCCGGTCGAGAGGTCGACCGGCGTCTCCTGCTCCTGCCAGTCGCGCGCCGGCAGGAGGGAGCGGTCGATCCGCGCGATGTCCCAGCGGGCGAGATCCGGCGCGCTCATCGCCAGCTCGCCCGCCGCGTAGAGCCAGCCGGTCCCCGCCGGAGTCTCCGGCCGCACCGGCCCGAGCGCATTGCGGCGATAGCCGACCGGAAAGCCCCGGCCGACGGCGAGGTCCTGGTCGATCGGGTGAATGCCGAGCGGGCGGAAGATGTGCTGCTGGAGGAAGGCCAGGAGCGGCTGGCCGGAGACGCGCTCGACGATCAGCCCGGCGACGACATAGCCGGTGTTCGAATATTGCCACTGCGTGCCGGGCTCGAAGTCGAGCGGCTTGCGTGCCCAGCGGTCGACGATCACCTGCGGGGTCGTCGGGTGCGACATCGCCTCGAAGCTGTAATCCTGCGGCCAGTAATCCTGCAGGCCCGACGTGTGGCTGAGCAATTGGCGGATGGTGATCCGCTCGCCGCCGGTGATCCCGGGAATATATTTGGAGACCGTGTCGTCGAGCGAGAGGCGGCCCTGATCGCGAAGGATGAGGATGGCGGCGGCGGTGAACTGCTTGGACACGGAGGCGATCTGGTAGAGCGCGTCGGGCGAGGCTTCGCGCAAGGCCGGCGATTGCGTGCCGTAGGCGCGGGCGAAGACGATCCGGCCGCCGCGAACGACCGCGATCGAGGCCGAGGGCACGCCCGTCGCTTCGAGCGAGCGGTGGACCAGCGCGTCGATCCGCGCGGTCTCGGCCGCCGTGAATTGCTGGGCGGAGGCAGGCGCCGCGCCGGCGACGAGCAAGAGAAACAGGATCCGGCCGAACACCCGCAGCATCATCTCATTCACCCTCTTCCTGGCCCGCCGCTCATAGGCAAAGCGGAAGAAAAAAGAAAAGGGCCGCCGACTCCAGCGGAGCGGCGGCCCGTTCGCAATTCGTCATTCCGAGCTAGATTTCGGAGTCCGCCTTCTTGCCCGTGCATAGTCGCGGAATAAGAATCTCTTTCGTTGATCCGGACGCGCAACCTTTCGAACTATCCTTTTTAGAAAATACACCTGCTTCGGGGTCGAAACCTTAAATTGAAATAGTTTTTCGGACCCGGCATTGTGGCGGCGGGGGGATCAGCGATGTGTCACCGTTTCTTGTTGGCGGTAGCCCTGATGTTTGCCGGGTTGGCGGTCGCCGCTGCGGCTCCGGCACCCAAACATCGGCCAGCTCCAGCCCCTGCTCCGGCGGCGAACATCACGGCTGAGGCGTCTTCGGCTTCGGCCAACGCATCCGCCTCGTCTTCTGAAAATCTTGAAGAAGTTTTCAGAAGGCCCCTGCTACCGCCCGCCAATATCTTCACCGCGTATCCCAATCCGTGGAGCGACGATTGCTATCGCGCTCGCAATCACGAAGTCGCCGACCTATGCGCACAATGGCGCGCTGCGGAAGCCGCGACCGAGTCCGTTAACGTCGCCAACAATAGCCTCGTAGTGGCTTCGATAGGCGCCATCCTCTCTCTTATGAGTATCGTTCTTGTCCTCAGGGCACTCGGGCAAGGCCGGATCTCTATCGCGCTCGCACGCGAAACCGCTGATGAAACGAAGAAGGCGACGAGTCATCAGGAGGCGCAATTGAACCTCGCGCGGGCTGTGGCTCGTGCGGAGCTACAGCCCTACGTTCACGCTACGCGCGCACTGGTCTACCTATCCGAAGAAGAGGGCCGGCTGCCTCACGCGAAGGTCACCTTTGAGAACAGCGGGCGGACACCTGCGATTTCTGCGGAGTTCTACGCCTTTCTCGATGCCGGCGATTGGAAGGCCGTGAACCGATACAAGAAGGTTGCCCGCAACATATCGAGTAATGTCGGCGTGATTCCACCGGGTCAGCGCCGCGATAGGGAAGTGCGGCTGACGCGCGAGGGCATCCGCAAGGCTTGGGCGAAGTGGTCTGAGTTAGAGGCGGATGAGCCTAGAGGGCACTTCGTCCTGAGGGGCTTTGTCCGTTATCAGGATACCTTCGGGGCCAGCTACGTCACAGAGTTTTGTTATGTCGCGCCCGAACTCGACAATGACGGTGAGACAAAGTTGAAGCCGGTGCACATTGTGGGGCCGACCTATCAGCCCGTAGATGCGAAGACGAGCCTATGGGTTGGGGCGCCAAGCTCGGGTTCGTCGGCCCGCCGGAAGCTATGTTGGACGACGTGGACTCTGACGCGTAAATTCGTCAACTGAATTCGATGCGACGTCACCGATCTGCCCAATGGGCTGACCTTCATGGGAGCGAATTAGGATGCAGATGTTCCGAGCTCGCTTGTCTGGTCGCATGTGCTGCGCGGCGGCCGAGAGGGAAGATGGACCCCGGATCAAGTCCGGAGTGACAAGGAATTAAGGCAAAGAAAAAGGCCGCCAGCGAACTGGCGGCCTCTGTCTTTTTGTCGGCGGCAGCGTCAGGCCTGGTCGGCCGTCTCGCCTTCCTCGTCCGCGCCAGCCTCGGCGGTCTCGGCCGGAGCAGCCTCGGCAGCTTCCGCCGCCGGCTCCGGTGCGATCTCGCCCGGCTCGAGCGTCTCGTCGCGCTCCTCGATGAAGCCCGAGACATCCTTCTCGAACATCTCGGCCATCACGTCCTTGCCGGCCGCCTGAAGCTCGGCCTCTTCGGGCGAGCGGGCGACGTTTACGCTGATCGTCACCGACACTTCGGGGTGAAGCGCGATCCGAACGTCCTGAAGGCCGATCGACTTGATCGGCTTGTCGAGGACGATCTGGTTCTTGGCGACCTTGTGGCCTTGGGCCTCCAGCGCCTCGGCGAGATCGCGCGCGCTGACCGATCCGTAGAGATGGCCGGCGTTCGACGCCTGCCGGATCAGTTGGATCTTGGCGCCGTCGATCTTCTTCGAATCGGCCTCGGCCGCGCCGCGGCGCTCGGCGTTGGTCGCTTCGATCTTCTCGCGATTGGCCTCGAAGACCTTGCGGTTGCTATCGTTGGCGCGAAGGGCCTTGCCGCGGGGAAGGAGGAAGTTGCGGGCATAGCCGTTCTTCACCTTCACCACGTCGCCGATCGAACCCAGCTTCTCGATGCGCTCGAGCAGAATGACGTCCATCGTCCTCGCTCCTTATTTCACGACATAGGGAAGCAGGCCGAGATGGCGGGCGCGCTTGATCGCCTTCGCCAACTCGCGCTGCTTCTTGGTGGAGACCGCGGTGATGCGGCTCGGGACGATCTTGCCCCGCTCGGAGACGAAGCCCTGCATCAGGCGGACGTCCTTATAGTCGATGCGCGGCGCATCCTTGCCGGAGAAGGGGCAGGACTTGCGGCGGCGGAAAAATGGGCGTGCCATCGTGTCTTGCCTCCTTAAGCTTCGATTTCGTCGCGGTTGCGGCGCGGGCCGCGGTCGCCGCGGTCGCGGTCGCCGCCGAAGCGATCGCCGCGATCGCCACGCTCGTCGTCGCGGCGCTTGTCGCGCTCGCCGCGGCGCATCATCGCGCTCGGGCCGGCCTCGTGCTCATCGACCTTGATCGTGAGGTAGCGGATCACGTCCTCGTTGATCTGGGTCTGGCGCTCGAGCTCGGCGACAACGTTGGATGGCGCCTCGAAATCGAGGGCGACGTAGTGCGCCTTGCGGTTCTTGGCGATCCGGTAGGCGATGTTGCGAAGACCCCAGGTCTCGGTCTTGACGACCTTGCCCCCGTTGTCCTCGATGATCTTGGTGGCGTTTTCCGCCAGCGCGTCGACCTGGGCCTGGGCCAGATCCTGACGCGCGAGAAACACATGCTCGTAGAGAGCCATGTCGCGCTTGTCCTTCTTTTGGCCGATCGCTGGCGCCGCCCAATGCGGACGCCCCTCCGGCTGTCGTCGTAAAGCAAAAGCCGGGGCGAAAGGCTGAGCCTTGGCCCCGGACTGCGGCGCCTCTGGCCGAGATGGGGAGAAAAAGCAACCCCTGCGGGTGCCAGCAATGACTCGACAAAGCGGCGGCCCGCGTCGAGGGGAGCCCCGATGATTCTGCGCGAACTGATCGACACGACCGACGTGCCCGGCGGCGAGCAGCTGCGGCTGTTCCGGCGCGGGGCGGACTACATGATCGTGCTCGACCGCAACGAGCTGATGAACAGCCGGATGAGCGGATCGGAGGCGGCGCTCGCGGAGATGAGCGTCGTGCGATTGCAAGGGCGCCGCGCGCCGCGCCTGCTGATCGGCGGTTATGGCATGGGCTTCACCTTGCGCGCGGCGCTGGCGGCGCTCGGCAAGGATGCGACGGTGGTCGTCGCCGAGCTGGTGCCGGCGATCATCCGCTGGGCGCGGGGGCCGATGGCCGAGCTGACCGCGGGCTGTCTCGACGATCCGCGCGTCAGGCTGATCGAAGGCGACGTCGCCGCCGAGATCGGCGCCGGACGCGCGGTTTACGACGCGATCCTGCTCGACGTCGACAACGGGCCGGACGGGCTGACCCGCGCCGGCAACGACGCGCTCTATTCGGCGGCGGGGCTGGCGGCGGCGCGCGGCGCTCTGAAGCCCGGCGGACTCCTCGCCATCTGGTCGGCGGCGCCGGACAAGGCGTTCGCGAGGAGGCTCGGCGGCTCCGGCTTCGCGGTCGACGAGGTGGCGGTGCGCGCCCGCGCCAACGGCAAGGGGCCGCGCCACGTCATCTGGTTCGCGACGCGACGCTGAGGCTGCTTGCGCGCCGGCGGGACGCTGCCTAACCAGCGCCGCACGACAAGGAGACGGACCATGCGCGCATTCATCTTCCCTGGGCAGGGGAGCCAGTCGGTCGGCATGGGCGCGGCCCTGGCCGGGGCCAGCCGGGAGGCGCGCTCGGTGCTCGAGGAGGTCGACGAGGCGCTCGGCCAGTCGCTGGCGCGGCTAATGGCCGAGGGCCCGGCGGAGGAGCTGACGCTGACCGAGAACGCCCAGCCGGCGATCATGGCCAACGCCATCGCCACCTTGCGCGCTTCGGGAATCGACCTTCAGGACAAGGCCGATTTCGTCGCCGGCCACAGCCTTGGCGAATATTCGGCGCTCTGCGCAGGTGGCACGTTCGATCTCGCAACGACCGCGCGCCTGCTCAAGACGCGCGGCCGGGCGATGCAGGCGGCGGTGCCGGTGGGCGAGGGGGCGATGGCCGCCTTGCTCGGCGCCGATCTGGCGCTTGGCCAGCGCGTGTGCGAGGCGGCGGCGCAAGGGGAGGTCTGCACGGTCGCCAACGACAACGATCCGTCGCAGATCGTCATCTCGGGCCACAAGGCGGCGATCGAGCGGGCGCTTGAGATCGCCAGGGAGATGGGCGCCAAGCGGGCCTTGCTGCTGCCGGTCTCGGCGCCGTTCCACTGCCCGCTGATGAAGCCCGCGGCCGACGCGATGGCCGAGGCGCTGGCCGGCGTCGCGATGAAGCCGCCGGCGGTCTCGCTCTACGCCAACGTCACCGCTTCGCCGGTCGACAGCCCGGACACGATCCGCGAGCTTCTCGTCGAGCAGGTGACCGGGCGCGTGCGATGGCGCGAAAGCGTCGCCAACATGGCCGCCGCGGGCGTCACCCATTTCGTCGAGCTGGGCGGCAAGGTGCTGGGCCCAATGGTCAAGCGCATCGCGCCGGACGCGGGCGTGAGCAGCGTGATTACGATGGACGACATCGACGCGCTGGTGAAGGAAATATAGTTCACGCGGAGGCGCGGAGAAGAAAGGAGAGGCGCGGAGAAGGATGAAGGAAATTGACGAGATCACCGCCGATGTCCTGGATGTAGCCCTGCGCCTGCATCGCGAGCTCGGTCCCGGTCTTCTGGAGTCCGTCTATGTGGCGCTGCTTGCGGGGCGCCTCAAGGATTTGGGCTATGGTGTCGTCACGCAGCAGCTCATCACCGCCGAGTTCGAGGGAATCGTCTTCGAGGCGGCGTTTCGAGCCGATCTCGTTGTGGACGACCGGCTCCTGGTCGAGGTCAAATCGGTGGAGCGCCTTATGCCGGTCCATAGCAAGCAGCTGCTGACCTACCTTAGATTGAAAAGGCAGCCCGTTGGGCTGCTCATAAATTTTGGCGGCGAAACCTTGAAGGAAGGCGTGAAGCGAGTGGTCAACGATTACCGCCCCTCCGCGCCTTCCCCTTCTTCTCCGCGCCTCCGCGTGAACATCCCTTCTTCTGGAGCCTGAAACCATGTTCGACCTCAATGGAATGACCGCACTCGTCACCGGCGCCTCGGGCGGGATTGGGTCCGCGATTGCGAAGGGCCTCGCGGCGCAGGGGGCCCGGCTGGCGGTTTCCGGGTCGAATGCCGAGAAGCTGGAGGCGTTTCGTGGGGAGCTGGGGGGGGAGCATGTCGCTTTGGCCTGCGATCTCGGCGACGGGGCGGCGGTCGATGGGCTGGTGCCGCGGGCGGTCGAGGCGCTGGGGCAGCTCGACATCCTCGTCAACAATGCCGGAGTGACTCGCGACAATCTGGCGATGCGGATGAAGGACGAGGAGTGGTCGGACGTCATCCGGATCAACCTCGAGGCCGCCTTCCGCCTCGCCCGCGCGGCGATGAAGCCGATGATGCGCGCGCGCTTCGGGCGGATCGTCTCGGTCACCTCGGTGGTCGGAGTAACCGGCAATCCGGGCCAAGCCAATTATGCCGCGTCCAAGGCGGGCCTGATCGGCATGTCGAAGGCGCTCGCCCAGGAGGTCGCGAGCCGCGGGATTACGGTCAACTGCATCGCTCCGGGCTTCATCCGATCGGCGATGACCGACGTGCTGCCGGACGCGCAGAAGCAGGCCCTGCTCGGGCGGATCCCGATCGGCGATCTCGGCAAGGGCGAGGACATCGCCGCGGCCGCCGTCTATCTCGCCAGCCGCGAGGCCGGCTACGTCACCGGCCAGACTCTTCACGTCAACGGCGGGATGGCGATGTTTTGAGGCGCGCCGTCGAGCGCGGCGGCGCGGCGCAGCGCCAGCACGAGCACGATGATCGCGCTGGCCTGCCCGAGGGGTAGCAAAGCGAGCGCCCCGAGCTGGCGCGCGAAGAAGGGCGCGATCCAGCAGAAAGCGAGGAGGGTCTTCTCCCAGTCCAGGAAGCCGCTCCGAAGGCCGTCGGCCGCGAGGAAGGCGATGGCGATCCCGAGCAGGACGAAATCGTAGTCGAGCACATAGGGCGTGGAGATGAGCGCCGCCGCCAGCGCCGCGGCATTGCGCTCCGCGGCCCGGCCTTGCCATGCGAGCCACAGCGCGGCGCCGATCGCGGCGAGGGTGGCGAAAGCCTGCACCGCGTAGGCGAAGGCGATGCCGCCGCCCCACATGCGGATCATCGCGAACGGGCTCTGGATCTTTTCCCAGCCGGTGCTGCCGGCCTCGAGCACGACCGATTGGGTGAGCGGCAGCGAATCGAGAAAGGCCCGCCATACCGGCCAGCCCCAGATCGCCAGCGTCAGCGCGACGAGCAGGCCCGCCGACAGCGCCGCGCCCGGGATCGCGCGCCACTGCCGGGAGACGAGCAGCAGCGGCGGGATCAAGAGCGCGAATTGCGGCTTGTAGATCAGGCAGCCGAAGAGGAAGCCAGCGAGGAACGGGCGCCGGTCGAGCAGCAGCAGCCCGCCGCCGAACAGCGCGCCGGTCAGGAAGCCGTTATGCCCGTGAGCGACGCAGATGAAGGCGACCGGCGCGCCGAGCGTGGCGAGCAGCGCGGTCCGGCCCGGAACGATGCGCTGCACGAGCAGGGCGGCCGCGCCGAGCGTCGTGGCCTGCCAGACGAACAGGGCCGCGAGATAGGGCAGCGTCGCGAGCAGCGCCGCGACGAGCAGGAACGGGGGCGGATAGTGCCAGCCGTAAAAGGGCACGGCGGGATCGCCGTGGAGTGCCTGCTGGGCGCCGTGATGGGCCTCCCAGTCCCAGGCCTGGGCCGCATGGCCGTCGAGCGCCATCCGGCCGGCGCTCCAGACGCCGGAGAAATCGGTGCCGAGCGGCCGCCCGTAGCGGTCCAGAGTGCCGTGCGCCGTGGCGATGAGGAAGACGATCATCGCCACCGCCGCCGCGAGGGAAAGCAGGGCGATCGTGCGGAGCCGCCGCTCCGTCAGCCATGATCCGCTCGCCAGCCCCCTCAACATGGCTCCTGAGTGGCGCAAAAGGGATTAAAAGACCATCTCGACGACAGGCGAGGGCTGGAGACCCGCACCCCATCTCCACTTGCCTTTCCCGCCCGCGTGCGGCTAGGGCGTGTGGCAACGAATAAGCCTCTAGGGAAAGGTGAACTATGAGCGAGACCGCTGACCGCGTGAAGAAAATCGTCGTCGAGCATTTGGGCGTCGAGGCGGACAAGGTCACCGAGGAAGCGAGCTTCATCGACGATCTCGGCGCCGACAGCCTCGACATCGTCGAGCTGGTCATGGCGTTCGAGGAGGAATTCGGGGTCGAGATCCCGGACGACGCCGCCGAGAAGATCACGACCGTCAAGGACGCGATCGACTATATCGACCAGAACAAGGCCTAACCCTTAGGGAGCGCCTCCGCCGGCCGGCGGAAAGCGAGCCGCTTTGTCTTAAAAACGGCTCCCCGTCTCCGGTCGGGGGGCCGTTTTTGTCTTGAAGGAGTATCCGTACATGCGCCGCGTCGTCGTCACTGGTCTGGGTCTCGTCACGCCGCTCGGCGGTGACGTCGAGACGAGCTGGAGGAACATCCTGGCGTCCAAGAGCGGCGCCGGAAGGATCACCAAGTTCGATCCGAGCGACCAGAAGTGCACGATCGCTTGCGAGGTGAAGCCGAAGGATCATGAATATGGTTTCGATCCGGACAAGCGCGTCGACCATAAGACGCAGCGGCAGGTCGATCCCTTCATCATCTACGGCCTCGACGCGGCCGGGCAGGCGCTCGAGGATGCGGGCCTCACCGACATGGACGAGGCGACCCGGCTTCGCGCCGGGGTCTCGATCGGCTCGGGCATCGGCGGCCTTCCGGGAATCGAAAGCGAAAGCCTGCTGCTGGCCGAAAAGGGGCCGGGACGCGTCAGCCCGCATTTCGTCCACGGGCGGCTGATCAACCTCATCTCGGGCCAGGTGAGCATCAAATACGGCCTGATGGGGCCGAACCACGCGGTCGTCACCGCCTGCTCGACCGGCGCCCATTCGATCGGCGACGCGGCGCGGATGATCCGCGACGACGATGCCGACATCATGCTTGCCGGCGGAGCGGAAGCGACAATCTGCCCGATCGGAATCGCCGGCTTCGCCCAGGCCCGGGCGCTCAACATGAGCTACAACGACCGGCCGGAGCAGGCGAGCCGCCCCTATGACAAGGACCGCGACGGCTTCGTCATGGGGGAGGGCGCCGGGGTCGTCGTGCTCGAGGAATATGAGCATGCCAAGGCGCGAGGCGCGAAAATCTATGCCGAGGTGGTGGGCTACGGCCTGTCGGGGGACGCGCATCACGTCACGGCGCCGCATCCGGAAGGCTCGGGCGCCTACCGGTCGATGGAGATGGCGCTGAAGAAGGCCGGAATGGCGCCGAGCGACATCGACTATATCAACGCGCACGGCACCTCGACCATGGCCGACACGATCGAGCTCGGCGCCGTGAAGCGCCTGTTTGGCAACGCGATCGGCAAGGTTTCGATGAGCTCGACCAAGTCGGCGATCGGCCATTTGCTGGGCGGCGCGGGCGCAGTCGAGGCGATCTTCTGCATCCTTGCGATCCGCGACCAGATCGTGCCGCCGACGCTCAACCTCGACAATCCGGACGAGGGCACCGAGGGCGTCGACCTCGTGCCGCACAAGGCCAAGAAGCGCGAAGTGAAGGCGGTGCTCAACAACAGCTTCGGCTTCGGCGGGACCAATGCCAGCCTGGTGATGAAGGCGATCTAGGGTTCGTGCTCAATTAGAATTGAGGTTTGGGGCAAAAAAGGGAGTCATCCCGGCGAAGGCCGGGACCCATGCACACCGGAGGGCGAAGAAAGGGTGGCAAAGTCCGGAGCTTTTTCTGGCGATGCAGAGTTCATGGGTCCCGGCTTTCGCCGGGATGACTCTGTAATTGGACGGAAATCGCCAAACCTAATTGAATGCGGACCCTAAGCCGGGTGTCGCGCCGCCTCCTGCTCGTCCTGTTCGTCCCGGCGCTGCTGATCCTCGCCGCGGGCATTGGGACGTGGCTGCTGTGGGTGGGGCCCGGGCCGGCCTCAGCGCCGGTGACGATCATCGTCGACCAGGGATCGAGCGTGGCCAAGGTGGCCGGGCAGCTCGAGGCGGCGGGCGCGATCCGCGGCAACGCGACAACCTTTCGCGGCTTCGCCCGGCTGTTCGGCGCCCACGCGCCGGTCCAGGCGGGCGAGTTCCTGCTGCCAGCCGGAATGAGCGCGGCGGCGGTGCTTCACCACCTCCAGTTCGGCCGGCCGGTGCAGCGGGCGGTGACCGTTCCGGAGGGCATGCCGTCCGTGCTGGTGCACGAGCGACTGATGCGGCTGCCCTATCTCACCGGCGCGATCGAAGTGCCGGTCGAGGGCTCGGTGCTGCCCAACACCTACAATTACCGGCGCGGCGAGAGCCGGGCGGCGGTGCTCGCGCGGATGCAGAATGCGATGCGGCGCGAGCTCGACCGGCTGTGGCGCGCGCGCAGGCCGGGCGCGGCGGTGGTCAGCCCGGAGGCGGCGATCATTCTCGCGTCGATCGTCGAGAAGGAGACCGGAAAGCCCTCCGAGCGGCGGCTGATCGCCGGGGTCTATTCGAACCGGCTGAGGCGCGGAATGCCGCTCCAGGCCGATCCCACGGTGATCTACCCGGTCACCCGCGGCCGGCCGCTCGGGCGGCGGATCCTATTGTCGGAGCTGAGAGCCAATAACGGCTACAACACCTACGCCTCGGCCGGCCTTCCGATCGGGCCGATCGCCAATCCCGGGCGCGATTCGATCGCCGCCGTGCTCGATCCGGCGCCGACCAATGCGCTCTACTTCGTCGCCGACGGAACGGGCGGTCACGTCTTCGCCGACACGCTGGCGCAGCACCAGGCCAATGTCGCGCGCTGGTATGCACTCCGCCGGGCGCGGGGGGAGATGTGAGGGTTAGAGCGTGAGATATGCACAGGTCTTCGGCCGACCAACCAAACCGAGTCATCCCGGCGGAAGCCGGGACCTATGAACTCCGACGGTGAGATGCGGGCCAGGCGGCGGCACCTCTCCTGAAACGACCGATGTTCATGGGTCCCGGCTTCCGCCGGGATGACTCTTTCTGGCCGGCCCGAGCTGATCGAGAGCGGACTTCTAGCTGAGCCAGCCTTTCCTGTCCGCGTCGTGAGCGAGCCAGGCGAGGAAGACGGCGATTACCAGCACCGCGATCGTCACGCCCATTTCCGCCCCGGCCATGGTCGAACTGAGGCCGGAGAGCGCGAACATCCACACGTCCATGGCGATCACGCCGAGCAGCGACAGCAGCAGCAGGAGCTTCGACCAGCGCTTGAGCATGAGCAGGCCGACGCAGCCGAGGGCTCCGCCGAAGACGGCGATGGCGAAGGCGCCGGTGACCCAGGCGGGCATGGAATCGGCGGCGGCGGCGTCCATGCCCTCCACCATTCCCACGGTCATCAGATAATTGTAGATACCGAACAGGTTCCAGACCAGGCCGAGCGCCGCGACGATGCGAAGCCAGGCCGGCGCGGGCGCGCCGATCGTTCCGTTCATGCCATCCTCCCCTTTGTTATCGGGGGAAGGTGCTCGTTTCGGGAGCGAAATGCAATGGTCAGGCCAGCCGGTGCAATCGCCTCTCGGGATGGAGCGCGAGCGCCTCGACCGTCACCCGGCCTGACTCCGCGCTGGCGTGGATCATCATCAGATCGTCGATCATCAGCCCGGCACCGCCTTCGAACAGCACCAGATCGCACCGCTCCGCTCTGGCGCCGTCCGGGACCGGGTCCCCGAAGCTCCTGAGCTGGTCGGGCAGGCGCGGCGAGCGGATTCCGGCGAGGCCGAGCGCGAGCTGGACGAGGCCGGCGGCGTCGATCCCTTGCTCGCTGCGGCCGCCGGGAAGCCAGGGGACTCCGAGCAGCCGCTCGGCGACGACCACCGGATCGGGCTCGGGATCGTCGAAGGCGCGCAAATGACTCATCGAAACGCAGCCATATTCGGTAGCGAGGCAGCCGCCGCAGGGGTGGCCGTGAAGCCGGGCGCCCATCGGCAGATGGGCGATGACCGGCGAGGTCACCCGTTCGTCGGCGGCGACCGGCGCGTTCCTTTCGCAAACCACGTGGGTCGGCTCGATCGGGTCGGCCAGAGCGATCGCCTCGACATAGCCGACGACGTGATCCGCCTTGCAGAAGCCCCAGGCGCGTCCGCCGGCATATTCGAGCACCGCGAATTCCTCCCCGGGGAGGAGCTCGCTGATCGCGTCGCCGTCGCCGAGGGCGCCGGGCCAAACGAAAGCGGGCTGAGAGCCGCAGGCGCGGACGATCGGCCTGGCGTAGTGAGGAGCGAAGATCCGGCCGGCCAGAGCGACGTCGGCGAGGTCGCTGCGCCAGGCGTGGATCCGGGCGTCGATCGGCCGTGAGGGGCCGTCGAGGCGGAAGACTTCATCCGTGCTGGAGGAGGAGTCCGGACTCCCGGGGCGCTCTGCGGTCGCTCCCCGAATGTTCGAGATTGCGGTTGAAGCCTTCAAGAAATTCCTGTCCCGTGCTGGTCTTCGCGACGAAGACATTGCGCCTGTCGCTCTCGTCGCGAACGCGGCGCAGATAGCCGAGCGCGCCGAGCGTGTTCAAGGCGCGAGTGATGACCGGCTTCGACACGCCGAGCAGCTGCGCGAGCCCGCGCACCGTGTGCGGCCCCGGCGTCAGATAAACGAGCATCATCAGCGCCATCTGGCGGTTGGTAAGATCGGGCTGCCCTGAACGCACATAGTTGATCAGCGTGTGCATCCAGCTTCGCAGGGCTTGATCGGCCACGTTCCTGCTCCGACTCGGTAAGAGGGTAAGGCTGTTCGAACGTAACAACCTTCCAGAGACCGTTTCGTTTCCGATTAGTCGCGGGAGCGAGGCGATTCGGCGGCGGAATGCTATCGGCCGTAGCGCCGGCGAAGCACTTCCCAGGCGGCGCGAAGGCCGAGCGCGTCGCCGCCCTTCGGCCGCCCCGGTTTGGCCGACGAGCGCCAGGCGAAGGTGTCGAGATGGGCCCAGGGGGTGCCCTCCGGGACGAAGCGCTGGAGGAACAGGGCCGCGGTGACGGCGCCGGCCATCGGCGCCTCGGCCATGTTGCCGAGATCGGCGATGTCCGACGCGAGCATCTCGTCATAAGGCTTCCACAGGGGCATGCGCCAAAGCGGGTCCGACGCTTCATGGCCGCAGGCGAGCAGCTCGGCGGCGAGCGCCTCGTCGTTGACGAAGGTCGCCGGAAGATCCGGCCCCAGCGCGACCCGGGCCGCGCCGGTCAGGGTCGCGAAATCGAGGATCAGCTCCGGGGCGCCTTCGGCCGCCTTGGCCAGAGCGTCGCCGAGGATCAGGCGGCCCTCGGCATCGGTGTTGCCGACCTCCACGGTCAGCCCCTTGCGGCTTTTGAGTACATCGCCCGGCCGGAAGGCGGCGGCCGAGACGGCATTCTCGACCGCCGGGATCAGCAAATGGAGGCGGACCGGGAGCTTGCCGTGGATCACCATCCGCGCCAGCGCCAGAGCGTGCGCAGCGCCGCCCATATCCTTCTTCATCAGCCGCATTCCGGAGGAGGGCTTGATGTCGAGGCCGCCGGAATCGAAGCAGACGCCCTTGCCGACGACGGCGATTCGCGGGTGGCGCTGGTCGCCATATTCGAGCTCGATCAGGCGCGGCTCGCGGCCCGGGGCGGCGGCGGCGCCGACCGCGGCGATCATCGGATAGCCTTCGGCCAAGGCGTGATCGCGGGTGACGGTAACCTTTGCGCCGCTTTCGTCGGCGAGGGCGAGGACGGCGGCCTCCAGTTCGGCGGGACCCAAGTCCCCGGCGGGGATGTTGACGAGGTCGCGGACGAGGAAGGTCGCTTCGGCCGCGAGCACCGCCTCGCCGATCCGCGCCGGATCGTCGGTGAGAAGCACGCGCGGGCCGGCCGGCCTCTTTTCCTTTTTATAGCGATCGAACCGGTACTGCCCCAGCAGCCAGCCGAGAACCGCGGGCCCCGGCCCGCGTCCGGCCACGCGGTAAGTGCCTTCGGGAAGCGCTTCGGCGGCCTTGGCGAGGCACCAGGGGCTGAGATCGTCGACATTGGCGACTCCCAGCGCCGCGGACCATTCGTCGCGCTCGCCGGGGAGGATTGCAAGCTGGAAGCCCTCGCCGCGAAAGCCCTGGGCATCGAGCGCGCCGCGAACTCGGGCGGGCTGGTCCTTGAGCCAGGCCTCGAAGCCCTTCCTGTCGACGAGCTGGAGTGGAATCGCATTCCGGCCCTGATCGGGTTTCAGCAGCGCTTTGAGGTCGATCATGCGCACCCGCTTAGCCCAACCGCGCGAGAGCCGCCAACTGGAACAGCGTGCCCGGGGCGGGCAATCGTTGCGGCCAAGAAATTAATTGCCAATTGCCCCCGTCGGACCGATAACTTGGATGCGCAGATCACTGCACCAGTATGCGTTTCCACAGATGAAGGGGGGAGTTCGGCATGTTGATAACATATATTCTCGTGGCGGCTGCTGGCTGGGTGTTTGACGATTTCTGCGGAACGCCGCCGCGCGGGCCGGGCCCGGGACCATGGTGGGCCTTCTGGCTGCGCAAGGCCGCGGCGATGGCTGCCGCGATCCTCGCCGCGCGCCAAATCCATCCCAACTGGGCCGAGGGCGACATCACCTCGATCATCATCGTTGGAGGCATTGCCGGCGGGTTTGTCGGATCGCTCCTCGGCGCGACCGGTATTCTCGGCCGCAAGTCCGAGCAGGCGGGCGGCTGACAGGCCGTAAGGAGCGCCCGTGGCTCCGCGTGGGCTACGGGCGGTCCATAGGGCTCCCTCTCCCGTGGGGAGAGGGCTGGGGTGAGGGGTTCCAGCATCCGCGAATAACCGCGAACGCCGTAAACCCCCACCCTACCCTCCCCCTCAGGAGGAGGGATTAGACAGTTGAGTTTCCGTACGACCTAGCGAGTCGCCCCCGCCGCACTTATGTCGGACCGGCAAGAGGGAGAGCGCCATGGTCTCGGGCATCGTGTTGCTGGTCATTGTGGTGATGAGGCTGTTTCCCGCGATTCCGCTGTCGCGCGCGCTTCATCGGGCGCTGGTCGAGGCGCCGCTCGAGAGACTCGGGGCGATGAGCCGGAGACACCTGATCTATGCCGCGCTGCTGGCGGGCATGATGATCGCCGGGGCCGAGGTGATCCTCCTGCTCGGATCGGCCGACATGGCGATGCTGATGGCGTGGGACGTTTCGCTCTATGTCGACGGCTTGATCGCGACCTGGACGATAAGCGCGCTCGTTAGGGGCAAATCGGCCTGGAATGTTGTGGCGGCCCGCTGGCTCTCACCCTTACGCAGGGCCGCAAGGCCACGTGCGCGGCGGCAGAGGCGCGACCCGACCCGGACGGCCGCAAACGACTCCGACGAAGGCGGGGGAGGCCGGGCTTACGCGTTCGCCGCCTGAGCGGGCACGCCGTACAAATCGTGCTCGTCCGCGTCCTCGATGAGGACCGGGACGATGTCGCCCTGCGACAGGTGCCCGGAGTCGCGCAGATGGACCTCGCCATCGATTTCGGGGGCGTCGGCCTTGGAGCGGCCGGTGGCGCCGCCTTCCTCGCCGACCGCGTCGACGATCACGTCGATCGTCCGGCCGACCTTTGCGGCGAGCTTCGCCGCGGAGATGGCGGCGGTCTTTTCCATGAAGCGGGCGTAGCGCTCCTCCTTGACCTCTTCGGGGACGATGCCCGGAAGATCGTTGGCCGCCGCGCCGCTGACGGGCTCGAACTTGAACGCGCCGACCCGGTCGAGCCGGGCCTCGTCGAGCCATTGCAGCAGATAGTCGAAATCCTCGTCGGTCTCGCCGGGGAAGCCGACGATGAAGGTCGAGCGGATGGCGATGTCCGGACAGATCTCGCGCCAGCCGCGAATGCGCTCGAGCACCTTGGCCTCGTTGGCCGGCCGCTTCATCGCCTTCAGCACCTTGGGGCTCGCATGCTGGAAGGGGATGTCGAGATAGGGCAAGACCAGCCCCTCGGCCATCAGCGGCACGACCTTGTCGACGTGCGGATAGGGATAGACGTAGTGGAGCCGGACCCAGGCACCGAGCTTGCCGAGCTCGCGGGCCAGATCGGTCATGTGGGCGCGGACCTCGCCGCCTTTCCAGGGCCATGAGGCGTGCCTGAGATCGACTCCGTATGCCGAGGTGTCCTGGCTGATCACCAGAAGCTCTCTGGTGCCGGCCGCGACGAGCTTTTCCGCCTCGCGCAGGATCGCGTCGGGGCGGCGACTGACGAGGTCGCCGCGCAAGGACGGGATGATGCAGAAGGCGCAGCGATGGTTGCAGCCTTCGGAAATCTTCAGATAGGAATAGTGGCGCGGCGTGAGCTTAAGCCCTGCGTCGGGCACCAGGTTCAGATAGGCGCTCGGCGGGATGGGCGCGGCGACGTGGACGGCGCCGACCACGTCCTCATATTGGGCGGCGCCGGTGATCGCGAGAACTTCGGGGAAGCGCGCGCGGATCATCTCCGCTTCCTTGCCCATGCAGCCGGTGACGATCACCCGTCCGTTCTCGGCGATCGCCTCGCCGATCGCGCTGAGACTCTCCTCCTTGGCGGAATCGAGGAAGCCGCAGGTGTTGACCAGGACGACGTCGGCGCCGGCATAATCGGGCGACATCTGGTAGCCGTCGGAGCGCAGCTTGGTGAGGATGCGCTCGGAATCGACCAGCGCCTTGGGGCAGCCGAGCGAAACCATGCCGACCTTGGGCGGGGAGGGGAGTTCGAGTTCCATGGGAGCGCGCCACATAGTGGCTGCGGGCGGATTTTCCTAGGCCGAAAGCCGCAGCGGGGCGGACCGCCGCCGAATGCGCGCCGGGCGAGCGGATTTTCGTCCGATCTCGACGATTCGGCCGGCGCCGGGCCTTCGATGGCGTTTGACACGTCCGGGGCCGCCGGTTAGCCCTTCGAGAATAAGTCTTTCCCGGACTTAGATAAAACTCAAACGAGGAGGGGATCATGAAAGCTTTGCTTAGCGTCGCAATTCTTGCGCTCGCCGCCGCCGCGTCGCCGGTCGGCGCCGCGTCGCCGGATCACGGGCCGCGCGCGCAGACCGGCCTGCCGCCCGGCTGCACCTATGTGATGGGCGTCCTGATCTGCGTCGACGAGCCGATCGGCCCCTAGGCCCGGGCCGGACAGCCGGGGCTTGCGAGCCTCGACAGCTGATTGGGGGCTGAAGGACTCGAATCCTTCAGCCCCTTTTCGTTGGCGGAAGGGCGCCGGACCGAATCCGCTCAGGTCGGGCCGAGCGCGGCCTCGGTCGTGGCGGTCGGCAAGATCTCGACGATGCAGTCGCCGGGGATCAGAGACTTCGCTTCCGGCTCCCAAAAGCCGTAGGGCCGGCCGTCGCGGTAGAGGCGGACGCCGAGCCCGCGCGTGATTCCGGACAAAGGCTTGCCGCATTCCTCGTCCGTCACCAGGCGCTCGTGAAGGCGGACCCGGCCGCTGGAGGAAGCGAGATCGGCGATATAGTCGGCGATATGGGCGCCGTGGGTCGATCCGGCGAGCAGCAGGCCGGCGAAGCTAACCGGGTTGATCACCGTGGTCGCTCCGGCCTGGCGGGCGAGAAGCTCATTGTCCTCGTTGCGGACGGAGACGCTGATCGTGAGGCCCGGGGCGAGGTGGCGGGCGGTGAGGACGATCAGGATTGAGGTGTCGTCGCTGCCGGCGGAGATGACCAGCGCCCTGGCGCGGTTGATGTGCACCGCGTTCAGGGTCTCGTCGCGGCTCGCATCGGCCTGGAGGATCGCGCAGCCGAGCGCTTCCGCGCGCTCCAGCACCTCCCCGGAGCAATCGATCACGACGATGTTCGACGCCGCCGTGCCTCGGGCGATCAGCTCGTCCACTGCCTCCGAGCCGCTCGTGCCGTAGCCCGCGACGATCACATGGCCGCTCAACGTCCGTTGCAATCTAGCCATCTGCCATTTGTCCCATGTCCGGCGGAAAACGAAGGTGTAGGCCGTGCCGATGAAGATCAGCACGAAGAAGATGCGGATCGGAGTCACCACCAGGGCGTCGAACAGCCGCGTGTGATCGGCCACGGGCACGACGTCGCCATAGCCGGTGGTGGTGATGCTGATCATCGTGAAATAGATCACGTCGACGAAGCTGACCTCGCCGTCGAGATTGTCGTGAAGCCCGTCGCGCTCGATCCAGTGCACCGCGAGGGTGAAGAGAAGCAGGCCGAGGACCAGCGCCGCGCGCCAGCCGATCTGGGCCCAGACGGGCAGCGGGCTCTTGCGGCGGAGCGCAAGGCTGGCGGGCACGCGCGGCCGCGGAGCCATCAGCGGGAGGAGCCGGCGTTCGTCACGTCGTGGGATTAATCCGTGCCGCGGAGATTGGATAGGGGCGGAGTCGCCACTGCGTCGCTTGGACGAAGCGACATTCATTTTTCTAATCCCTCCCCCTGAGGGGGGAGGGTAGGGTGGGGGTTTACGGAGCTTGCGGTAGGACGCGGACGCCGGAACCCCTCACCCCAACCCTCTCCCCTTGGGAGAGGGAGTCTTCAGGCTCGCTATGTCGATCCGTGGCTAACCCTCGAACGCGGCGGCGAGGGTTGCGAGCGACTGCTCGTGGGTGAGATCGAGGTGGAGGGGGGTCACCGCGATATAGCCGTCGGCGATCGCCTCGAGGTCGGTTTCGTGGCCCGGCGTGTGGAGCACGGGGCGAAGGCCGAACCAGTAATAATCGTAGCCGCGCGTGTCGGTGCGCCGGTCGATCCTCAGGCGGCCATAGTCGCGAAGGCCCTGGCGGACGACGCGGATGCCCTTGACCTCGCCGGGCGGAAGCGCGGGGAAGTTCACGTTGACCAGGGTGCGCGGGGCGAAGGGGGCGGCGAGCAACGGCTCCAGCACGCGCCGGGCCCAGGCCTCGGCGGCGGCGAACGGCACGGTGTCGCCCATGCCTTCCCTGGCGTAGCCCTGCGACAACGCGATCGAGGGAATGCCGGCCAGCGCCCCTTCCATCGCCGCGGAGACCGTGCCCGAATAGGTGACGTCCTCGCCGAGATTCGCGCCGCGATTGACGCCGGACAGAATCAAATCCGGTCGCGAGTCCTTCATCAGATGCGCGAGGCCCATCATCACCGCGTCGGTCGGCGTGCCGGTGACGCAAAAGCGTCGTTCGCCGAGCTTTCGAAGGCGGACCGGGACGGTCAGGGTCAGCGAATGGCCGGCGCCCGATTGCTCATCCGACGGAGCGACGATCCAGATGTCGTCGGTGAACGTGCGGGCGATCGCCTCCAGCACGCGAAGGCCGGTGGCGTTCACGCCGTCGTCGTTGGTGAGGAGCACGCGCATGAGCCCCGCCTATGGGCGAACGCGCGGGGAGGGGCAACCATCGCGCGGCTTGTGGCGTTCATCGGGGCGGACAAGATGGAGCGCAGCGATGCATATTCCACACGACAGCTTCGTTCTGGTCGCCGACGGCCGGAAATCGCTTTTCTTCCGCAACGAGGGCGACGGCGCGTTCCCGAACCTTCGCGCGGAGCGCAAGGAGGTACGCGACAATCCCGACCATCACGAGCAGGCGAGCGACACCGCGGGAATGGCGATGAACGTGATCGGCGGCCACGGCGGATCGATGACCGAGGTCGATTTCCACCAGCTCGAGGAGAATCGCTTCGCCGCCGACACCGCGGCGATGCTGGAGGAGCGCGCGCTTCGCAACGAATTCGAGGCGCTGGTGATCGTCGCTCCGCCGAAGACCCTCGGCGAGCTGCGCAAGCATTATCACAAGGCGGTCGAGCAGCGCATCCTGGCGGAGGTGCCCAAGGACCTCGTCAACATGCCGGTCGCGGAGATCGAAAAGATCCTTCAGGCGCAATGAAAAAGGCCCGCCCGGACGGATCCGGACGGGCCTGAATTCCCGGGAGCTACGGTCAGGCCGTGGCGGCCTTCGCGCGCTTGCCGAGTCGGGCGCGGGCGACGAGCGTCGCGGCGCCGGCGCCGAACAGGAGGATCATCGGCGGGGCCGGAACGTGGGTCCCGCCGGTCGATCCCGAAGAGGAGCCCGAGGAGCTGCCGCTCGACGAGGAGCTGCCCGACGTGGACGAGCTGCCCGAGGTCGACGAGCTTCCCGACGAGGACCCGCTGGTGCTTCCGCTGGCCGAGGAGCCGAAGCTGCTCGAGCCGGTGCTCGCGCCGGAGCTGGAGCTGGTCGACCCGCTGGTGCCGGAGCTGGTCGAGCTCGACGAGGAGCTGCCCGACGAGCCGTGGCCGTGATGGCCGCGCCCGCCCGACGAGCTGCTGCTGGACCCGTTCTGGTTCTGGTTCTGGTTCTGATTCTCGTTCTGATTCTGGTTCTGGTTTTGATTCTGGTTTTGATTCTGGTTCTGGTTCTGGCCCTGCTCGTTGCTGTTCGTATTGGTGTTGTTGCCGCCAGTGTTGGTGTTGGTGTTCGTGCCGCTGCTCGTGCTGGTGCTGTTTTCGTTGCTGTTGTTGATGTTGATGATGATGCCGCCGGTTCCGCTGGCGCCGCCGTTGCTCGCACTCTGCTGGTCCGGGGTGCCGGAGCTCGTGCCGGAGCTGGTGCCGCTGCTGGTACCGGAGCTCGTTCCGCTGCTCGTGCTGGTGCTGGTGCTGGTGCTGGTGCTGGTCAAGCCGCTCGATCCGCTCGCCGAGGTCGGATTGACCACGCCGCTGCTGGTGCCGCTGCTGGTGCCGGAGCTGGCCTGGTCCTGGCCGTTGTTGATGGTGATCGTGCCGCCGGTCGAGCTGCCGCCGAAGAAGCCGCCCGAGAAGAAGCCGCCCGAGCCGCCGAAGAAGCCGCCGGAGCCGCCGATGACGATCGGCACGCCGCCGCCGCCGCTGCTGGCGATGGCCACGGGAGGCGGCGGAGGCGCGAACATCGGCGGGATGATCATCCGGGTGACGGTCTGCGGCTGCGCCGCATAGGTGCGCCGGACGGTCCGGCGGACCAGGCGGCGGCCGCTCGCGCGGTACGAAGAGCGATAAGAGGAGCGGGAAGCGCTTGCGGCGCAGCACGCATGCGCCGAGCGGACCGCGGGCCGGGGCGGCGGGTTCTCCGCGACATGGGTCGCGCCGGCGCCGATGATCGCGCCGCCGCAGGTGCAGGCGCAGAGTTTTGCCAAAGCCATTCGTACAGACATAGCAGCATTCCCTGTTCTGGCCCGGACCGTCCGGATGTTCCCGTCTGGACCGCGGCGTACAGACCACATGCAAATGAAGGGTTTAAGTGCAAGCGCGTTAACCCTCTTCTTGCCTGAAACGGGCCGGATTCGGGGGCTTGGCGGCCCTTCCGTCCCAGAACCGGACAGCCCCGCGCGGCAGGTGAACGGTTCGGGGAAAACCCGGAGGCCGGCGCGGCACACTTTTGGTCGTCCGCCGGCCCGATTCGCGGCCCGCTGCGCCGAGTCGCTCCAGGCGCGGGGCGAGGTGCTTGACTTCGCCCAATTTTCCGCCGCGTTTGAGTGACTTGTGCTGGCCTTTCGGCGTAGCTATAGGCCGGTTCGGGGTGGGAGGTTTAGATTCGGGGGCACACCTGACCCTCACCCCTTGTTCGGGCCCCCGGCGTGCGCGCCGGGAGACGGGGAGTGGAGGGGTAATGGCTACGCTTCATAGTGACGTACTGAATCCGCAATTCGTCGGCGGCTATCGTCCAAGCGCCAACGAAGAATTCATGAATTCCGAGCAGCTCGCCTATTTCCGGCAGAAGCTGCTCGCCTGGAAGGACAGCATCGTGCGGGAATCCCGCGAGACGATGGCGGCCCTGGCCAGCGGGCCGATCCAGGAAGCCGACCTCACTGATCGCGCGTCGAGCGAGACCGATTGGGGAATCCACCTTCGCACCCGCGACCGCCAGCGCAAGCTGATCTCCAAGATCGACGCCGCGCTTCACCGCATCGAGACCGGCGAATATGGCTTTTGCGAAGTGACCGGCGAGCCGATCAGCCTCGCCCGGCTGGAGGCGCGGCCGATCGCGACGATGACGGTCGAGGCGCAGGAGCGTCACGAGCGCAACGAGCGAGTCTCGCGCGACGACTGAAATCGAAAACGCCGCCCCGGCGGTCCCGGGGCGGCGGGCCGGGTCAGTGGATCGGCGACGGGCCCTGAAGCCCGTTCATCTCTTCCTTGACCCTGAGCTTCTCTTTCTTGAGCCGGGCGAGCGTCGTCGCGTCCGGCAGCGGGCGCTGGCTTTCCTCTTCGATCCTGGCCTCGAGTCCGGCATGCTTGGCCTCGAGAGCCGAAACGTGCGCCTGGTGCATTCCCATCTCCTTCGTGGCTGATGCCCCCATCCTAAGCCCGGCGGCGGCCCCTTGTCTCCCCGCAGAACCGCGTTCCAACGGATATGCACGGCGGCTCGGCGAAGGTTCGGGGCCCAAAGGTTGCCTTGACGCAAATCCGCTCCGTCACGACCATTGTGGGGATCGGGTTTGGACCCTAATATGGGCCATCGACAGCACAGCAGCGAGGGACGCCAATGGAAGCGAACCACTCAGCCGCTCAGGATCCGGAATCGCGACTCGCGATTCTGCGCACCGAGCATCGCGATCTCGACAGCGCAATCGACGCACTCAGCGGCATGACCGCCAGCGACGACGTCCAGCTCGCAAGGCTGAAGAAACGAAAGCTGAGGCTGAAGGACGAGATCGCCCAGCTCGAGGACATCCGAATCCCCGATATCATCGCCTGAGGAGGGGACGGCCCGGATCGGGACGTTCTTTACCCTCTTTTGCCGTTTTCGCCCGCCACGCGATGTGGCAGGGAATGGCGATGGGCAACCCCGCGCTCCAGGGACAATTGACGCCGAAGCTGGTCGACGCGCTCTACGTCGAGGCGATGGTGCTGGCGGACGAGGCGCGCTCCTATTTCGACACCAGCGGACGCGACGACCGCCTCTCGCTCGATCCGGTCGACCGGGTCGGCTTCTCGTGCGAGTCGCTCAAGGTCACCACGCGGCTGATGCACGTCATCGCCTGGCTGCTGACCCAGCGCGCGGTGGCCGCCGGCGAGCTTAGCCCGGCCCAGGCGGGAGAGGACGAGCGGCGGCTCGGCGAGGCGCCGCTGACAGACCGCGAGCTCTTCACCCGCCTGCCCGAGGCCGCCGCCGGCCTGGTCCAGGCGAGCGAGGAGCTTTACGAGCGGGTCAGCCGGATCGATTCCGGCCATGTCGCGCTTGAAGCGGGGGGAAGCCCCGCGCGAAGCCTGCTGAGCCGGCTCCAGCGCTCGCTTTGACGTGACGCGGGCCGAAAGCGGCTCTATTTCCACCTCCATGCAGCCTTTCGAGTTTCACTACGGCCCGAAGTTGATCGCCGGGAGCGGCGCGGCGACCCGGCTCGCGGAGCTGCTGCCCGAAGGGCCATGCCTGTTCGTGACCGACGCGAACGTGCGAGCGCTCGGCCTCGCCGACGCGGCGCTGGCAGCGCTCCCGGATGCGATCGTATTCGACTCGGTCGAGCAGGATCCCTCGCGCGGTACGCTGATGGCGGCGGTCGCCGCGGGAGTGGGCTGCGCCTCGGTGGTCGGGTTCGGCGGCGGCAGCCCGATGGATGTGGCCAAGCTCGCCGCCTACCTCATCGGCAGCGGCGACGATCTCGACTCGATCTGGGGCGTCGGCAAGGCGACCGGAAAGGGCCTGCCGCTGGCGCTGGTGCCGACGACGGCGGGCACCGGATCGGAGGCGACATCGGTTTCGGTGATCACGGTGGGCGGCAGCGTCAAGAACGCTGTGAACAGCGCGCCGCTCAATGCCGATTGGGCGGTGCTCGATCCGGAGCTGACCGTCGGCCTGCCGCGCCACGTCACCGCGGCGACGGGGATCGACGCGATGGTCCACGCGATCGAAGCCTATACCTCGGCGCGGCGCAAGAACCCGGTCTCCGACATGCTGGCGCGCGAGGCGCTTCGGTTGCTGTCGCAGAACCTCATCGCCGCCTGCGACCGGCCGGACGATCTGGAGGCGCGCGGCAAGATGCTGCTCGGCGCCCATTATGCCGGAGTCGCGTTCGACAGCGCTCCGGTCGCCGGAGTCCACGCGCTCGCTTATCCGCTGGGCGGTCACTTCCACGTGCCGCACGGCCTTTCCAATTCGCTCGTCCTGACTCATGTACTCGGCCACAACATGCCGGCGGCGATGGCCGACTATGCCGAGCTCGGCTGCGTGCTCGATCCTGGCCTGGAGGCGCTGGGGACTCAGGCTCAGGCGCAAGGGCTGGTGGAGAGCCTCGCCACGCTGACCCGCGCCACCGGGCTGCCGCTGCGCCTCTCGGAAGTCGGAATTGGGCCGGAGCATCTCGACCTGCTCGCCTCGGAAGCGATGAAGCAGGAGCGGCTCCTTCAGAACAATCCCTGCCCGATCGGCGAGGCCGACGCGCGGCGGCTCTACGAGGCCGCGCTTTGAGGGCGCGCGCCGATTATCCGGTGTGGCGCGAGATCGCCACCCGCTGGGCGGACAACGACGCCTACGGCCACGTCAACAACACGGTCCATTACGCGTGGTTCGATACCGCGGTGAACGGCTGGCTGATCGAGGCCGGGCTGCTCGACGTCGCGGCCGGCGATCCGATCGGCCTCGTCGTCGAGACCGGCTGCCGCTACGCCGCTTCGCTCGCCTATCCGCAAGCCGTCGAGATCGGCCTCGGCGTCGAGCGACTCGGCACTTCGAGCGTCACCTACCGACTGGGAGTCTTCGCCAAGGGCGGGGAGGAAGCGGCCGCCGAGGGGCATTTCACCCACGTCTACGTCGGGCGGGAGTCCCGGCGGCCGGCGCCGCTGCCCGAGGGTTGGCGGGCGAAGCTGGAGGCGATCCGCTTGAGCG
This sequence comes from Alphaproteobacteria bacterium, assembly GCA_005883305.1. NCBI lineage: Bacteria > Pseudomonadati > Pseudomonadota > Alphaproteobacteria > Alphaproteobacteria bacterium. Next base: position 1,230,385 of record VBAC01000001.1, on the reverse strand, counting down.
AGTGATAGCACTATGTTATCAGGGCTAGATGGCGCAGGCACTCATCCGCAAGATCAAGGACGAGACCTTGGAGGCGTTCCGTGCCGCAGCCAAGGAAAAGGGCCGGTCACTTGAAGCCGAATTGCGCGAGTTGATCGAGACCAACCGCCCGTCAACCAGAAAGGACTCCGCGACGCTCCTGAAGCTATCGGCGGAGCTTCAGGCGATGACTCCGCCCGATGGGCCGGATGCCAGTGACAGCACGTTACTGATCCGATGGGATAGAGACACGGATCACGGGAGATGGGTGGACGACGGCTGGGCGGACGATCGCAGTGCCGCTCGTCGTTGACGCGAGCGTCGCGGTCAAATTTGTCGTGCGCGAGCCTCGCTCGGAAGCGGCGCGACACTATCTGGAGATTTCAGATCCTCTAATCGGTCCGGACTGGCTTTTGATCGAGGCCGCGAGCGCTTTGTGGCGAAAGGTGAAGCGATCCGAATTGCTGTCAATTCATGCGGAGCGGAATCTTGAGGCCCTGCCCGAATTTTTCGAGCGGTTGCATCCCGCGCGCGAGCTGGTCGGCGAGGCACTCGCCTGGGGCTTTCGATTGCAGCACTCCGTCTATGATTGCCTGTATTTGGCACTGGCGCTTCGCGAGGATTGTGGATTGGTGACCGACGATGAGGAGTTTCATCAAGTCCTCGAGGCGGGCGGCCATTCGGGAAGATCGGTGTTGCTGCCCAGAACCTAGAATCTGAAACCGACAGGAGACGGTGGTGAATGACTGACACGATGGCCGGCGGCTGCGCCTGCGGCAGGGTTCGCTACACGGCGCGTATCGAGAATGGCGACGCTTATCTCTGCCATTGCCGGATGTGCCAGCGCGCGACCGGGAGCGTCTCGATCGCGTTCAAGAATGCGATGAAGGCCGACGTCGCCTGGGAGGGGGAGCCGGACTGGTTCGAGAGCTCTCCGATCGCCCGGCGGCCTTATTGCGCCTCGTGCGGCACGTCGCTTGGCTTCGACTATCCGGACAGCGACAAGATCGACCTGACCGTCGCTTCGTTCGACGATCCGTCGCGGTTCGTGCCCATCAGCCATTTCGGGGCGGAGAGCATGCACCGGGACTGGCTCAATACCGAGGGCCTGCCGGAGATGCGCAGCGAGGAATACGAGCCCCTGGTCGCGCGGTGGACCAAGGCGACCGGCGGCATGCCGCATGCAGGTTGAGGCCGCGGGAGACTCGGCAATGAGGCAGGTTTTCACGGCTCCGGACGGCGTCGAGCTCGCCTGGCACGAGCAGGGGGAGGGGAAGCCTGTCATCCTGCTCCACGGGCTGTTCTCCGACGCCGACACCAACTGGATCCGCTTCGGCCACGCCGGGGCGATCGCCGGGCGCGGGTTTCGGGTGATCATGCCGGATCTGCGCGGGCACGGGACCAGCGCCCGGCCGCACGAATCCTCGGCCTATCCGAAGGACGTGCTCGCGGGCGACGGGATCGCACTGGTGAAGCATCTGGCGCTCGCCGATTACGATCTCGGCGGCTATTCGCTCGGAGCCCGGACGGCGGTGCGAATGGTCGCGAAGGGCGCGGCGCCGCGGCGGCTGATCGTCAGCGGCATGGGCTTGCAGGGGCTGCTCGACACCGGCCGCCGCTCGGAGCATTTCAAGACGATTCTCAAGGGCCTCGGGACGCATCCGCGCGGCTCGCCCGAATGGCTGGCCGAGGCGTTCCTCAAGACCACCGGCGGCGATCCCGAAGCGCTGCTTCCGCTGCTCGATTCGTTCGTCGATACGAGCGAGGAAATGCTGCGCAGCATTTCGATGCCGACGCTCGTCCTGTCGGGCGCCGAAGATCACGACAACGGCTCGTCCGAAGCGCTCGCCGCTTTGTTGCCGGCGGGCGAATATGTCGAGGTTCCCGGCAATCACATGAGCGCCGTCACGAAGCCGGAACTCGGGCAGGCGATCGCGGATTTTCTCGCCCGTTGACCCTGTGTTTTCGCAGGTCCATGAGCGCCGCACGCCAGATGACATTGCGAGGAGTGCCGACCCGATGAAAAGCAGCGTATCCCTGCTCGCCCTGACCCTTTCCGCCTGCCTCGCCGCCGGCTGCACGACGGCCGCGGCCGACCAGAGCGCAGCCGCCGGTGCGCCGCCCGCGGCAGCGTCCGCACCGGCGGCCGCTCCGACCGCCGCCGAGGCCGACGCGTTCATCGCCCGGGCGGAGCGGGAGCTCAGCGAATTCGGCGCCATTTCGGCCCGCGCGCAATGGGTCAACGCGACCTACATCACGCCGGACACCGACGCGCTCGCCGCGCATTTCGGAACGATCGGGACGGAGATGGGCGTTCGCTACGCGACCGAGGCGGCGCGCTACGCCAACGTCCCCGGCCTCAGCCCGGACACGCGGCGCAAGCTCAACATCCTTCGCAACGGCCTCGTCCTCGCCGCTCCGGCCACGCCGGGCGCCGCGGCCGAGCTCAACCGGATCTCGACCGACCTTTCGTCGCAATATGGCCGCGGCCGCGGGACGATGGGCGGCGAACAGCTCACCGGCAACGAGATCGAGGCGCGGATGGGAACGGTCCGCAACCCGGCCCAGCTTCAGGAGATGTGGAAGAGCTGGAACGACAATGTCGGATCGCCGATGCGCCAGCCCTACCAGCGCATGGTCGAGATCGCCAATGCCGGGGCACGCGAGCTCGGCTTCGCCGACACCGGCGCGATGTGGCGCTCCAAATACGACATGAGCCCGGACGAGTTCGCGGCGCTGACCGAGCGGCTGTGGACCGAGGTCCGCCCGCTCTATGTCGAGCTTCACTGCTTCACCCGCGCCGGCCTCAACCGCCGTTACGGCGACGCCGTTCAGTCCGCCGACGGCCCGATCCGCGCCGATTTGCTCGGCAATCTGTGGGCCCAGGAATGGGGCAATATCTACGACGTCGTCGCGCCCGCCGGATCGGGCCGGCCGGCTTACGATCTCACCAACCTGCTCGAGCGCGCGCATTACACGCCCGAGCGGATAATCCGCACCGCCGAGGGCTTCTTCACCTCGCTCGGATTCGAATCGCTGCCGCAGACCTTCTGGGAGCGATCGATGATCACCCAGCCGCGCGACCGCGAAGTGATCTGCCACGCCTCGGCCTGGGACGTCGACAACGTCAACGACCTCAGGATCAAGATGTGCACGCGGGTCAACGCCGACGACTTCGTCACCGCGCACCACGAACTCGGCCACAATTTCTACCAGCGCGCCTACAATAGGCAGCCGTTCCTTTATCTCGACAGCGCCAATGACGGCTTCCACGAGGCGATCGGCGACACGATCGCGCTTTCGGTCACTCCCGAATATCTGCAGCAGATCGGCCTGCTCCAGGCGAACCAGATGCCGACCCCGGACCAGGATCGCGCGCTTCTGCTTCGCCAGGCGCTCGACAAGATCGCCTTCCTGCCCTTCGGCCTGCTCGTCGACCGCTATCGCTGGGGAATCTTCTCCGGCCAGATCGCGCCCGGCGAATATCAGGCGGCTTGGGACCGGATGCGGCTCGAATATCAGGGCATCCGCCCGCCGGTGGCGCGGAGCGAGACGAACTTCGACGCCGGCGCCAAATATCACGTTCCGGCGAGCGTGCCCTACACGCGCTATTTCCTCGCCCGGATCCTCCAGTTCCAGTTCTTCAAGGCGGCGTGCGACATTGCCGGCTGGCAGGGGCCGCTTCACCGCTGCTCCTTCTACGGCAACCGCGAGGTCGGCCGGCGGCTCAACGAGATGCTCGCCATGGGCGCTTCGCGGCCCTGGCCCGACGCGCTCCAGGCCTTCACCGGCACGCGCGAGATTTCGGCCGAGCCGATGGTCGAATATTTCCGGCCGCTGCTCGGCTGGCTGCGGGAGCAGAACCGGGGACGGCGGTGCGGCTGGTAGCATCGACCGCATTGGCGCTGGCGGCGTCGTCCGCCGGCGCCCAGGCGCCGCCGCCCTGGAATCCGGCAGCGCCCGAAAACCGGCAGGTGCTTTCGACCTTCAACTACGAGACGGTCGAAAGCGTGCTGACCCAGATCCGCGCGCAGTTCGTCCGGCGGGGGACGGCCGAGCGGCCCGCGCTGGACGTCACCTTTCCCAACCGCCGGCGCGCGGCGATCCTGTTCGGCAATTGCGAGCGGGCAGGGGCGGCGTGCAAGGCGATCAGCATCCAGGCGCTGTGGAACCGGCCTACGGGGCCGGCCGCGGCGCGGCTGCCGGCGGCGGTCCAGGCTTTCAACCAGCGCTACGCTTTCTCGCGTGCCTATCTCACCGCCGACGGGCGCCCGGCGCTGCAGCGCTATTTGACCGCCGATTTCGGCTTCATCCGCGGCAATCTCGCGGTCAACCTGCTGGTCTTCGCCAACCAGAGCGACCGCTTCGCCGCCGAGGTGATCGCGGCGCGCTGAACGCGTGACGTTGGTGGTGAAGGTCGTCACGGCACCATTGTGCCGTGACGTCGATCGGGTTCGGCGTGCGCCGACCCGTCGGCCGGCCGGGCCGACTCCTTCGGCAGCTCCGGGGCCGCTTCGCGTCCGCGGTGCTGCCGTGGGGACGGCCTCGACTACAGCTGCCCGACCAGGAACTCCGCGCTCGACACGTTGAACGCGCCGGGCTCCTCGACGTTGAGCCGGGCGACCACGCCGTCGTCGACGATCGCCGACCAGCGCTGGCCGCGCTTGCCCATGCCGAACTTGGAAAAGTCCGCCGAGAGGCCGAGCGCGTCGGCGAAATCGCCGTTGCCGTCGGCGAGCATCGTCACCTTCCCGTCGGCGCCGGCCTGCTTGCCCCAGGCGCCCATCACGGAGGCGTCGTTGACCGAGACGCAGGCGACCTCGTCGACGCCCTTGTCGCGAAGCTCCTCGGCGCGCTCGACGAAACCGGGCAGGTGGCGGGCCGAGCAGGTCGGCGTGAAGGCTCCGGGCACGGAGAAGAGAGCGACCTTGCGGCCGGCGAAGAAGTCGCGGGTCTCGACCGGCTGCGGGCCTTCGTCCGTCGCCTTGGTCAGGGTCATGTCCGGAATACGGTCGCCGACCTGGATCGTCATGTCACTCTCTCCTCGAAATTCGTTCGGGCCGGGGCCTTAGAGCATGATCCACTTCGATTGAAGCGGATCATGCTCTAAAGTTTTTTGTCGCCGCATTTTCCGAGCCGTCAGGCGATCCGCCTGACTGGAAAATGCTTCAGGCAATTGTCCGCGCCTTCGCCAAACGCCTATAGCGCGGCCATGGACGCCCCCCGATTCCTCAGCGGCCAGTTCCTGCTCGCCATGCCGGGCATCGGCGATCCGCGCTTCGAGAAGGCGGTGATCGCCATGTGCGTGCATGACGAGGAAGGCGCGCTCGGCATCGGGCTCGGGCGGGTGGTGCCGCGGCTCGGCTTCCACGATCTGCTCAAGCAGCTCGACATCGAGCCGGGGGAGGCGCCGAACGTCCCGATCCACCTCGGCGGCCCGGTCGAGCCGCAGCGCGGCTTCATCCTCCATTCGAAGGACTGGAGCGGAAGCGAAAGCGTCTATGTCGGCGAGCGCTGGATCCTGTCGGGGACGATCGACGTGCTGAAGGCGATCGCCGAGGGCAAGGGGCCGGAGCGGTGGGTCGCGGCGCTCGGCTATGCCGGATGGGGCCCGGGCCAGCTCGAGCAGGAGCTGGCGCGCCACGGCTGGTTCGCGACTCCGGGCGACGAGGCTTTGCTCTACGGCTGCGACGTCGACACCCGCTGGGCCGCGGCGTTCCAGGCGGCGGGCATCGATTCGCGGCTGCTCACCGCCGATTTTGGGACCGCCTGAACTTCACATATAAAGATATCTTTATATTTGCATTTGCCTCCTTCCCCGGTTAGTGGGCCTGCCATGCGACCGCCTGCCTCGCCGGGCGGTCTTTTCGCTTTTTCAAGGAGACACGCCGTGGCCACCCAGCCCAAGCCCGACTTCAGCGACTATGTCGTCGCCGACATCAACCTCGCCGCGTTCGGCCGCAAGGAGATCGAGATCGCCGAGACCGAGATGCCCGGCCTGATGGCGCTGCGCTCGGAATTCGGCGCGTCGCAGCCGCTGAAGGGTGCCCGCATCACCGGCTCGCTCCACATGACGATCCAGACCGCGGTGCTGATCGAGACCCTGACCGCGCTCGGCGCCCAGGTCCGCTGGGCCTCGTGCAACATCTTCTCGACCCAGGACCACGCCGCGGCGGCGATCGCCGCCACCGCCGTGCCGGTCTTCGCGACCAAGGGCGAGACGCTCGAGGAATATTGGGATTACGTCGTGCGCATCTTCGACTGGGGTCAGGACCAGACCTGCAACATGATCCTCGACGACGGCGGCGACGCGACGATGTTCGCCTTGTGGGGCGCGCGAGTCGAGGCCGGCGAGGCTCTGTTCGCGCCGACCAACGAGGAAGAGGAGGTGTTCGTCGCGACCCTCAACCGCTTCCTCGCCGAGCGCCCGGGCTACCTGACCAAGACCGTTCAGAACATCAAGGGCGTCTCCGAGGAGACCACGACCGGAGTCCACCGGCTCTACGAGCTGGCCAAGAAGGGCAAGCTTCCGTTCCCGGCGATCAACGTCAACGACAGCGTGACCAAGTCGAAGTTCGACAATCTCTACGGCTGCAAGGAGAGCCTGGTCGACGCGATCCGCCGCGCGACCGACGTCATGCTCGCGGGCAAGGTCGCGACGGTCGCCGGCTTCGGCGACGTCGGCAAGGGCAGCGCCGCGAGCCTGCGCAACGGCGGCGCGCGCGTTCTCGTCACGGAGGTCGACCCGATCTGCGCGCTCCAGGCGGCGATGGAAGGCTATGAGGTCGTGACCATGGAGGAGGCGGTCACCCGCTCCGACCTCTTCGTCACCGCCACCGGCAATGCCGACGTGATCACGGTCGATCACATGCGCTCGATGAAGAACATGGCGATCGTCTGCAACATCGGCCATTTCGACAGCGAGATCCAGATCGCGGCGCTCCAGAACATGAAGTGGACCGAGATCAAGCCGCAGGTCGACGAGGTCGAGTTCCCGGACGGCAAGAAGATCATCGTTCTCGCCAAGGGCCGCCTGGTGAACCTCGGCTGCGCCACCGGCCATCCGAGCTTCGTGATGAGCTCAAGCTTCACCAACCAGACTCTGGCGCAGATCGAGCTGTGGACCAAGGCGGACTCGTACAAGAACGACGTCTACGTCCTGCCCAAGCATCTCGACGAGAAGGTCGCCGCGCTCCACCTCGACAAGCTGGGCGTAAAGCTCTCGAAGCTCAGCCAGAAGCAGGCCGATTATATCGGCGTTCCGGTCGAAGGCCCGTTCAAGCCCGACCATTACCGCTACTGATCGCCACGGGCGAGACGACGGCCGCCGGGGCAAGCGCCCCGGCGGCGTTTTTTTTGGTCCGGCAGGCTCGATGGCGGCGCGAGCCGCGCTTTGCGCCCCATGATCTCAGTTGCTTAAGGCGAGAGGGGGGCGGGCGATGAATGTGGCATTAATGTAACAGGTTTGACATTATCCGGAGGACGGCTCGCAAGCGCATTTCCTTTTGCTGACAAGCCGATAATGAGAGCCACAGCCAAAAACCTGCACTTTTGGGGGATTCTCCGTATGCGCCGTCTCCAAGCTTCCATTCTCGGCTCCGCTTCCGTAGCCGCCCTTGCCATCGCCGGCTTCGCAACGCCGGCCGCCGCGCAGGACACGCCGTCCGCGGGCCAGAATTGCTCCAGCCTTCCGACCCAGGCCGAGCGCGACGCCTGCGCCGCCGGCGAAGTCGGCACGCAGGGGACCGCCCCGGCGACCGAAGGCGGCGCCATCACCGTCACCGGTTCGCGCATCCGCCGCCCCAACCTCGAATCGACGGTTCCGATCACCTCGGTCGGCATCCAGGAGCTGACCGACACGGGTGACGTCAACCTCGGCGACAACCTCAACGACCTGCCGTCGCTGCGCTCCTCGTTCAGCTCGGGCAACTCGACCCGCTTCATCGGCACCGCCGGCCTCAACCTGCTCGACCTTCGCGGCCTGGGCACGAGCCGCACCCTGGTGCTGGTCAACAACCGCCGCCACATCACCGGCTCGCCGGGCGACTATCTGGTCGACGTCAACACGATCCCGCTGACGCTCGTCGAGCGCGTCGACATCGTGACCGGCGGCAACTCGGCGATCTACGGCTCGGACGCCGTCGCCGGCGTCGTCAACTTCATCCTCCGCCGCGATTTCGACGGCCTGCGCTTCCGCGCCCAGGCCGGCGTCTCCGATCAGGGCGATCGTCCGCAATATTTCGCGGGCCTCACCTGGGGTCGTAACTTCGCCGAGGATCGCGGCAACGTCGCCGTGGCGCTCGAATATACCCGCGCCGAGGCGCTCTACTTCACCGATCGTCCCGACCTCACGGGCGCTTATGACGGCCGCTGCCAGTACGACCTGGTCGAACCGCAGGGCGCGGCCGGCGGCGAAACCGGCCTGAGCAACTCGGACGGCACGCCGGACACCCAGTTCCTCTGCGGTATCCGCAACGCCGGCATCTACAACGGCGGCAGCGTCGCCCCGGCGCTTCCGACCGGCCAGACCTGCGCCCTCGGCCTTGCCAACAGCATCCCCGCCGGCCCGATCCGCACCGCGCGCTGCGAAGCCAACGGCCAGCCGAGCATCTTCTACTTCAACGATCGCGGCGAGCTCGTCCGCGACGTGATCGGCAACGATCTCCGCCTCAACGGTTCGGGCAACGTCCAGGGCAGCCACGGCTCGACCCTGCGCGACACCGGCCAGCTCGCGGCGGGCATCACGCGCTACGCGGCGAACCTCCTGGCGCGCTTCGAAGTGTCCCGCGCCTTCCAGCCGTTCCTCGAAGCCAAATACGTCCACATCGACGCCACCCAGGAAGGGCAGCCGAGCTTCGTCCAGGGCGGCACGCTCGGCACGCTTCGCTGCACCAACGCGTTCGTCACGCCGCAGATCCTGGCCCAGCTCCAGGCGGTCGGCCGTTGCACCACTCCGGCGACCGGCACCTTCCCGATCAGCCGCTTCAACGTCGACTTCGGCGGCCGCGGCGAGATCCACGATCGCGACACCTATCGCATCGTCGCCGGCTTCGAAGGCGATTTCATGGACGACTGGCACTATGAGGTCGCCTTCAACTACGGCCACCTCAAGACGCACATGCGTTCGCTGAACAACCTCGTCATCGCCGACCCGACGGGCAATTTCTTCGCCCGCTACGTCGATGCGCTCGACGCCGTGCAGACCTCGTCGGGCCCGCAGTGCCGGATCAACACCGACGCCGATCCGACCAACAACGATCCGGCCTGCGTGCCGATCAACCTGTTCGGCGCGGGCGCCCCGAGCGCCGCGGCGCTGGGCTACGTCAACACCACCGCCATTCGCCGCGAGACGGCGTCGGAGCTCCAGGCGACCGCCTTCGTGTCGGGCGACTCTTCGCAGTGGTTCGAGCTGCCCGGCGGTCCGGTCGGCTTCGCGCTCGGCGTCGAATACCGGCGTGAGGAGGCCTATTCGGCCTTCGATCAGCTGACTCAGAACGGCGCGACCTTCCTGAACGCGATCCAGACGTTCGATCCGCCGGCGCTGGAAGTGAAGGAAGCCTATGGCGAAATTCGCTTCCCGATCCTTCGCGACATGCCGTTCGCCCAGGAGCTGACGATCGAAGGCGCGGCCCGCGTCTCCGATTACAACCAGGGCAGCACCGGGACGACCTGGTCGTACAATCTCGGCGGCACCTGGGCTCCGATCCGCGACATTCGCTTCCGGGCGAATTACTCGCAGTCGGTGCGCGCCCCGACCCAGTCGGACCTGTTCTCGCCGCTGTCGGAGAACTTCAACCAGCTCGCCGATCCGTGCGACGTCGCCAATATCGGCATCGGCAGCCGTGCATCCAACTGCGCCGCGGCCGGCGTTCCGGCGACGGCCACGGCAGCCCTGGTCGCGGCCTGCTCGGGCACGGCCTTCCCGGCCACCCTCGGCGGGCCGTTCATCAACTGCCTCGCACGCTCGTCCTCGACCAGCTTCCTTCAGGGCGGCAACGAGAACCTGCGCGAAGAAACCGGCAAGAGCTACACGATCGGTGCGGTGATCGAGCCGCGCTTCCTGCCCGGCTTCTCGATGACCGCCGATTACTACCACATCAAGGTCGAGAACCTGATCTCGGTCCTGGGCGCCCAGCAGATCCTCAACGGCTGCTACGACCAGGCTCCGGGCAACTCGCTCTGCACCTCGATCAACCGCGATCCGGCGACCGGCCTGTTCACTCCTCCGGCACTGCTCGCCGCGGGCGTGAACTTCGCCCGCCAGGTGACCGAAGGCCTCGACGTCGAGCTGGCCTATCGCCGGACCTTCGAAAACGGCCATCGCCTCACGGCGCGCGCGATCGGCACCTACGTGTTCGAGCTGACCAACTACATCGATCCGTCGTTCCCGAACGTTCCGAACCGTCAGCTTTCCGAGCTCGGCGATCCGGTCTTCTCGGCGAACCTCAACCTGAACTACGATTTCGGCGCGTTCGATGTGACCTACAACATGCGCTACATCGGCAAGCAGACGATCACGGCCTACGAGACGATGCACTCCTATCCGGGCCTGTGCACCGCCGCTTATGCCGCCGCTCCGCCGGCCGGCCTCGGTTGCTCGCTGAACTCGGTGGCCCTGCTGCCGCCGACCAATGCCGACAGCCGTCCGCGCATCCACTATCCGGACGTGTTCTACCACAGCATCCGGCTCGGCTACCAAGTCAACGAGCAGTTCAGCTTCTACGGCGGCGTCGACAACATCCTCGATCGCCTGCCGCCGCTGGGCCTGCTGGGCACCGCCGGTGGCGACCCGTTCGACTCGATCGGCCGCTACATCTACGCTGGCGTGAACGTGAACTTCCGCTAAGCGCAAGGCAGCTTACGAGAAACTGGGGGCGGGCCGTTCGGTCCGCCCCTTTTCTTTTGCCCGCGCCCCGCCTTCCGAAAGCGCGCCGCCGCCGCTAGACAGACTCTCATGAGCGAAGGGCGCGGGACTTGGTAACGCTGACGCCGGCAATGGCGGGCTTGATCGCGCTCCTCGCCGGGGCGTGGCTCGCCGTGGCCTTGTGGTTCACGATCGCCGGCGCGCGCCGTTCCGCCGCGGCGCGGGCCGTGATCGACGAACATGGCCGGCTCGGCGCGCTGATCGAGGCCGGCCCCGCCGCGCCGCTGCTTGTGGCGCCCGACGGCGCGATCTCCGGCTCGGGCCGGCTCGCGGGGGCGCTCGGCCTCACCGAGCTTCCGCCCCGCTGGCTCGCCTTGTTCGGCGACGACAAGCCCTTTCCGGCCGAGGCCGCGGCGCCGCTGGGGCGGGTGCTCGCGGAGGCGGCGGCCGGCGGCCGTTCCAGCCTGACCGTGCGCCCGGCGGGCTCGGCGCGGATATTCAGGGTCGATGGCAGCCCCGCTCCGCCCGGCTTCGGCGAGCGAAGCGCCGTGCTCTGGTTCGTCGACGTGACCGCGTCCGAGGAGGAGAAGGCGCGCCTGACCGCCCAGCTCGAGCGCCGCTCCGAAGCGCTCGACGCGCTTTCGGTGCTGATCGAGGCCGCGCCCTTCCCGATGTGGCACCGCGGGCCGGACCTCAGGATGGTGATGGTCAACGGCGCCTATGTCGACGCGGTCGAAGGCGAGAACGCCGCTTCGGTCGTCGCCGAAGGAACGGAGCTGATCGACGAGGCGGAAGGCCGAAGCCCGCTCGCCGACGCCGCCTGGGTGCGCGATCGCCAGGAGGCCTCGTTCCGCACCGTCCCGGCGACCGTCGCCGGGGAGCGGCGGATGATGCAGGTGGTCGAGATCCCGCTCGGGCCGAACGGCGTCGCGGGCTACGCGATCGACGTCGAGGACCAGGAACGCGCCCGCTCCGACCTCGACCGCTTCGTCCGCGCCCAACGCGACATGCTCGACCGCCTGTCCGCGGGAGTGGCCCAGTTCGGCCGCGACCGCTCGCTGATCTTCTTCAACGAGCCCTTCGCCCAGATGTTCGCCCTGCCGGCCGACTTCCTCGGCGACCGCCCCGAATTCGACCGCGTGATCGAGGCGATGCGCGAGGCCGGAAACTTGCCCGAGGTGCGCGACTTTCCGGACTGGAAGGAAGCGCACCGGGCGTGGTTCACGAGCGGGCTGGAGGCGGAGGAGGAGGACTGGCTGCTTGCGGGCGGGAGGCATTTGCGAGTCGTCGCCCAGCCGCTGCCCGACGGAGGCCTGCTGACGATCTTCGAGGATCGCACCGAGCAGATCCAGCTCGCCTCGGCGCGCGACACCCTGCTTCGGGTCCGCTCGGCGACCTTCGACAATCTGTTCGAAGCGGTCGGCGTGTTCGCCGCGGACGGGCGGCTGAATCTTTGGAACAACCGCTTTCGCGAGGTGTGGGGCTTTGAGGAGGAGCAGCTCGCCAAGCACCCGCGGGTGGACGCGCTCGCGCCGCATCTCGCCGGCAAGCTCAAGCGTGCCAGCCATGCGGGGCTCGTGCGCGAGCTGGTGCGCAGCGCGACCGTCGAGCGCAAGCAGCGCGGGGGGCGGGTGTCGATGCTCGACGGGCGCGAGTTCGAGTTCGCCGCGGTGCCGCTGCCCGACGGCAACGCGCTGTTCACCATGCTCGACATATCCGACAGCCGGAAGGTCGAGTCCGCGCTTCGCGACCGCAACGAGGCGCTGGAGGAAGCGGACCGGCTGAAGACCGCCTTCGTCTCCAACATGAGCTACGAGCTGCGCACCCCGCTGACCTCGATCGCCGGCTTCGCCGAGATGCTGTCGGCGGGCTATGCCGGCGATCTGCCGTCGGTGGCGTCCGAATATGTCACCGCAATCCTGGACAGCGTCGTCCGGCTCGGCGCGCTGATCGACAACGTGCTCGATCTCACGCAGAGCGAGACCGGCGGCCTTCTGCTCGCCGAGGAGGAGGTCGACCTCGGAGACCTCTGCAATGAGATCGCCGAAGACACCCGCCGCCTCGCCGACCGCCAAGGTATCGAGCTCGCGGTGCAGTCCAAGGGGTCTGCGGGAGTGATCACCGGCGACAGGCGGCGGCTCGCCCAGGCAGTCGGCAACGTCGTTCGCAACGCGATCGCCTACACCGACAAAGGCGGACGCGTGCTGCTGCGCGTGGAAGGCGGGCGCGATGCGGCGAAGATCATCATATCGGACAATGGCCGCGGAATCGCTCCGGCCGATCAGGCGCGAGTCTTCGACCGCTTCCAGCGCACGGTTGAGGGGCGCGGAGACGAGCAGGCGTCGCTCGGCCTCGGCCTTCCGCTCGCGCGCCAGTTCGTCGAGGCGCACGGCGGCGTTCTTCAACTTCAATCCAAGCCAGGCGAGGGGACGACGGTCACCATCCGCCTGCCGCGCACCGCCGACCAGCGCGCGGGCTACGCCGCCGCCCGCGCCGCGGGATGATCCGCCTTCCGGACGAGGCGGCGACCGAGGCCCTCGGCGCTGCGCTGGCGCGCGTGCTGGCGCCCGGCGACGCGATCGCGCTCTATGGCACGCTCGGCGCGGGGAAGACGACCCTGGCTCGGGGACTGCTGCGTGCCCTCGGCCACGAGGGCGACGTCGCCAGCCCCACCTTCCCGATCGTCCAGGCCTACGATCCGCCCGATACGCATATTCCCGTCTGGCACGTCGATCTCTACCGGATCGAGCATCCGTCGGAGCTCGACGAGATCGGGCTCGACGAGGCGCGGGGCGAAGCGGCCTTGCTGATCGAATGGCCGGAGCGGCTGCCCGCCTTGTGGGCCGATGCGCTCCGCCTGACCCTGGCGGTGGAGCCGGGCGGCGCGCGCGCCTTGACTTCGCAGGTGCCGCCCGCTTGGGGAGGGCGATGGCCGCCGAGATGATTCCGCCGCCGGGCGCGCCCGATTTCCTCGCCGCGCACGGCTGGGACGGCTGCAAGATCCTCCCTTTGGCCGGCGACGCGAGCTTCCGCCGCTATTTCCGGGTCCATCGCGGCTCGGAGCGCGCGGTGCTGATGGACGCGCCTCCGCCGCACGAAGATCCGCGCCCGTTCATCGCCGCCGCCGAATGGCTCGCGAAGGCGGGGCTTTCCGCCCCGGCGATCCTGGCCCGCGACCTCGATCAGGGCCTGCTGCTGATCGACGATTTCGGCGACGCCCGGCTGCGGGAGACGCTCGACGAAGCGCCCGGGCGCGAGGCCGAGCTCTACGCCATCGCCACCGACCTGCTCGTCCACCTCCACGCCCGGCCGCCCATGCCCGGGCTGAGGCCGCACGGGCTGGAGCAATGGATCGAGGAGCTGCAGCTTTTCCCAGACTGGTATTGCGAAGCCCTCGGCCTGTCCGTCGACCGCGCCGCCTACGATGAAGCCTGGCGTCAGGTGCTGGGCGCCGTGGCGGCGGACGGCCTCGGCCCGGTCACCGTCCTTCGCGACTATCATGCCGAGAATATCATGCTGATCGAAGGGCGCAGCGGCGTCGCCCATCTCGGCCTGCTCGATTTCCAGGACGCGGTCGCCGGCCATCCGGCCTACGATCTCGCCTCGGTGCTGGAGGATGCGCGCCGCGACGTCTCCCCCGAAATCGAGCGGGTGATGATCGATCGCTATGCGGAGGCGGCGGGGAAGGGACCGGAGTTCGAGCGCGCTTATTGGGCGCTCGCCGCCCAGCGCAACACGCGAATCCTGGGAGTCTTCACCCGCCTGTGGAAACGCGACGGCAAGCCCGGCTATCGCCGCTTCCAGCCGCGCATGTGGGGCCTGCTGGAACGCGATCTGGAGCGCGAGACGCTCGCCCCGATCAGGGCCTGGTTCGACTCGAACGTGCCGACCGATAAGCGCGCGGCGGCCTGGGCATGAGCCGGTACCGAAAGCCGCTGTCGCTCCGTCCCGATCCGGCCGCGGCGGTCCCCAGGACCGCGATGGTGATGGCCGCGGGCCTCGGCAAGCGCATGCGCCCTTTGACCGCCACGCGCCCCAAGCCTTTGGTCCAGATCGCCGGGAAGGCGCTGATCGACCATACCCTCGAACATCTGCGCGCGGCGGGCGTCGAGAAAGCGGTGGTCAACGTCCATTATCTCGCGAGCGCCCTCGAAGCTCATCTCAAGCACAATGTTCAAGGCATTGAGATCGTTGTCTCAGATGAGCGGAAACAATTGCTCGAAACGGGCGGGGGCCTGAAGCGGGCGATGCCGCTGATCGACGCCGATCCGTTCCTCGCGGTCAATTCGGACAATCTCTGGGTGGATGGGCCGGTCGACGCCCTGCGCCTGCTCGCCTCCCATTGGGACGAGGCGCGAATGGACGTGCTACTCCTGCTGGTGCCCCAGGCGCGGGCGCATTGCCATCTGGGGCCGGGCGACTTTCATATGAGCGCCGGCGGCGCCCTCCGCCGCCGCAAGCCGCGCACGGTGGCGCCATTCGTCTTCATCGGCATCCAGATGATCTCCAAGCGCCTGTTCGAGGAAGAGACGCCGGAGGGCCCCTTCTCGACCAACCTGCTGTGGGACCGCGCCATCGCCCGCGGCCGCTGCTACGGCACCGTCCACCAGGGCCTGTGGTTCGACATCGGGCGGCCGCAGAGCATCGCCAAGGCCGAGGCGATACTGCAAAGCATCTGAGCTCAGCCTTGCCCCATCGAGGGGAGGGGGCTTTCAAGCCGGGTGGCCGACCGTTACCGTCGTCCCTGTGCATCCCAGCGTCTTCACCATCCCCCTGCACCGCGCCTTCGCCGATGCGCTCGCGGCGGGGCTGATCGCGCTTCACGGCCGAACGAAGACCGGGCTGGCCTCGGGCATCGTCCTCGTCCCCAACAGCCGCGCGGCGCGCGCCATCCAGGACGCGTTCGTTCGCCGCTCGGGGGGCGGGCTGCTTCTGCCGCGGCTGGTTCCGGTCGGCGATCCGGAGCTCGACGAGCGCATCGGCGGGACTCTCGAGCCGCTCGACGCCGAGCCGGTGCCGCAAGCGATCGATCCGGCGCTGAGGCTGATGCTGCTGGCGCGGCTGGTCCAGATGCATTTGGGCGGCGACGCCGCGGAGGCGGTGCGGCTGGCGGAGGATCTGGCGCGCACGCTCGATCAATTGCTGATCGAGGAGGTCGATCCCGCGCGCCTGGCCGATTTCGCCGCCGACCAGCCGGAGCTCTCTCTGCACTGGCAAAAGTCGCTCGCGCAGCTCGAGCTGATCCTCGAGGACTGGCCGGCGATTCTACAGGACCGGGGAATGATCGACCTGTCGGACCGGCGAAACAGGCTGTTGAACGCGGCCGCCGCGCGATGGCGGGCGCGGTCGCCCGGCGGCTTCGTCTGCGCCGCCGGAATCACCACCGGCGCGCCGGCGGTGGCGCGGTTGCTCGCCACAGTCGCGCGGCTCGAAAAGGGAATGGTCGTCCTGCCCGGAGTGGACCTCGATCTGCCGCAGGAGGAGTGGGAGTCGCTCGGGCCGCACCGGCCGGACCAGGTTCACGGCCGCCGCGCACCGGCGATCGAGACTCATCCGCAATTCCACCTCAAGCTGCTGCTCGACCGGATGGGCGTCGCGCGCGGCGAGGTCCAGCGCTGGCGGCGAGGCGGCGGCCGCGATTCCCCCGCCGCGCGCAGCCGCGCCATCCAGAACGCGATGACCGCCGCCGCTTTCACCCGGCGGTGGCAGGGCCTGGAGCCGGCGGAGCGGCGCCTCAGCGGCGTCCGGGCGCTGGAGGTGCCCGATCCGGCAGCCGAGGCCCAGGCCATCGCTCTGGCCCTGCGCGAGGCCCTGGAGCAGCCGGGGCGAACCGCGGCGCTGGTGACTCCGGACCGGAACCTCGCCCGGCGAGTCTCGGCCCACCTTCGCCGCTGGGGAATCGTCGCCGACGACAGCGCCGGCCAGCCGCTCTCGCAGACTCCGCCGGGAACCCTGCTCCTCGCCGCGGCCAATGCCGCCGCGGAGCGATTCGCCCCGGTGCCGTTGCTTGCCCTGCTCAAGCATCCGCTGGTGATGGCGGGGCCGGGGCGCCTCGATTGGCTCGACGGCGTTCGCGCGCTCGACCTCGCTCTGCGCGGCCCCCGGCCGGGCGCGGGCTTAGCCGGAATCGTCGCTCATCTCGCCGACCGCGGCGGCCGCGATTCGGCGCTGAAGGAGCAGGCGGCGATCTGGTGGGGCGAGGCCGCGCCGCTGCTGGCCCCGCTGGAGCGGACGTTCGAGGGCGAGCCTTCGCTCCCCGCTTTGCTCGCCGCGCTGCGCGAAGGGGTTGACCGACTGGCGGGCGACGGCGCCTGGGCCGGGCCGGCGGGCCGGGCCGCGGCGGCGCTTTTCGCCGACGTCGAGGCGGTGGCGGGGCAGGGGCCGGAACGGGCGGAGCCGCGCGACCTCCCGGCCATGATCGAGCGGCTGATGTCCGGCGTGGCGGTGAGGCCGCCTTACGGCCAGCATCCGCGTCTTTCCATCTGGGGCTTGATCGAGGCGCGGCTGCAGCATGCCGACCTGCTGGTGCTCGGCGGGCTGAACGAGGGCTCATGGCCCGCTTTGCCCGCCCCGGATCCATGGCTCGCGCCGCGGCTTCGCGCCGAGCTCGGCCTGCCCTCGCTGGAGCGCCGCATCGGCCTTGCCGCCCACGATTTCTCGAGCGCTCTCGGCGCCCCCCGAGTGCTCGTCACCCGCGCCCGGCGCGATGCGCGCGCGCCGGCCATCGCTTCGCGCTTCTGGCTGCGGCTCGAGGCGATGACGGGCGGGCTGACGCGCGCGCCGCAGCTCGCCAAATGGGCCGCGGCGATCGACCGGCCGGGCGAATTCGCTCCCGCAAGCCAGCCGGCGCCTGCGCCGCCCGCCGAAATCCGGCCGCGGAGCATCTCGGTCACCGAGGTCGACCGGCTCAAGGCGGATCCCTACGCCTTCTACGCCCGCAAGATGCTGAAGCTCAGTCCTCTCGATCCGGTCGACGCCGATCCCAGCGCGGCATGGCGCGGAAGCGCGGTTCACGAAGTCCTCGAGGGATGGATGAAGGAGGACGATTGCGATCCGGACAAGCTGTTGGCGCGGGCCGAAGCGCTGTTGACCAGCCAGGCCGCACACCCGCTGATGCGCGCGCTCTGGCAGCCGCGCCTCGCCGAGGCGGTGGAGTTCATCGCCGGGCAGGTCGAGGAAAACAGAGCAGGAGGGCGACGCCCACTCGCCGCGGAGATCCGCGGCAGGGCCGTTGTCGCCGGGGTCGCCCTGGGCGGCACGGCGGACCGGATCGACAGGATGGCGGACGGGAGCCTCGCCATCGTCGACTACAAGACGGGCGCGCCGCCGAGCGCCAAGGCGGTGCAGAACGGCTTCTCGCTCCAGCTCGGCCTGCTGGGCCTGATCGCGGACAAGCGCGGCTTCGATGGGATCGAGGGCGCCACCGCCTGCTTCGAATATTGGAGCCTGGCGCGCGACCGGTCGGGCGCGCTCGGCTATGTGAAGAGCCCGGTCGGCGGGCGCAGCGGGATCGACCCGGCGGAGTTCACGGAAATGGCCGAGCGCAACTTCGCCGCCGCGGCCGCGCGCTGGCTGACGGGCAGCGAGCCGTTCACCGCCAAGCTCAACCCGGCCTACGCGCCCTACGGGGACTACGACCAGCTGATGCGGCTCGACGAATGGTACGGCCGCGAAGATTAGGGCGGATCAGCTTATGCTGAACCGCTCATCCTGAGGAGGGACCGAGCTTGTCGAGGGCCCGTCTCGAAGGACCGTCCTTCGAGACGCCGTTTCGACAAGCTCAACGGCTCCTCAGGATGAGCGGAGCAAAGCAGTCAGGGCGATCATTCTCTAAATCCAGTGAATTGCCTTCAATATCCCGTAAATGCTGGTCGCCACGAGCACGATTCCGACCATGATCAACAGGCCGCGCGCGGGGACGCGCTTGGCCACGTAGCCGCCGAGCGGCGCGGCCAGCAGGCCGCCGATGAGCAGGCCGACCATCGCCTTGGTGAAGGCGTCGAAGCCGAGGGAAGCGATGAAGGTTGCCGAGATGGTGACCGAAAGGAAGAATTCGGCCGTGTTGACGGTTCCGATCACCTTCCTCGGGTGAGCGCCCTGGACGAGAAGGTTGCTGGTCACGACCGGCCCCCAGCCGCCGCCGCCCGCCGCGTCGAGGAAGCCGCCGACGAAGCCCAGGGGCTCGACGATTCGCGGCTTCTTCTCCTGGTGGCCGTGGCGCACGCCGCGCCAGAGCAGGTAAAGGCCGATAGCGGCGAGATAGGCCAGCACCAGCGGTCGCGCTTTCTCGGCCGGGATTTGCGTCAGTACATAGGCGCCGAGAACGCCGCCGATCACACCGGGAATGACGATCCGGCGAAACAGCTTCCAGCTCACATTCTTGTGCAACGTGTGGCTGATTCCCGACGCGCCGGTGGTGAACACCTCCACCGCATGAACGCTCGCCGAAGCCGCCGCCGGAGGAACGCCGAGGCTGACCAGCAAGGTGCTCGAGATCACGCCGAACGCCATTCCGAGCGCTCCGTCGACCAGCTGGGCGGCGAATCCGACCATCACGAACGGCAGAAATTCGCTGAAGGTTGCGGCGCTTAGGTCCAACGGGAGCTACCTCCGGCAGCGCGGGGGCGCGCCCGATCCGCACATAGCGCGGCGCCGCGCCGCTGCAAATGGTTCGAACATCGCGCCGAACCGAGCTCGCGGTTAGGAATTCGTAAACCTGCGGGGCCGAAAATGCGCGCATTCGGCCCAGTCTTGAGGGGCCGTCAGTTGCGCGAGTAAGCGGTGTTGGACACGATCTATTCCCTGTCGGGCGAGGTTCCGGCGGCGCTCGGCGCCGGTGACGGCCAGGACGACGGCGCTCTGCGCGAAGGCGCGCTGACCTCGGGCAGCGTTCGCAGCGCCTGCTGGGTGCGGAAGGTCAGCGCCGGCGGGGCGATCCTTCACTGCACGCACGACGTCGCGATCGGCGAGCGGCTCGAACTGGAGCTTCTGAACGGCGAACGGCTGGGCGGCCGCGTGATCTGGCAGAGCGGCGCCGACATCGGCCTCAGCTTCGACATGCCGGTGGACGTGTTCGCGATCATCGCCCGCGACATCGTCAACCAGCCCGGCGAGCGCAGGCGCATGCCGCGGGTCGAGATCGTCAGCCACGCATTGCTCGAAACGCCGGGCGGAACCGAGCTCGTCACCACCCGAGATATCTCGCAGGGGGGCGTCAAGATCGATGTGCCCTTTCCGCTTGCGGCCGACCAGAAGGTGACGGTGACGCTGGACGGGCTTCACCCGGTTCCGGGCGTGGTGCGCTGGTCCAAGGGCAACGTCGCCGGAATCGCCTTCCAGCCCGAGCTCGGCTGGCAGGACCTGATGCTGTGGATCAAGGAGCAGCGGCACGCCGCCCGGAACGAGCCCCCGGCCAAGCTCGCTTCGCCGCCGGCCGCGGATGCCCCGCCGGCTCCACCGCCGGAGATCGAGGACGGCCTTGCGCTCAACCTCCCGGCGCGCGTGCGCGACGGCAACCGGCGCTGGGCGATCGACGTCGTCTCGATCACAACCCGCTCGGTCGCGTTCGATTCCTATGCCGCGCTGCGCATCGGCGCGTTGCTGTGGATCGTGCTGCCCGGCCTCGAAGGCTGGCCGGCGCGGATCGTCTCGGTCGACGGCTACCGTTTCAATTGCGAGTTCACCCAGCCGCTCCACCCGGCGGTGCTGGAGCGGATCCTGGCGCTGGCCAAGGAAGGCGGCGCCTAGTCTTCCTTGCGTGCCCGCTTCGAACGGGCCGAGCGGTTGGCGTAGAGAAGGGCGGCGACGATCGCCGCCGATCCGATCCCGATCGCCGCGCCCTTGACGATGCGGCTTTTGCGGCCGGGATGAGGCTTGTTTACCTCGGCTTCGGAAGCCTCGGCGGGCTCGGCTGGTTCGCTCGACATGCAAGGTCCCTTAGCCGCTTTGGCGCGGATGTGAAGCGTCGCCGCAAAGGCTTATGGTGCCTGCGTGACGAGTCGTTCGGGATGGGCGGTGTTCGAGACCGCGATAGGCGCCTGCGGGCTCGCCTGGGGGCCGAAAGGCCTGCTCGGCGTACTTCTGCCGGAAGGCGAGGCGGGCCGCACGCGCACGCGCCTGATGCGGCAATTTCCCGAACTGGCCGAAGCCGGGCCGCCGGATGAGATATCGGAGGGGATCCGACGGATCGCGGGGCTTCTCGGCGGCGCCCGGGACGATCTGCGCGATCTCGCGCTCGATCTCAGCCTCGTCGGCCGGTTCGACGCCGATGTCTACGAGGAGGCGCGGGCGATCCCCCTCGGCGAGACCATCACCTACGGAACGCTCGCCGCCAGGATCGGCGATCCGGCCCAGGCGCGCGCCGTCGGCCAGGCGCTCGGCCGCAACCCTTGGCCGATCGTCGTTCCCTGCCACCGGATCACGGCCGCCGAAGGCAAGACAGGCGGCTTCTCCGCCCCCGGCGGCGCGGCGACCAAGCTCAGGATACTCGAAATCGAAGGGGCGCTGGACGCGGACAGGCTGCCCCTCTTCGCCCATCCGCCAGCCCCTTGAAACGCCTTCGATGTGTATTACATCGATAATACACATCGAAGGGAGAGCGAAATGAACGTGCTCAGGAATATCGAAGCCCGAGACTGGGTGATCGGCGTCGTGGCGTTCCTAGCGGGAGCCTGGATCTTCTGATCCTGCCGTGGTGACGGGGGCGGCGCTGTGCGTTAGCGTCCGGTGTGTCCAATCGCCTGAAGCCCCTCGCACGACTTGAAGGCGACCAGCTGCGCGCCTCGGCGCCGAGCGACCATGCCGCTCTTTCGGCCTCGGCCGGAACCGGCAAGACTCACGTGCTCACCGCGCGGGTCCTTCGGCTGCTGCTGGCGGGGGCCGATCCCTCGTCGATCCTCTGCCTGACCTTCACCAAAGCCGGGGCCGCCGAGATGGCCCAGCGAATCCACGAGCGGCTCGCCTTCTGGGTAAGGCTCAAGGATTCGGAGCTTCGCAAGGAGCTGTTCAGCCTGGGCGAGGCGAACGATCCCGACAGCCTCGATAAGGCGCGCACCCTGTTCGCCAGCGTGCTCGAGGCGCGGGGCGGGGGCTTGCGCATCCAGACCATCCACGCCTTCGCACAGAGCCTGCTCGCCGCCTTTCCCGCCGAGGCGGGACTCGCCCCGGGCTTCCGCCCGCTGGAGGGCCGCGAGGAGCAATTGCTCGCCCGCGCGACTCTGGCCGATCTGCTGGTCCGCGCCGAGGAGCAAGGAGATCTGGGCCTGATCCGCGACCTGCAGGCGCTCAGCCTGCGCCTCGGCGAAAGCGGCGCCGAGCGCTTCCTCAAGGCCTGCGCCCGTGCGCCGTCGGCGATGGACTGGCTCGGGCCGCGCCAAGGCATAGAGGCGAAGCTGCGGCTGGGCTTCGGCCTGCCGCTCGGCGACGTCGGCGAGATCCTGGCGCGGGAATGCGAGGCTTTCGACCTTGATTTGCTGGAGAGCATAACGGCGGCCAACCGCGCCTGGGGGACGTCCACCGGCCTTGCCTGCTGCGACTCGATCGCGGCCTGGCTTTCAGGCGACGGCCCGGCCCGCGCCGGCGCTCTGGCCGATTTGGCCGGAGTGGTGCTGACCAAGTCGGGCGACCCGCGCAAGACCCCGGCGGGCCTGCTCAAGGCCGAGCCGGGCTACGAAGCGCTCGCCGCCCGCCTCGCCGAGTGCTGCAGCCGTCTGACGACGCTGGCGCGGCTGGCGGCGCTGGTCGAGACGCTCGCCGCGGGCCTGCGCGCGGGGCAGGCATTCGCCGACGCCTATGCCGACGCCAAGCGCGGCGCCGGAGCGGTGGATTTCGACGACCTTATCGCCCGCGCCGAGGCGCTGCTGCTGACCCCCGGCATGGGCGACTGGGTCCGCTACAAGCTCGACCAGCAGACCGATCACGTCCTCGTCGACGAGGCGCAGGACACCAACGAGCGCCAGTGGAATATCGTCCGGGCGCTGGCTGGGGAGTTCTTCGCCGGCGAGGGGGCGTCGCCGCGGCACCGGACGATCTTCACCGTCGGCGACTACAAGCAGGCGATCTTCGGCTTCCAGGGAACCGATCCGCAAAGCTTCGACGTAGCCCGGGCCTGGTTCGCGCGCGAGGCTGGGGCGATCGAACGCGATTTCCTCGATCTTTCGATGGACCGCAGCTTCCGCTCCGCGCCGCCGATCCTCGCCGTGGTCGACCGGGTGATCGACGATCTCGGCCATGAGGCGCTCGGCTTGCCGCGCCGGCCCAACCCTCATGAGAGCCATCACGCGACGCGCCCCGGCTCGGTGACGCTCTGGCTGCCCTTCTCCGAGGAAAGTGAAGCCGACGAGGATGCCGGCGACGAGGGCTGGATCAGCGACTCCGTGCGGCGCTACGCGGCGCGGCTCGCCAGGCAGGTGAGGACGTGGCTCGCCAATCCCTTCTTCCTCGAAAGCAGGGGGCGCCCGCTCCGGCCCGAGGACATATTGATCCTGGTCCGGCGCAGGGGCGAGCTCGCGGCCCTGATCGTCGCCCGGCTCCACGCCGAGGGGGTGCCGGTGGCCGGGGTCGACCGCCTGCTGCTCTCCGCGCCGCTGGCCGTCCAGGACCTGCTCGCCGCCGCCCGCTTCGCCGCGCAGCCGCTCGACGATCTCAACCTCGCCGGCCTGCTCGTCTCGCCGCTGATCGGGTGGAGCCAGGACCAATTGTTCGAGGCCGCGTTCGGCCGCGAGGGACCGCTCTGGCCGCATATCCGCGGCAGGGCGCCGGAGGGGCTGCACGAGATCCTGGCGATGGCCGATTACGCCACGCCGCACGGCTTTTTCGAAACGATCCTCTCCGGGCCGCTCGATGGGCGGCGCAAGCTGCTTCGGCGGCTCGGAGCCGAGGCGCGCGATCCGATCGAGGAATTGCTGTCCTCGGCTCTGGAGTTCGAAAGCAGCCAGGGCGCCTCGCTCCAGGCCTTCCTCGACTGGTTCGTGCGCGGCGACGTCGAGATCGTCCGCGATCCTTCCGCGCCCCTCGACGCGGTCCGGGTAATGACCGTCCACGGCGCGAAGGGGCTTCAGGCGCCGGTGCTGATCCTCGCGGATGCCTGCGCCAATCCGGACAATATGGGACCGGGCGGCGGCATCGCCGGGCTGCGGCTGGGCGAGGATGCGCCCGTGATCCCCGCCTTCCGCCCGCGCAAGGACGAGGTCGCCGAGCCGCTCAAGAGCCAGATCGAGCGGCAGGACCGCCTCGACCGCGAGGAGCATTGGCGGTTGCTCTACGTCGCCCTGACCCGGGCCGAGGAGCGCGCTTATGTCGGCGGCGCCCTGGGCGTGCGCGACCGCGGCCAGCCGGCCGAGGCGAGCTGGTACCGCGCCCTGCAGACGGCGCTCTCCGGCCTCGGTGCCGATTGGGCGGACGAGCCGCTTTGGGGCCGCGCGATGCGCTTCGGCGACCTCGAAATGCCTGCGAAGGCGAAGCCTCCAGCCATTCGTGAGCAAGCCTTGCTTCCGGACTGGCTGCGCAGGGCTGCCCCGGCCGAGGAGCGCCCGCCGCGGCCGCTCGCGCCCTCCTCGCTGGGCGAGGACGATGTCGCCGATCCGCCGCCTGGCCCGGAGCTGCGCCAGGCCGCGCTTCGCGGGCGCCTGCTTCACGCCTTGTTCGAGCGGCTGCCGGGCGCTCCGGCCGCGGACCGCCCGGCGCTGGCCGATCGCTGGCTCGAGCATTCGGCGGGAATCGACGACGCGGCGCTCCGTTCGTCGCTCGCGCAGGACGCCTGCCGGATCATCGATCATCCGGACTTCGCCGGCCTGTTCGGACCCGAGGCGCTCGCCGAGGCGCCGATCGCCGCCGTCATACCCGGCGGCGCGGTGATCGCCGGCACGGTCGACCGGCTTCTGGTCGCCGACGGCCGAATCCTGATCGCCGATTTCAAGACTGGCCGCAGGGCGCCCGCCGGTGTCGCGGACATTCCCGCCGCGCACCTGCGCCAGATGGCGGCCTATCGCGCGGCGCTTCGGGTCATCTTCCCCGGCCGCACGATCGAGGCCGCCTTGCTCTACACCGCCGCCCCTGTGCTTCACGCGCTCCCCGACGCGCTATTGGACACGCACGCCCCCGCCGGTGGTTGAGGACCGGCCTGTCCCGCCCTACATCGGCACAAAGCCAGATCAGGAGATTCTCATGGCCACCAATTCCGTCACCGATTCCTCCTTCCAGGCCGACGTGCTCGACGCGTCGAAGCCGGTGCTCGTCGATTTCTGGGCGGAATGGTGCGGGCCGTGCCGGATGATCGCGCCGGCGCTCGAGGAGCTCAGTGCCGAGCTCGGCGACCGGGTGAACATCGTCAAGCTCAACATCGACGAGAATCCCGAGGCGCCCGGCAAATATGGCGTTCGCGGCATCCCGACGATGATCCTGTTCAAGGACGGGGCCCCGGCCGCGACCAAGGTCGGCGCCGAGCCCAAGAGCCGTATCCAGGCCTGGCTCGAAAGCGCTCTTTAAGTCGTCTCGAGAGGGGGGCGAGCGGTGGGCGCGGGCTTCGTGCGGATCTGCACGGACGCGAATTTCGAGCGGGACGTGCTGGGCTCCAGCCGTCCCGTCCTCGTCGCGTTCGGCACGTCGTGGTGCGGCCCCTGCCGGCTGCTCGGCCCCGGCCTGCGTGCGCTGGCGGCGACCGAGAAGGAACGGCTGATGGTCGCCAAGCTCGACGTCGACGCCAATCCCGCGACCGCCGAGCGCTACGAGGTCGAGACCTTTCCGGTCTGCATCCTTTTCAGCGACGGCAAGGAGATCGAGCGGCTCGACGGCTACATGCCGCTGCGCAAGATCGAGACGCTCCTCGCGCCGCATTTGGCGGCTGCCTGAAACCTGTTCGAGGGCTCCGCTCCCCTTGGAGTTGGGCAAATTAACCGCAAGGGAACGGGTGCGTGGCTAGACCGAGGGAATGAAGGCCATTCCTTCCCTATCTATCGTATGCTGTCTTGCCGCTTGCGCGCCGCGGCAGGTGGACGTGTCCGAATATCGCGGTCGTTGGACTTGGGAGGGCACCGACTGTGGAACGGCCCACCTTGAGATCGAGGAGAGGCAAATCACCTATAAGGATTTCGCCGGCGAGCGCGGAGCGCTTTTCCGCATTCGGGCAGATGCGACGTCCAATCGGTGGAACGAGCACATCTTCAGTCTGCAGACGGTTCCTCACGCGTCCATGCCCCGATGGATGCGAGAAAGAGTAGCGAGAGGCGAAGCAGACTATGCGATCTTGCTCAAACTCGACGGAGAGGAGATTACCCCCCTTATCATCGTTGGTCGCGCAGGAACGCGCGTGTTGAGGCCTGAAGACTACCAATATGGACTCTTCCACGTTCGGCGGTGTGCCTGACCAACGTTCACGCGAATGCCATGGTCGCAGCGCCCGAAAAGGGCTGGCAGTGGCCCAGCCCACGCTGCCGCAGGCACACAGCCGCCTTCCATCGTCTTTCCATGCTCGCCGGCCAGGCAAATGCCGCCGATTTTTCAACGCGTGCGCCGCTTGAAGGCATGGACCTCCGCGCGCTTCGTCCCTATGTCGCGCGGGTGACGGAATTTCTGCTGATCCTGTCGGCGATGCTGAGCGCGGTGACGGGCGCCTTTTCGGGCGTTCGTGCGCCCGACGTGCGTCCGCATCACGCGGCGTCGATGGAGGCGCAGGCGCCCTGCGTCGAGCAGGTCCAGCGGGTCGCACGGCTGCAAGTGCCGGCGGCCAGTTTCGCGCCCCGTATCCGGGCGATCTTCCTTGCGCCCCGCTTCGATCTCAAGGCGGCGGTGGCTCTCTACGCGGACCGCCTGATCGAGTGAGCCCGCGGCGCATCTTCCGCGCCCTCCCGATCCCGCTTTCCCAAGCTCCGGCCGCCGGCCGGGCTGCACCGCACAAATTTCAGGATTCCAACATGCTCGCCGGATTCGCCAAAGCCATTTTCGGGTCGTCGAACGACCGCTACGTCCGCTCGCTCCGCAAGATCGTCGACAAGATCAACGCGTTCGAGCCCTCCATCCAGGCGCTGAGCGACGAGGAGCTCCAGGGCCAGACCGCCAGGTTCAAGGAACGCCTCGCGGCCGGCGAGACTCTCGACGACATCCTTCCCGAAGCCTTCGCGACGGTCCGTGAGGCCGCGCAGCGCACGCTCGGCCAGCGCCATTACGACGTTCAGCTGATCGGCGGAATCGTCCTCCACCGCGGCGAGATCGCCGAGATGCGCACCGGCGAGGGCAAGACGCTGGTCGCGACCCTGGCGGTCTATCTCAACGCGCTCGAGGGCAAGGGCGTCCACGTCGTTACCGTCAACGATTATCTCGCCAAGCGCGACGCCGACTGGATGGGCCAGATCTACCGCTTCCTCGGCCTCACCGTGGGCGTGATCGTCCCCAACATCGCCGATTTCCAGCGCCGGGACGCCTACCACGCGGACATCACCTACGGCACCAACAACGAGCTCGGCTTCGATTATCTGCGCGACAACATGAAGTTCGACCGCCAGCAGATGGTCCAAAGGCCGTTCAGCTATGCGATCGTCGACGAGGTGGATTCGATCCTGATCGACGAGGCGCGCACGCCGCTGATCATCTCGGGGCCGACCGACGACAAGTCCGAGCTCTACATCTCGCTCGACCGGATCGTGAAGACGATTCCGGCCGAGGATTACGAATATGACGAGAAGGACAAGCGCGTCCTTCTGACCGAGGACGGCACCGAGCGGATGGAGCGCCTGCTGGAGACGGAAGGCCTTCTGGTCGGCTCCAACCTCTACGATTTCGAGAACACCCAGGTGGTCCACCACCTCAACCAGGCGCTGAAGGCCAACGTCGCCTTCAAGCGGGACATCGATTATATCGTCAAGGAAGGGAAGGTGGTGATCATCGACCCCTTCACCGGGCGGATGATGGACGGCCGCCGCTGGTCCGACGGCCTTCACCAGGCGGTCGAGGCCAAGGAAGGCGTCAACATCGAGCCGGAGAACCAGACTCTGGCCTCGATCACCTTCCAGAATTATTTCCGTATGTATCCGAAGCTTTCGGGCATGACCGGCACCGCGGCCACCGAGGCGGCCGAATTCTACGACATCTACAAGATGAACGTGGTCTCGATCCCGACCCACCGCCCGGTCAGGCGAAGCGACGACGACGACGAATTCTACAAGAACCAGGACGACAAGTTCGGGGCTATCGTCGAGGCGATCCGCGAGAAGCAAAAGAGCGGCCAGCCGATCCTCGTCGGCACCGTCTCGATCGAGAAATCCGAGCTCCTCTCCGAATGGCTCAAGAAGGAGAAGATCAAGCACGCCGTGCTGAACGCGCGCGAGCATGAGAGCGAGGCCCATATCGTCGCCCAGGCCGGCCGGCCCGGGGCGGTGACGGTCGCCACCAACATGGCCGGCCGAGGCACCGACATCCAGCTCGGCGGCAATATCGAATTCCGCATCAACGACGAGCTCTCGGCAATGGAGCCGGGCCCCGCGCGCGAGAAGGCGGAGGAGAAGATCCGGCAGGAGGTGGCCGAGGAGAAGGAGCGCGTGATCGCCGCCGGCGGCCTGTTCGTGCTCGGCACCGAGCGCCACGAGAGCCGCCGGATCGACAACCAGCTGCGCGGCCGCTCGGGCCGCCAGGGCGATCCGGGCCTCAGCCGCTTCTACCTGAGCCTCGACGACGACCTGCTGCGCATCTTCGGCCCGCAGACGATGTTCGCGCGCCTGATGAACAAGAACCTCGCCGACGGCGAGGCGATCATCAGCCCATGGATCTCCAAAGCGATCGAGACCGCGCAGAAGAAGGTCGAGGCGCGCAACTACGACATCCGCAAGCAGGTCGTCGAATATGACGACGTGATGAACGACCAGCGCAAGGTCATCTACGAGCAGCGCGCGGACATCATGGACGCCGCGACGGTCGGCGACGTCGTCACCGACATGCGCGCCGAGACGGTCAACACGATCGTCGGCGAGGCGATCCCGCCCAATAGCTATCCCGAGCAGTGGGATCTCGCTTTGCTGACCGAGCGGGTCGAGAAGGTGTTCGCCCTGACGCCGCCGTTCGAGGCGTGGGTCAAGGAAGAAGCGGTCGAGCCCGAGATGTTCGTCGAACGGCTCCAGGCGCTGGCGGATTCGCAGGTCGAGGAGAAATCGCGCGAGATTCCCGAGGACAGCTGGATCCAGCTCGAGAAGGAGATCCTGCTCCAGAGCCTCGATCACCACTGGAAGGAGCATCTTTCGATGCTCGACGCGCTACGCCAGGTCGTGCACCTGCGCGCCTACGCCCAGAAAAAGCCGATCGACGAATACAAGCACGAGGCCTTCGCGATGTTCGAGCGGATGCTCGGACTGATCCGGGAGGACGTCACGCGCACGCTCGCGCTGGCGCAATTCAGCATGTCCCCGGCGGACCTGCCGCCGATGCCCGATTTCGTCACCCACCATATCGATCCATTCACCGGCGACGACGACACCTACGACATCGACGCGGGGACCGGCGCGATCCTCTCGCGCCTGCCGCCGCTCCAGACCGCGCCGCCGGAAATGCCGTTCATGGCCGGCGGCGACGTGCCCGTGCCGGAGAGCCGCAACGCGCCCTGCCCGTGCGGCTCGGGGCGCAAGTACAAGCATTGCCACGGGATGGTCGCCTGAGCGCGACCATCGCCGTGGCCTGCCCGGTCAGGCGAGCTTCATTCCCTCGCGCTGCATCGCCGTGGTGAGCCTGTCGCTCTGCTCCTCGCTGAGCGCGGCGCGGAAGGCGGGGAAGACCTGCTCCTCCTCCATCCGCATATGCTCGTCGAGCATGGCGCGGAACTCGCGCGCCTTTTCGAGCCAGGCGGCGCCTTCCTTGGGCATGGTGTCGAGTTCGTAGAGGTAGGTCTTGATGTAGCCGTGCTCGCCGTTGAGCGCGTCGGCGTCGTGCGCCTGGTTCGCCTCGCGGAGCGCGGGGTAGATGACGTTCTCCTCCTGGAGCGCGTGCTTGCCGAGCGCGTTCTTGATCTTGGTGAGCGTGTGGGCGCGGATCCAGGTCTGGCCGTCCTCGGTCGCTTCAAGCTTGTCGAACAGGGCGCGGACCATGTCGTGCTCGGCCTCCAGCATCTCCTGCCAATCGCCGGTCATGCTCTGGACGACCATCTTGCGCCCGTAATTGGCGGCGAGCCCGACCGCCGCTCCGGCCACCGCCGCGGCCGCGAGCACGCCGGCCTGGCCGCCCGACCAGCCGGAGGATGTCCGGCCGCCGCCGCCGCTTTCGCTGTTCTCGTTGGTCGATCTGGAACGGGTACGGGTCGCCATGTTCGCCTCCTCTTTTCTTTGTCCCTGCAAACACATCGCCGGGCGGAGCGGTTCCCGAACCATGCCCTCCGTTCACCGCGTTCGCGCTACGGCCCGAGCCGCGCCTGCGGGTTAGTTGCCTCGGGATGTACCCGGAGCCGGCCATGGGCAATGAACCCGACTATCGCCGCCTGACCGCAGGCCTATGACCGTTCCGGCCGCTCCACTCGCGCGCCGCATTCGATCTTCGGAACCGCACAGGTCGCCTGGAACCCTCTCCAGGCGCCGGCGCCGGGCCGCGAGCGAATGACCCCGTTCGAGGAGCGCATCCGCAACTGGAGACTGTCATGCCCACAAATGACGAAGCCGCCCCGGCCGACCCCAAGGCCGCCGCACCCGACAAGCGCAAGCCGAAGGCGCCCGAGCCGCAGGTGACCCCGCCGGACCTCTTCGCCTTGACGATCGACGCCGCCAATGGGCGGATCGTGAAGCTCGAGCGGCTGGACGCGACGGGCGCGCACCAGGCGCTGTCGGCCGAGGACAAGGCCCGTCTTGCCAGGATCAAGGCGGGCGCCACGGTCCGCCGGCTCGTCGAGCAGGCGTTCGAAGCCGGAATCGAGTGCGTCCTCGGCGACGACGGCGAGGCGCACCCCACCGAATCCAGGGCCGACGACGAGCTCAGCGCGATGCTGCTGCAATCGCTCCTCGAGCGAAGCCGCGCCCGGCAGCTGACCGAGAGCGAGGTCCTCAACCGCGCCATCGTCGGCACGCTGATCGCACAGGCCGCGACCACCGCAGGCACCACGCCGCACTGATCCACCGTCCCAACGAGGAGAGTGAAGATGACTTATGCAGCTCATAACGGCGCCGGCCGGTTCGGCGGGCGAGACGACGACGATCTGGCCAGGATCCTCGCAGGGGGCAGGATGGCCAAGGGCAAGCGCCTGCGCCGTCTGCTGATCGCCCGGCTGCTTCGCGACCGGCAGGGGGACGACTGCGACACGGTCGGCGACATCGACGAAGATGAGGACGAAGGCGGCGAGGATCATCGCCTCGCGGCCCTCCTGCTCGGCAGCGCGGCCCGGCGCCGGCGACTGCGCCGGTTGTTCGTCGCCCACCTGATCCGTCAGCGC
This sequence comes from Alphaproteobacteria bacterium, assembly GCA_005883305.1. Classification (NCBI taxonomy): domain Bacteria; kingdom Pseudomonadati; phylum Pseudomonadota; class Alphaproteobacteria; species Alphaproteobacteria bacterium. Next base: position 1,199,114 of record VBAC01000001.1, on the reverse strand, counting down.
GACGACGGCGATAACGGCGAGGAGGTGGACGACGAGGACGATGACGGCGACGGCCGGCTGGTCCGCTTCCTGCTCGGCCGCAAGATGCGCCGCCGGAGGATCGGCCGCGCTGCCCTCATTGCCCGCCTGCTGGAGGCCCGCTCGAGCGATGAGGATGATGGGGACGAGATCGACGACGAGGAGGAGGGCGGCGAGGAGCATCGCCTGGCCCGCCTCCTCTTCGCCAGGAAGATGCGCCGCCGCCGGTTCGCCCGTGCCGCGCTGATCGCGCGCTTCCTGCGCGCGCGATCGGATGAAGACGACGAGGACATCGACGACGAGGATGAGGAGGGCGGCGGCGAGCATCGCCTGGCGAAGCTGCTACTGGCCAGACGGATGCGTCGCCGCAGGTTCGGACGCGCGGCGATGATCGCCCGTTATCTGCGGTCCGATGCCGACGACGACGACGATGACGACGGCATCGACATCGACGACGAGGGCGGCGGCGAAGAGCACCGGCTCGCGCAGTTCCTGTTCGCCAGAAAGCTGCGTCGCCGCCGGTTCGCCCGTGCCGCGATGCTGGCGCGCCATCTGCGCGCCGATACCGATGACGATGACGACGATCTCGACATCGACGATGACGGGGAAGGCGGCGAGGAGCACCGCCTGGCGAAGCTGCTGATGGCCAAAAGGATGCGCCGCCGCCGGTTCGGAAGCGCGGCTCTGGTGGCCCGCCGCATGGACTCGGACGATGAAGACGACGACGACATCGGGGAGGAGGGCGGCGACGACAATCGCCTCGCCAAGCTCTTCTTCGCCAAGGGCGTCCGCCGCCGGCGGCTGCGCCGGCTGATCCTCACCAAGCTCTTCCACGAGCGCGGCGAAGGGGACGATGATGGTGCGGATGAGGACGAAGGCGAGGGGGCCGGCCCGGGCCGGCGACTGGCGCGGGCGGCGGTCGCCAAGCGTGCAGTGGGTCGCCGCCGGATGCGCAAGGTCGCGCTCGCCGACGCGGCAAGCTGATCCGACACATCCGTCTTAGGGCGCAAGGTGCGGCCGGGGCCAAAGCTCCGGCCGCGCTCGCGATTCGGCGGCGGGTGGAGGAAGCGGAAATGTTGGAAATGGCTCCCCGGGCCGGATTCGAACCAGCGACCATTCGATTAACAGTCGAACGCTCTACCACTGAGCTACCGGGGAGCAGCCTTTCGGCGAGGCGCGGCTATAGCAAGGCGCCGCCGCGATGCAACCCACGGCGGCCTCTTTTCAGACGGCGAACTGCTCCATCGTGATCCGCTCGTCGAGCGCGTGCTCGGGATCGAACATCAAGGTCAGGTTCTCGATTGCGTCGATGCCGACCTCGACCGTCGCCACGTCGCGCACCTCGATCTGGTCGGCGACCGCGGAGATCGGGCGCTTCTGCGGATCGAGCACCCGGAACGAGATTTTGAGATTGTCGGGGATCAGCGCGCCGCGCCAGCGCCGCGGGCGGAACGGGCTGATCGGGGTCAGAGCGACGAGCTTCGAGCCGAGCGGGAGGATCGGCCCGTTGGCGGACAGGTTGTAGGCGGTCGAGCCGGCCGGAGTCGCCACCAGCACCCCGTCGCAGACCAGCTGGGGCAGCACCACGCGGCCGCCCACCGAAACCTCGATCCAAGCCGTCTCGCGAGTCTCGCGAAGCAGGGAGACCTCGTTGATCGCATGGTGGCGGAAGCTCTGCCCGTCGGCCGTCACCACCTTCATCTCCAGGGGGGAGACGGTGAAGGTCTTGGCGCGCGCGAGCCGCTCGATCAGCCCGTCGAGCCGCCATTCGTTCATCAGGAAACCGACCGTGCCGCGGTTCATCCCGAAGACCGGGCAGACATGGCCGTCGCCGAGGCGTTCCCTGAGGGTGTGCAGCAGGAACCCGTCGCCGCCCAGTGCGACGATCAGCTCCGCCTCCTCCATCGGGACGAACTCGTAGCGCTTGCGCAGCATGACTTCGGCCGCCTGCGCCGCCTCCGCATTGGAAGCGACCAGCGCCATCGGCTTGTGCGGAGCCCCTGTCATAGCCCTAGCTAGGGGGCGGGGGCGGGGGGCGTCAATGCGCCATGCGGTTGCGCTCCGAGTAGGAGATGTGTATAAATGGGGGCGGAGATACACATGCGGACAAATATCGTCATTAACGACGCGCTGATGGACGCGGCGATGAAAGCCAGCGGCGCGGCGACCAAGCGAGAAACGGTCGAGCTTGGCCTGCGCGCGCTGGTGCGGTTGCGGCGGCAGGCAAGCATCCGGGAGCATCGCGGCAAGCTGACCTCGTGGACCGGCGATCTGGAGGCGATGCGGACGGATGGCGCCGAGTGATCCCGCAGGCATGATCTTCGTCGATTCGAGCGTGTGGATCGACTATTTCCGCGGCGCCCCGACGCCGGAGGCCGACCGGCTCGACGCGCTCCTCGGCGAAGACGAGTTGGTCACCGGCGACGTGGTCCTGACCGAAGTTCTGCAAGGGTTCGACTCGGAGCGCGATTTCCGAACGGCGCTTCGCCTGTTCGACACGCTCACGATCGTCGAAGTGGGCGGGCGCGACGCCGCGGTCGAGGCCGCTCGCAATTACCGGCTGCTACGCGCCAAGGGCGTGATAGTGCGCAAGACGATCGATACTTTGATCGCGACCTGGTGCCTCCGCAACGGCGCCGCCTTGCTCTCCGCCGGCCGCGATTTCGCGCCCTTCGTCGCGCATGTGGGTCTGCAATCCGCGATGGCCTGAACGTCCCAAGGCGGGAAACACAGGTTAAGCCGATTGGCGGGGCTTCGCGGCGCGGTTAGACACGCGGGATGGGAGCACCGCTCTTCATTCTTTCCTTTCGCCATCGCGACGAATTGTCGCGCCTTGCCGAGGGCGCCGGGTGGCAGCCGATCGCGGCGCGGCGGGCGGACAATGCCGAGGCGCGGTTCGTCGCTTCGGGCGCCTCGGTGGCGGTGATCGATGCGCGCGGCGCTCTGGCCGAGGGGCAGGAAGCGGTGCGGGCGATCGCCGACGCGGCCGAGGCCAATGCCGCGGCCCTGCTGGTGCTGCTCTCCAGGGGCGATGCCGCGGCGCTCGAGACCTTCCACCGCCACGGCGCGACCCATTTCCTCGTCAGCCCGTTTCCCGATGTCCAGCTCGTCCAGGCCCTGCAGTTCGCCCGGCGCCATGCCGAGCGGGTCGGCGGCGACCTGCGCACGACCCGGCGGGCAGGCGAGGCGGCCGATTCCGCCTCGTGGCGCTGGCAGCCGGGATCGCGCACCGTCGAGCTTTCGCCGGCGCTCGCCCGGCAGGTCGGCTTCGGCGCCGGCGAAGGCGGCCGGATCAGCCTGATGGACCTGTTCCGAAAGCTCGACCCCGCCGGAAGGCGCGCGGCGCGCGACGCGGTCGACCGGCTGCTGGAAACCGGCGAGGCGACCGCCTTCGCCCATGACGAGGAGGGCGGTGAGCGGATCGCCCATCACCTGCGGCGAAGCGAGGGCGACGTGGTCGGTCGCGCCGAGGCGATCAGACGCGGGCCGCAGGGCCGCGACCCGCTCACAGGGCTCGCCGACGGCCGGACCGCGCGCGCCTGGATCGCCGAGCAATTGGCCGCCGAGAAAGCGGGGACAGTTACTAGTGAGAAAGCGGGGACAGTTACTAGTAACTGTCCCCTGGTCGCAGTGCTCCTCTCGGTCAGCCGCTACGACGCGATCAACGCCGCCTTCGGCCGCCAGACGGGCGACGCGGTGCTTCAGGCGGTGGGGCGGCGGATCGAGCGCCATGTCGGCGGCGCGGCGCGGCCGCGGCTGGTCGCGCGCATGGCGGGCGCCGAGTTCGCCGTGTTGCTCGCCGCGCCCGCCAGCCTCGCAGACGGCCAGTTCCTCGCCGGCGAGCTGATCGAGGCGATCGGCCGGCCGTTCGTCTCCGGCGATCATGTCATCAACCTCGGCAGCCGCGCCGGGATCGCCGCCGCGGCGCCGGGCGACGACGCGGCCGCCTTCCTTCGCCGGGCAAGCGCCGCGCTCGCCGAAGCGGGGGGCGAGGGCGCGCCGGTCCATGTGATCGAGGCAGGCGCCGAAAGCGCCACCGCGCGCGGCGACCGGCTCGAGGTCGACCTCAGGCGTGCGCTCGACCAGGACGAGATCGAGATCCGCTTCCAGCCGCAGGTCTCGGTAACGAGCGGCGCGATCAGCGGGGTCGAGGCGCTCGCGCGCTGGCGGCACCCGCAATATGGCGAATTGGGCGCTGCGACCCTGTTCGGAGTGGCCGAGGGCTCGGACTATCTCGCCCAGCTTTCGGACCATGTGCAGCGCAAGGCGATCGCCGCCGCGGCCGCCTGGCCCGAGGCGCTCGGCCACCTGAGGCTCGCGGTCAACATCACCGCCGCCGACATCGCCCGCCCGGGCTTCGCCGGCCAGTTCCTCGCCTCGGTGCGCGAGAGCGGCTTCGCGCCCGAGCGGCTGACGGTCGAGGTCACCGAGAGCGGGCTGATCGAGGATCTGGCGGCGGCGGCGGCTTTGCTGGCGGAGCTGAGGAGCGGGGGCCTTCGCGCGGCGATCGACGATTTCGGCACCGGCTATTCGAGCCTCGCTTATCTGAAGGCGCTTCCGCTCGACTATCTCAAGCTCGACAAGAGGCTCTCGCAGGACATCGCCGGATCGGCCCGCGACCGGGTGGTGGTGAGGAGCGTGATCGAGATGGCGCGCTCGCTCGGCCTCGACGTGATCGCCGAGGGGGTGGAGACCGAGGAGCAGCTGGCCCTGCTCGCCGAGGAGGGCTGCACGATGTACCAGGGGTTCCTGTGCGCTCCGCCTGTTGCAACCGACGAACTCATCAGCTTGATCGCAGGCTGATTCAAACAAAAAAGGGCTTTCAGCCCAATATCGTTGTCAGTCCCTTGGAGCGCTCACAGGCGGAAGCCGAAGCCGGTTAGCGCAGGCGGGCGGTTACGTCGGTGCCGGCCGAGGCGGCGAAGGTGGCCGCGGCGATTGCCATGGTGGGCGCGGTGGCGGGAGCGGCATCGCCCGGCGCCTCGTTGTAGATGAAGCCGGCCGCCCGGTTTGAGCGCAGCCCCAGCGAGCGCTGCGGCGCGTACCAGACGCGGACCTCGCTCCAGTCGCCGTTCGGAGAAACGTCCTCGGCCAGCGCCCGGCGCTCGATCCGGCCGGGGCCGGACCAGTTGGCGTGGTTGAGATAGACGTGACGCCCGTCGACGATCTCGGCGACGACGGCGACGTGCCCGATCGGCATGGCGCGCGAGGGCTGGAAGGCGAGCACCGCGCCGACGCGGGGCTCCGAGCCGCGGCGGTAGCGTCCCGCCGCCTGGTCCCACCAGGTACCGGCATTGCCGTGGATCTCGATTCCGGACTGGGCCCGCGCATAAGGCGCGCATTGCAGCGCCGCGGCGGCGGGAGCCGCGGCAGCGGTGGCCAGCCCCACGGCTAGCAGAATGCGAAGCGCCAAGCGCGTGATGGACGGCGAAAACGTCATGAATCCCCCCGGACCCCGGAATGAGGTCACCCTACAGGGATTCCCTGAAGCAAATAGCCACGGCCGGGTCGGCGTATCCCGGCGGGTGAACGGTTCGTCCCGGACGTTGGCTGAAGCGTGGAACGAAGTTAACGCGGTGGCCCGCCGGCCTACCCCAGAATCTTCGCCAGCCCCTTCGACAATTGCAGTGCACCGTTGAGGCGAGATTCGGCATCCGGCCAGCCGCGGGTGATCACCAGCTTCGAATCCGGGCGCAGCTTGGCCGTGCCCTTGAGGTGCTCGACATAGGTGAGCAGGCCCGGCAGGTCGGGGAAGCTGTCGTTGTGAAACGCGACCAGAGCGCCCTTGGGCCCCACATCGAGCTTGGCGACCATCGCCTGCTTCGCGTTCATCTTGATCTCGATGATCTTGAGCAGGTTCGCGGTCTCGGGCGGGAGCTTGCCGAAGCGGTCGATCATCTCGGCGGCGAAGGGCTCGATGTCGTCGCGGGTCTCGAGCTCGTTGAGGCGGCGGTAGAGGCCCATGCGAAGGTCGAGATCGGGGACGTAGGCCTCGGGGATGAGGATCGGGGCGTCGACCGTGATCTGCGGCGAGAAGGCTTCGACGCGCGGCGCGAGGCCGCCCGCCTTGGCTTCCAAAATCGCCTCCTCGAGCATCGACTGGTAGAGCTCGAAGCCGACCTCCCTGATGTGGCCCGATTGCTCGTCGCCGAGGAGGTTGCCGGCGCCGCGAATGTCGAGATCGTGGGTGGCGAGCTGGAAGCCGGCGCCGAGGCTGTCCAATGCGGCGAGCACCTGGAGGCGCTTGTCGGCGGTCTCGGTGAGCAGCCGGTTCGCGGGGGTGGTGAAATAAGCGTAGGCGCGGGTTTTGGCCCGGCCGACTCGGCCGCGCAGCTGATAGAGCTGGGCGAGGCCGAAGCGGTCGGCGCGGTGGATGATCATCGTGTTGGCGCTGGGGATGTCGAGGCCGGATTCGACGATCGTGGTCGACAGCAGCACCTCATATTTGCGGTCGTAGAAGGCGCTCATCCGTTCCTCGACCTCGGTCGGCGACATCTGGCCGTGGGCGACGACGTAGCGGACCTCGGGAACCTCGCCCCGGAGGAACTCCTCGATGTCGGGTAGGTCCTTGATCCGCGGAACGACAAAGAAGCTTTGCCCGCCGCGATAATGTTCGCGCAGCAGCGCCTCGCGGATGACGACCGGATCCCAGGGCATGACGTAGGTGCGCACTGCCAGGCGGTCGACAGGCGGCGTCTGGATCACGCTGAGCTCGCGAAGGCCAGACATCGCCATTTGCAGCGTGCGCGGGATCGGGGTGGCGGTGAGGGTGAGGACGTGGACGTCGGCGCGCAGCGCCTTGAGCCGCTCCTTGTGGGTGACTCCGAAGCGCTGCTCCTCGTCGACGACGACCAGGCCGAGATTGCGGAACTCGACCGATTTGGAAAGGATCGCGTGGGTGCCGACGACGATGTCGATCTTGCCCGCCTTGAGGCCTTCTCTGGTCACCTTGGCTTCCGCCACCGGGACGAGGCGCGACAGGCGTCCGATCTCGATCGGGAAGCCCTGGAAGCGCTCCTTGAAGGTCGTGAAATGCTGGCGGGCGAGGAGGGTGGTGGGTGCGATGAGCGCCACTTGCAGCCCCGACATCGCGGCGATGAAGGCGGCGCGCAGAGCCACCTCGGTCTTGCCGAAGCCGACGTCGCCGCAGACCAGGCGGTCCATCGGCCGGCCGGCGGAGAGATCATTCACCACGTCGGAGATCGCGCGGTCCTGGTCGTCGGTCTCCTCATAGGGGAAGCGGTCGGCGAAGGCGGCGTAACCGGTGTCGGGCTCCGCCACCGCGCCTGGGCGCAGAGCGCGCTCGGCGGCGATCTTGATGAGGTCGCCGGCGATCTCGCGGATTCGCTCCTTCATCCGCGACTTGCGCCGCTGCCAGGCCTCGCCGCCCAGCTTGTCGAGCGCCACGCCCTCGCTCTCGGAGCCGTAGCGCGAGAGGATGTCGATATTCTCGACCGGCACGTAGAGCTTGTCGCCGCCGGCATATTCGACCGCGACGCAATCGTGCGGCGCCTTCTGCACGGGGATCTGGGTCAGCCCCTCGTAGCGGCCGATGCCGTGATCGGCGTGGACGACGAGGTCGCCGGGCGAGAGCGTTGCCAGCTCGGCGAGGAAGGCGTCGGCGCCCTTCTTCTTGCGGCGGCGGCGCACCAGGCGGTCGCCGAGCATGTCCTGCTCGGTCAGCAGCGCGACGTCGCGGCCGGTGAAGCCGTGATCGAGCTGGATGACGGCGAGAGCGACAATGGCCGAGGCCCCCAGCGCTTCCTGCCAACTCTCCGCTTCCTCGACCTTGGTCAGCCCATGGTCCGCCAGCAGCCCCTTGAGCCGCTCGCGCGAGCCGGCGGTGTAGGAAGCGAGCACGACCTTCTTCTTCGCCCGCCTGAGCGCGGTGATGTGCTCGACGACCGCCTCGTAGACGTTGGTCCCCTGCGCCCGCTCCGGCGCGAAGTCGCGCGGGGCCTCGACCGCGAAGTCGATGACGGCGGCGCTCTCCGGTTCGCGGAAAGGAGTGACGAGGTGCATCGGCCGGGCGGCGACCAAGGCGTCCCATTCCTCGCGCGGCAGATAAAGGGCGTCGGGCGCGAGCGGGCGGTAGGAGCCGGCGTCGCTGCTCTGCGCGCGCTTGCGGTTTTCGTAATAATCGGCGACCGCCTCGAACCGCGCCTCGATCGCGCCCGCGTCGCCCGGATCGCGGACGATCACGTCGTCGTCGGCGAGATGGTCGAACAGGGTCGAAAGACGCTCCTCGAACAAGGGCAGCCAGTGATCGACGCCGGCGATCCGCCGCCCGTCCGACACCGCCTGGTAGAGCGGATCGCCGGTCGCGTTGGCGCCGAACAATTCGCGGTAGCGCGAGCGGAAGCGCTTCACGCTCTCCTCGTCGAGCAGGGTTTCGGAGGCGGGCAGGAGGGTGAAGCCCTCGATCCGGTCGATGCTTCGCTGGGTGGCAGGATCGAAGCGGCGGACGCTCTCGATCTCGTCGCCGAAGAAATCGAGGCGCAGCGCCTGCTCCTCCCCCGCCGGGAAAAGGTCGACGAGGCCGCCCCGCACCGCGAACTCGCCGGGGTCGCGGACGGTCTCGGTGCGCCCGTAGCCGTTGGCCTGCAACAATGTGCTCAGCCGGTCGCGGTCGATCCGCTCGCCCGGCGCGAGGCGGGCGACGAGCTGGCGCACGCGGAACGGAGTCAGCGTCCGCTGCGTCGCGGCGTTGACGGTGGTGACGAGGAGCTGGGGCTTCGTCGCGGGCCGCTGCAGCGCGTGGAGCGTCGCCAGCCGTTCGGATGTGCTGCGCAGGGAGGGCGAGGACCGGTCGTAGGGCAGGCAATCCCAGGCTGGGAAACTCAGCACTTCGAGCTCGGGCGCGAAATAACCGGCAGCGTCGGCCAGCGCCCGCATCGCCGCCTCGTCGGGAGCGACGAACACGGCACGGCCTTTCGCGGCGCGTGCGAGGTCCGCGGCCAGCCACGGCATGAATCCGCCGGGCACGCCGGCTAGGGTGATCGGCTTCGCGGCCGTCAGGATCTTCTGGAGGTCGTCGCTCATGGGTGCTGGATATAATCGAGGGCTTGAAGGCGGTTCATCATCGTGCCCCGCCAGCGCTCCGGCGCATCGGCGGTTCCCATCGCCCAGCCGAGAATGTCGACGTCCTGCTCCTCGAGCAAAGCCTCGAACCAGGCCATGTCATCGTCGCTCCACGCCTCGTGCCAGCGGTCGAAATAGCCGCCGACCAGCATGTCCGCCTCCCGCACGCCGCGGTGCCAGGCGCGGAATCTGAGGCGTTTGAGGCGGTCTCTGCGGTCCATAAGCTCCACGCGGAAAAGGCCGCGCTGGAAATCCAGGCGGCTTCGATGGGCCGCTGTAGGGCTCTCCCTTTCGCCATGCCAGCGAAAGCTGGGCTCTTATTTCTTCTTCGCGTTCTTCGCGCCTTCGCGTGAAAGAAAAAGGAAGTTGGTTTCACGCGAAGGCGCGAAGGACGCGAAGGAAGAAGGGAAGGAAATGCGATTCCAGCTTTCGCTGGAACGACGATCTGGGGCAGACCAATGAGCGATCATGCGCCCAGACATTCTCAACCCATTGTTCGCCGAGGTGGAGGTGCTGAAGGGCATCGGGCCGGCGCTTGGCCGTCCGTTGCACCGGCTGAAGCTCGACCGGGTGGTCGATATCCTGTTCCACCTGCCGACCGGCTGGATCGACCGCAAGAAGGTGGAGCGGCTGGACGAGGCGGACGTCGGGCGGACGATCACGGTGGAGCTGACCGCGCGCGACTATCGCCAGAGCGGCGGGCGCGGGCCGTTCCGAATCTTCGCTCAGGATGCCGGCGGCGATTATGTGACTTTGACCTATTTCAACAATCCCGGCTGGGGGAAGAAGCAACTGCCGATCGGCGAGCCGCGAATCGTCTCCGGACGGCTGGATCGCTACGGCCAGGAATTGCAGATGGTCCATCCGGACCATGTGATGGCGCCCGAGGACGCGGCGGCGATCCCGGAGCGCGAGCCGGTCTATCCGCTGTCCGAAGGCCTGACCAACCATCGCCTGTCGGACCTCGCCGGGCAGGCCCTGGCCCGCCGGCCGGAGCTGGCCGAATGGATCGAGCCGAGCCTCAAGGCGCAGCAGGACTGGCCCGGCTGGGCCGAGGCGCTGGAGACCGCGCACCGCGATCCGGCCGCGGCCAAGGCGCGCGAGCGGCTCGCTTATGACGAGGTGTTCGCCAACCAGCTCGCGCTCAACCTCGTCCGCGCCTCGTCGCGCAGGCGCAAGGGCGTGCCCCTGAAGGGCGACGGCCGGCTGCGCGACCGCTTGAAGCTCCCCTATGCACCGACCTCGGCCCAGCGCGGCGCGGTGGCGGAAATCGAGGGGGACCTCCAGCAGGAGGTGCCGATGCTCCGCCTGCTCCAGGGCGACGTCGGCTCGGGCAAGACCCTGGTCGCCTTGATGGCGATGCTGGCCGCGGTCGAGGCCGGCGCCCAGGCGGCCTTGCTCGCGCCGACCGAGATCCTCGCCCGCCAGCATTACGACACGCTTTCGCGGCAGCTTTCAGGGCTCGGCGTCAATGTCGCCATCCTCACCGGGCGGGAGAAGGGGAGGGCGCGGGAATCCTGCCTGATGGGCCTCGCCGACGGCTCGATCGACATTCTCGTCGGCACCCACGCCATCTTCCAGCAGGCGGTCGCCTACAAGAGGCTCGGCCTTGCCGTGGTCGACGAGCAGCACCGCTTCGGCGTCGCCCAGCGGATGATGCTGGCGGCGAAAGCGGAGCGGCCGCCCCATCTCCTGGTGATGACCGCGACTCCGATCCCGCGAACGCTGACGCTGACCCATTATGGCGAGATGGACGTCAGCCGGCTCGACGAGATGCCGCCGGGCCGCCAGCCGATCGAAACCCGGGTCGTCAGCGAGGAGCGCCTGCCGGACGTGATCGACGGCCTCGGCCGTCATCTTTCGGCGGGAAGGCAGGCTTATTGGGTCTGCCCCTTGGTCGAGGAGAGCGAGACGAGCGACCTCGCCGCGGCCGAGGAGCGCGCGAGCGTGCTTCGCCTGCGCTTCGGATCGAAGGTCGGGGTCGTCCACGGCCGAATGAAGGGCCCGGACAAGGACGCGGTGATGGAGGCGTTCGCACGCGGCGAAATCGGCGTGCTGGTGGCGACGACGGTGATCGAGGTCGGGGTCGACGTTCCCAACGCGACCTTGATGATCGTCGAGCATGCCGACCGCTTCGGCCTCGCCCAGCTGCATCAGCTCAGGGGCAGGGTGGGGCGCGGCGACCAGCACAGCATCTGCCTGCTGCTGCGCGGCAACACGCTGAGCGAGACGGCGCGCGCGCGCCTCAGCCTAATGCGCGAGACCAATGACGGCTTCCGGATCGCCGAGGAGGACCTGCGCCTGCGCGGCGCCGGCGAGATTCTGGGGACTCGGCAAAGCGGCGAAGCCCAGTTCCGCCTCGCCGGCCCCGAGCAGATCGCAGAGCTGGCCCCGATGGCGATGGACGACGCGCGCCTGCTGGTCGACCGCGATGGGGGGCTGGAGGGTGAGCGCGGCCGGGCGGCGCGGATCCTGCTTTATCTGATGGAGCGCGACGCGGCGGTGGGATTGCTAAGAGGCGGCTAAATTCCTCCCCGGAACGGGGAGGGGGACCATGCGAAGCATGGTGGTGGGGCCGACGGCATCTGGATGGCCACGAAAGGCTGGCTCTGCATAATTATGCAGCCTTATGCAGTCGGCGCGTCGCCGAAATCACGTCAGGAGGCGCGAAAACATCGTTTTGCGCCGCCCGGAACGCTATCCGGCGGCGAGGCTCCCGGCGATTTTCAGCGGTGCTCCCCGTGATTTTTCTGCGGCGCTCCCCGTGATTTTTCTGCGGTGCCCCGCAAATTCCGCAGGGAGGTGCGCGTGACTGTTGAAATCCTCCCCGGAACGGGGAGGGGGACCGCGGCGCGAAGCGTCGTGGTGGTGGGGCCGATCCGAGGCCGTCGACCCCTCCACCATGCTTCGCATGGTCCCCCTCCCCGTTCCGGGGAGGAATTAGGGAACCAGCAGCCCGTGCTTCTTTTTGCCGGCTGAAACCCGGACTTCGCCGGAAACGGCGATGCTCTGGTCCTCACTCACCGCCTCGCCATCCACCCGCGCTCCGCCCTGGGCGATCAGCCGCCGCGCCTCGTTCTTGGAGGCGACGAGGCCAAGGCCGATCAGCGCGTCGATAAGGCCGATCTCGCCGGTCACCTTGAGCGTGGGAAGCGCTTCCCCCGCGGCGCCTTCCTCGAAGGTCTTGCGCGCCGTCTCCGCCGCGCCCGCCGCCGCCTCCTCGCCGTGCAGGAGCGCCGTCGCCGCATCGGCCAGAACCTTCTTGGCCTCATTGATCTCCTGCCCTTGCAACGCCTCAAGGCGCGCGATCTCGTCGAGCGGCAGATCGGTGAACAGCCGCAGGAACTTGCCGACGTCGGCATCCTGCGTGTTCCGCCAGAATTGCCAGTAATCGTAAGGGCCAAGCTGCTCCGCGTTGAGCCAGACGGCACCCGCTGCGGTCTTGCCCATCTTGCCGCCGTCGGCGGTGGTGATCAGCGGGGTGGTGAGGCCGTAGAGCTGGGTGCCGTCTACGCGCCGCGCCAGCTCCATGCCGTTGACGATGTTGCCCCACTGGTCCGATCCGCCCATCTGCAGCCGGCACGCCACCCGGCGCGACAGTTCGAGGAAGTCGTAGGCCTGGAGGATCATGTAGTTGAACTCGAGGAAGGTCAGCGGCTGCTCGCGCTCGAGCCTGAGGCGCACGCTGTCGAAGGTCAGCATCCGGTTGATCGTGAAATGCGGGCCGATGTCGCGCAGCAGCGGAATGTAATCGAGATGGTCCAGCCAGTCGGCATTGTTGACCATGATCGCGTCGGTCGGGGTCCCCTCCTCACCCTGGGGCGCGAAGGTGAGGAAATGCTGGAAAGTGCGGAAGATGGACTGGATGTTGGCCTCGATCGTCTCGCTCGTGAGCAATTTGCGGCTCTCGTCCTTGCCCGATGGATCGCCGATCTTGGTCGTTCCCCCGCCCATCACCACGATCGGCTTGTGCCCGGCCCGCTGCAGGCGGCGGAGCATCATGATCTGGACGAGGCTGCCGACGTGGAGCGAGGGCGCGGTGGCGTCGAAGCCGACATAGCCCGGCACGATCTCCTTGGCCGCGAGCGCATCCAAGCCCGCGGCGTCGGTCACCTGGTGGATGTAGCCGCGCTCGGAGAGGGAGCGGAGGAGATCGGATTTGTAGTCGGTCATGACGGCGTGTGCTTACCGAGACACGTGCGCCACGTCATCCCCGCGCAAGCGGGGATCCAGCTTCTTTCTTGCTGGCGCGGGGCAGAGAAGCTGGATTCCCGCTTGCGCGGGAATGACGTAGGGGGAGGCGATGCACGTCGATCTGATTTGTCATCCGGATACGCCTGCCCGGTCGGTCGAGCGAATCCGCGCCACCTTCGCGCCAAGTGGCTATCGCCCGACGATGCTCGAATATCGGGTGTTCGCAAGCGGTGGGCTGGCCGTGCCGACCCCTGGCCGCGTCGAGCGAAGCGGCGAGCTTTGGAAGACGACATGCTTCGAGCTCTTCACGCGGGAAGTGCCGGACGATTCCTATTTCGAATTCAACTTCTCGCCGTCCCGCGCCTGGGCCGCCTACAGGTTCGATTCCTATCGCAAAGGCATGCGCGACTTGCCGCTCGCTCCGCCGAAGATCGACTTCTGGAGCGACGTGACCGGCTGCTCGCTGCGCGTCGCGCTCGATTTGATCGCGCCGTGGACTGGTCCCAGTCGTTCCGGCCTGTCGGCGGTGATTGAGGAAGTCGACGGGACAAAGTCTTACTGGGCGCTCGCCAACCCCAATCCTGAGAAGCCCGATTTTCATCATCCGGATTGCTTTGCGATCGAACTCCCGCCACTCGTCTGACCATGAAATTCGGTATCGACCGCCTGCTCGCCGACCCCGCCTTGCGCAAGCCGCTGGAGGGGAGGCGAGTCGCCTTGCTCGCCCATCCGGCCTCGGTGACCGAGGATCTGACCCACTCGATCGACGCGCTCGCCGCCGTAGGACTCGATCTCACCGCCGCCTTCGGCCCGCAGCACGGCCTCAGGGGCGACAAGCAGGACAATATGGTCGAATCGCCGGATTTCACCGATCCGGAGCACGGAATCCCGGTGTTCAGCCTCTACGGCGAGGTGCGGCGGCCGAGCGGGCAATCGATGGGGACGTTCGACGTGATCCTGGTCGATCTCCAGGACCTCGGCTGCCGGATCTACACCTTCATCACCACCTTGCTCTACGTGATCGAGGCGGCGGCGAAGCACGGCAAGTCGGTCTGGGTGCTCGACCGGCCCAATCCCGCGGGCCGCCCGATCGAGGGGCTGACCCTGCGGCCGGGCTGGGAAAGCTTCGTCGGCGCGGGGCCCTTGCCGATGCGCCACGGCCTGACCCTCGGCGAGCTCGGGGCGTGGTTCGTCGACAAGCTCGGGCTCGACGTCGATTACCGGGTGATCGAGATGGAGGGCTACGCGCCCGAGGAAGGTCCCGGCTTCGGCTGGCCGCTGGCCGAGCGGGTGTGGATCAACCCCAGCCCCAACGCGCCCAACCTCAACATGGCGCGCGCTTATGCGGGGACGGTGATGCTCGAAGGGACGACGCTCTCGGAAGGGCGGGGGACGACCCGGCCGCTCGAACTGTTCGGCGCGCCCGACATCGACGCCCGCCGGGTCATCGCCGAGATGCGCGCGCTCGCGCCGGAATGGCTCGAGGGATGCATCCTTCGCGACATCTCGTTCGAGCCGACCTTCCACAAGCATGTCGGCCACTTATGCAGCGGCGTGCATATTCATGCGGAAGGGCGCTTCTACGACCATGAGGCGTTCAAGCCGTGGCGGCTCCAGGCGCTGGCCTTCAAGGCGATCCGGCGGATCTATCCCGGCTACGCCTTGTGGCGCGACTTCGCCTACGAATATGAGCACGGCAAGCTGGCGATCGACGTGATCAACGGCTCTCCGCTGCTGCGCGAATGGGTCGACGACGCCGGCGCGGAGCCGGGCGACCTGGATGCGCTGACGGTGCCGGACGAGGCGGCCTGGGCGGAAGAGCGCCGCCGCTATCTGCGCTACTAGAGCCTGATTGCCATTAACTGCCTTGCCGCTCATCCTGAGGAGCCGTTGAGCTTGTCGAAACGGCGTCTCGAAGGACGGTCCTTCGAGACGGGCCCTCGACAAGCTCGGTCCCTCCTCAGGATGAGCGGTTCAGCAAGCTGAGCAGGCCTTAGACCGGCCCTGCGCCCGCCGAAGCCCGGCAGACCATGAACCGGGCCGGACGGTCGTCGGGAGAGCGATAGCCGCGCTCGACTGCTTCCCGGACCCGCTCGACCAGCGCTTGCGGCGCCAGAGCGACGATGCAGCCGCCGAAGCCGCCGCCGGTCATCCGAGCGCCGCCCTCGCCGCCGATCGCCTCCGCGGCGATCTCGGCCAGCCGGTCGATGGCGGGGAGGGTGATCTCGAAATCGTCGCGCATCGAGGCGTGCGATTGCGCCATCAGCAGGCCGAGCCGGGGAAGATCGCCGCTTGCCAGCGCCTCGGCGGCGGCGAGCGTGCGCGCATTCTCCGTGACCACATGGCGCGCCCTTCGAAAGGCGACTGGATCGAGTCCTTTGCGGCCCGCCAGCAGCGCCTCCTCGTCGAGGTCGCGCAACGCGGCGACGCCGTAATGGCGCGCCGCCGCCTCGCACTGCCGCCGCCGCTCGTTATAGGCGCCGTCGACCAGCCCGCGCTCGATCCCGGAGTGGATCACGATCACCGCCAGCCCCTCGGGCATCGGCACCGGGCGGCAATCGAGCGAGCGGCAGTCGATCAGCAAAGCCTGGCCTTCGCCGGCCCTGGCCGAGACGAGCTGATCCATGATTCCGCAGGCGCATCCGACGAAATCGTTTTCGGCTTTCTGGGCGAGCAGGGCGATTCGGGTCGGGCCCAGTTCCAGCCCTTGGAGGCGCGCCAGCGTCGTGGCGAGCGCTACTTCCAGCGAGGCCGACGAGGAGAGGCCGGCGCCCTGCGGCACGTCGCCGGCTATCGCGACCTCGGCCCCGCGCGCCAGGCCTTCGCGTCGCAGCACCTCCGCGACTCCGCGGACATAATCGCGCCAGCCGCCGGCCCGCGCGATCGGCGAGTCGAGCGCGATCCGGTCCTCTTCGCCAAAATCGGCGGCGACCGCAGCCAGGACGGCGTCGCTCCGGCGGCGCGCGGCGATCACCGTGCCGGAATCGATCGCGCAGGGCAGGACGAAGCCGTCATTGTAATCGGTATGCTCGCCGATCAGGTTCACCCGCCCGGGCGCCTGCACGACCAGGTCCGGCGCGCCGCCGAACGCCGCGGCGAACGCCGCTTCGGCGCGGCTCCCCGTGCCCCCCCCGCTCATCGCCTCTCGCGATAATGGATCGGGCTCACGGCGCGCAGCCGCTCGGCCGCCTGCTCCGGGGTCAGGTCGCGCTGCGCTTCGGCCAGCAGCTCGAAGCCGACCATGAACTTGCGCACGCTCGCCGAGCGAAGCAGCGGCGGATAGAAATGCGCGTGCAGCTGCCACGGGGCGTCGTCCGCGTCGCTGGGAGCGCCGTGCCAGCCCATCGAATAAGGAAAGCTGGTCTCGAACAGATTGTCGTAGCGGATCGTCAATTCCTTCAGCGCGGCCGCGAGATCCGCGCGCGCCGCCTCGTCCAGATCCTGCAGCCGGGCCACGCGGAAGCGCGGGAGCAACAGCGTCTCGAACGGCCAGGCCGCCCAATAGGGCACGATCGCAAGCCAGAGCGGAGTCTCGACCACGACCCGCTCGCGGGCCGCCCGTTCGCGCGCGGCGAGATCGAGCAGCATGCTGGCGCCGTGCCGAGCCAGCCAATCGCTCTGGTTGAGCGACTCGCGCGCGATCTCGTCCGGGACATAGTCCGTCGCCCAGATCTGGCCGTGCGGGTGCGGGTTGGAGCAACCCATCGCCGCGCCCTTGTTCTCGAATATCTGCACCGAGGGGAAGCGCTCGCCGAGCCGGGCCGCCTCGCCGCACCACAGGTCGATCACGGCCCGGACCGATTCGAGCGGCAGCTCCGGGATCGAGAGCGAATGATCGGGCGAGAAGCAGATCACCCGGGCAGCGCCGGTCACCGGCTCCGCGACCTGAAAGGGATCGCTTTGCTCCGGTCCGTCCGGCGCGCGGTCGGGGACGGCCGCGAAGTCGTTGTCGAACGCGAATGCCGAGGAATAATCGGGATTGCGAACGCCCGACGCGCGCTCGACTCCGGGACACAGGTAGCAGGAGGGATCGAAGGAGGGCGCCGCTTGCGCCGCCCTCTCGCTGGCGCCGGACCAGGGACGCAAGGCCCGGTGCGGAGAGACCAGCACGTGGCGGCCGCTCAGGGGATCGAAGCGCCGGTGCGGGTGCAATGCGGGGTCGAAGGCGGTCGGTGTCATCGGACTCGGGCAGGTGCTGCTTGCGCCGCTCGCTACACCAGCGCGGCGGGCCGCTCAAAGGTCATTCGACCCCGCGCCTTGCGCCGCGGCGTCCCGGCCGGTGATCCGGCGAAGGAATGCGACCTCGTCGGGCAGATGCGGGGTACCGTCCGGATGGAGGATATCGTGGAACCAGGGCATCGACCCTTCGCAGATCAGCGGATTCTCCTCCGCATTCCAGGCGAGGTTGGTCTGGGTCCGCCCGCGCACCAGGCCCCAGCAGAACGCCGCCACCCGCTCTTCCTTGGCGCTGGGAAGGATCGCCTCGAACGTGCTGCCGGTCGAGCGCGCCATATATTCGGTGCACATCGTCGGCCGGCCAAAGCCCTTCAGCCAGCGAACGCGCTGATCGAAATCGGCGGTGGCGCCGTAATTGTGGAACGAGATGAAATCCGAATGGGCGGTCTGCGCCCGCTGGATCGGGCTCAGCAGATCGGGCGCCGACCAGTCTCCAAGCCAGATTCCGCTGGTCAGCGGCTGTTCGGGCGCCGCCGAGCGCGCCCAGCCAAAGGCAGCGATCAGCAGAGGGGCGACGAGCGACGCCTTCGCGGCGAGCAGCCTCGGATCGCACAGGGCGACCTCCGGGCCGTTGTCGGGCTCGTTCCAGATATCCCAGGCGAGCACCCGCTCGTCCCGGGCGAAGGCGGCGACGATGCCCGCCACATAGTCGCGCAGCCGGTCGTGCTGGGAGGGGTCGGACAGGGCCGGATCGCCCGGCGACTGGACCCAGCCGGAATTGTGGACTCCGGGCCGCGGGTCGCCCTGGGGACCCAGCGCAGGATGCGGGTCCCAGCACGAATCGAACAGCACCAGCATGGTGCGAATGCCGTGGCGGCTGGCGGTCGCCAGAAAGGCGTGGATGCGCTCCACGAAGCCCTCGGCATCGTGGTGCCAGAGCAAATCGTGCAGGTAGACCCGAGCAGCGTTCATGCCCAGCTCCGCGGCCCATTGGAGCTCGCGGTCGATCACCGCGAGATCGAACGTCTCGGCCTGCCAGAATTCGAGTTGGTTGATCGCATAAGAAGGCGTGAAGTTGCAGCCGACCAGCCACGGCAGCGCCGAATACCAGCCATGCGCGGCTTCGGACGTCCAGCGCTCGTGCGCGGCGGCACGCAGTTCGAAGCGTTCAGCCGCGGCGGCCGGCATCTTCTTCCCCCCCGATACGCATACAAGGCCAAGACACGCCTCCGGTTATGGGGGCGCATTGCGATAATTCCAAGAAATTATCATAGGTTATCCCCAGAAGATTCGGTCTTTCGCGCGCGCTGGCGGCCCGGCGGCGACCGGTCAGCGAGGCGCGGCGAAGCGCACTTGCGCCTCGCCGGCGACTTCATCGTCTGCCCCGCCCGGCACATGATCCTGGAGGCTAGCCCGATGCGCCCAGTTCCTGTGAAGCGACGCCGACTCGCCGGATGAGGCCGAGCCGCTCCTGGCCGCTCCCCGCGCTGCTCCCGCTGGCGGCGGCGGCCGCGCAGCCGGCGTCCGATCGCGCCGGGAATGGCGTCGCCTCTCCGCCGCCCGACGCGCTCGAAACGATCGTCGTGACCGCGCGGCCGGGCCCGTTGCCGCCGTTGCGCGATGCGATCGATTATTTCCGCCTGTTCTGCTTCGAAGCGAACCGGCTTACCGGCCGATCGGCGGCGCCGGAGGACCGCGACTGGCAGCCCCTCGACTCGGCGGCCCGCGAGCGGCTCGGAATCGCGGATCCGCAGGCCGGCGCATTCGGCCTCGCGGACCGCGCGCGCCGGCGCACCTTGCTGTTGAAGATCGAGCGGATCGATCGGCCCGGGCGGCTGGTGGAAAGCCGGTGCACGCTGATCGTGATCGGCGGCGACGAGCACGCCCGGCTCGCAAGCGGCATGGCGGCGCTTTTTCGCGGTCCCGGCACGCAGCGTCACGTCGGCGAGGCGGACGGCGTGCCTTCGCTGCCGGGCTGGCGGCAATGGCTCTGGACCGGAATGCCGGCGCGCGGCTCGCGCAGCTGGCGGGTCGTCGCGCCGCCGCGCGGCAGCGGCCCGACCTCGCTGGTGGTCACCGACCTGCGCTTCTACGATCAATATGACTTCCTGATTGGCGACCTCAAGACCCGCGACGACGGCCGCCCGCTGAGCATTCTGAGCTTCGCCTATACGACGCGCGCGGGGCATTAACCGCGTTCGCCCGGGCTTCAGTTCTTCCGGCTGAGCGTCCGCATCGCCTCGTCCAGCCCCTCCAGGGTCAGCGGGTACATGCGGTCCTGCATCAGGGTGCGGACGACCTGGATCGAGCCGGTGTAGCTCCAATATTTCTCGGGCACCGGGTTGAGCCAGACCGCGGCGGGATAGGTGTTCGTCAGCCGCTGCAGCCAGGCCGCGCCCGCTTCCTCGTTATAATGCTCGACCGAGCCGCCCGGGTGGGTGATCTCGTAGGGGCTCATGGAGGCGTCGCCGACGAACACCAACTTATAGTCGTGGCCGTATTTGTGAAGCACGTCCCACGTCGGCGTGCGCTCGTTGAAGCGGCGGCGATTGTCCTTCCAAAGCGCCTCGTAGGGGCAGTTGTGGAAATAGAAGAATTCGAGATTCTTGAACTCGCTGGTCGCCGCGCTGAACAATTCCTCGCAAAGCTTGATGTGCGGATCCATCGATCCGCCGACGTCGAGGAAGAGGAGCAATTTCACGGCGTTGTGCCGCTCGGGCCGCATGGCGATGTCGAGCCAGCCCTTGCGCGCGGTGCCGGCGATCGTCTCGTCGAGGTCGAGCTCCTCGGCCGCGCCCTCGCGGGCGAAACGGCGCAGGCGACGGAGCGCCACCTTGATGTTGCGCGTGCCGAGCTCCTTGCTGCTGTCGAGGTTGCGGAACTCGCGTTTGTCCCAGACCTTGATCGCTCGCCCCTGGCCGCCTTCTCCGCCGATCCTGACACCTTCGGGATTGTAGCCCGAATTGCCGTAGGGCGAGGTGCCGCCGGTGCCGATCCATTTGGAGCCGCCCTGGTGACGGCCCTGCTGCTCCTCGAGCCGCTTCTTCAGCGTCTTCATGATCTCTTCCCACGAGCCCAGCGCCTTGATCTCGGCCATCTGCTCGGGCGTGAGGTAGAGCTCGGCGACCTTCTTCAGCCATTCCTCGGGGATGGGGACCGCCTCGGCGCCGTAGCTCGTCTCGATCCCCTTGAAGACCTTTCCGAACACCTGGTCGAACCGGTCGAGCAGCCCCTCGTCCTTCACGAAGATGGCGCGGGCGAGATAGTAGAATTCCTCCGGCCGACTCCCGATCACCGCGGCGTCGAGCGCCTCCAGCAGAGTCAGGTGCTCCTTCATCGAGGCGGGAATGCCCGCGGCGCGAAGCTCGTCGACGAAGGAGAAGAACATGGTTTCGCGTCTAACCCGCGCGCGGGCTCAGTTCCAGCGCGGGTGGCTGAGGATCAGCAGGCCGAAGAATAGCACGAAGGCGATTGCGGGGAGAGCCAGGAGCGCCAGCACGGCGGTGGCCGCTCCGCGTTGCCCGCGCCGGGCCAGATACAGTCCTCCGCCCAGAATGGCCCCGGCGCCGCCCACGAGGGCGAGCCAAATGCCGATATTGAACGACGAGACGCTGCCGTCCGACAGGCCCCACAGGAAGAAATAGCCGAGCACCGCGGCCGCGATCGCCGCAACAACCAGAAAAAATGGATAAAGGATCATTGCAGGACCATAACGAACGGGAAGGGCGCGGGACAGCGCTCTTCCGCGAGCGGTGGTTAACGCGCTTTCAACGAATTCCGATTAGCCACCGTGCGACAAGCGAAGAGGTTGGGGATCAAAGTGGCTACAAGCGCGACGGAGCGGACCGACGGGGAAGCGATCAACCAGGTGGCGCGCAATTGCGGGTCGCTGGCGATCGAGTGCAGCGACGTTGCGGGCTACGTGTCCGGAGTCAACGAGCGCATCTCCGCCAACCTCGCCATGCTCGACCAGCTCGAGGACGTCACCACCCGGCTGATGGCCGATCAGGCCCAGGTCTCCGATTCCACCGACGAGGCGCGGGTGCTCGCCGAGCAGGCCCGCGACAAGCTCAACCAGGGCCGCGCTGCGGTCGGCGACACGATCCAGGTGTTCAGCACGCTCACCGACCTCGTCGTCCAGCTGGGCGAGCGGATGGCCGGCTTCGCCGAGGCGATGGCCCAGGTGCAGAAAGTCTCCTCGGCGATCGAGACGATCGCGTCGAAGACCAACATGCTCGCGCTCAACGCCACGATCGAGGCCGCCCGCGCCGGCGAGGCCGGCCGCTCGTTCGCGGTGGTCGCGGCCGAGGTCAAGAAGCTCGCCCACGATACGCGCGCGGCGACCGGCGAGATCGCCGGAACGATCGCCTCGCTGACCCGCGAGGCCGAGGCGGTGACCAGCGAGATCAGGAGCGGAGTCGAGCAGAGCCGGGTTGCCCAATCCTCCTTCTCGCGGATCAACGACACCGTCCGCGACGTCGCCGACATCGTCGCCCTGGTCGACCGCCAGACCGACGGCATCGCCCAGTCCACCAGCCACATCCAGGCGAGCGTCGACAGCGTGAAGAGCGGCCTTTCCTCCTTCGCCGCCGACGCGCGCGCGAACGGCGGCCAGCTCCAGGAGACCCAGGAGCGGCTGTCCAAGCTCGAATTGCTCTCCAACGAGATGCTCGACCGGCTCGCCTCGTCGGGCGTCAGGATCGACGACACGCCGTTCATCGAATACGCCCAGCGCGCCGAGCGCGAAATCCAGACTCTGATCGAGGACGGAATCGAGCGCGGCGAGATCAGTTTCGAGGACGTGTTCGACACCGATTATGTCGAGATGCCGGGGACCAACCCGGTCCAGTACGAAGTGCGCTTCTGCGATTTCGCCGACGCTCACGTCCGGCCCGTTCTCGACCGGCTGATGCGCGAGGAGACGCGGCTCATCGCCACCGCGATCACGGACATGAACGGCTATCTGCCGACCCATATTTCCGAGCGCTCGCAGCCGCAGAGCGACGATCCCGAATGGAACGCGGCCTATTGCCGCAACCGCCGCAACTTCCTCGACGACACGACCAGGCGGGCGATCGCCAGCGACAAGGAGGCGATGCTCGCCACCTACTCGATGGGCTTCAGCAAGGGCCGGCATCTGGCGGTCAAGAACGTCTTCGTGCCGCTCTACGTGCGCGGCCGCCGCTGGGGCAATTTCGAGCTCGCCTATCGCGACGAGGAAGTGCGCTAGGCGAAGGCCGCGCCGCTGGCTGGACGAAGGCGCACCCGCCGCATTATTCCCGTTCGAATGCCGGACTCCGATTACGGAACGCCTTTCGCCGAGGATTCGAACGACCCGATCGACGATTGGTCGCGGGCGGTGTTCGAGGCATGCCGCAGCTGGCCCCTTGCCGGCTCGGGACGCTGGTTCCGGGTGGAGGAAGGCTGGCTTCGGCTGCGCATCGAAGAGGCGGATGGGGAGCCGCTCGAGCCGCTCTTCGCGATCGACGTCGATCTGCCGGACGGCCATATCCTGCTCGATTTCGGAAGCTGGGCCACGCCGATCCATCCCCTGCACGGCCCGCTTGCCGAGACCGCCCCCCAGTCGGTGGCGACGGCCCGCTCGGTGGTCGAGGGATGGCTCCGAGGCGCGACCAGGATCGTCGTCTATAGCGACGAAAGCGGCCCGCGCGGCCACAGGCTCATAGAAGGCGGAGATCTTCCGGATGCGCTCGAGCCGGCCCCGATCGGGAGCGACGAATTCGCCAAGGCGGTGGTGAAGGCCCCGCGGCGATCGGATTGGCGGTATTTCCACCATTACGGCAACGGCATCTGGATCGAGCAGGCCGCGGGCGAAGAGGGGATTTGACCCCTGCCGGCCTAGCCGTCTTGCCGTTGAGCCCGGGTTTCGCTCGCAAGGGGCTGGGGCTTCTGGACCAGGCTTACGAGCACCACCGAGATGATCATCAACAGGTACCAGGAAACGAGCTTGGCGAAGGGGACCATCGTCCAGCCGTGGCGCTGGCTGGGATAGGTCCAGGCCTGCGAGAGCGTGCCGAGATTCTCCGCGATCCAGATGAACAGGGCGACGAGCAGGAAGCCGAGCAGGACCGGCATCGGCCGGTAGCGGCGGAACGGGCGGAACCAGAAGACGGCGCGGCCGAAGATCAAGGCGGTGGCGATCAGCAGCGGGACGCGTGCGTCGGGCAGCCAGTGATGGGCGAAGAAGTTGACGTAGATCGCCGCCGCCAGCGCCCAGGTCGTCCACAGCGGCGGATAATGAGTGAAGCGGATGTCGAAGATCCGCCAGATGCGCGCGATGTAGGAGCCGACCGAGGCGTACATGAAGCCCGAGAAGAGCGGCACGCCGGCGATGCGCAGGACGCTCGGCTCGGGATAGAGCCACGAGCCGGCCGAGGTCTTGAACAATTCCATCAGCGTGCCGGCGACGTGAAAGGCGAGGATCACCTTCGCCTCGTCCCAGGTTTCGAGCCGGAAGCGCAGCATCAGGATCTGAATGACGAGCGCCGCGAGAGTCAGGAAATCGTAGCGCGGCAGCCAGGCGCCTCGCGGATAGACGAGGTGGGTGACGACCAGCAGCGCGAGCATCAACGCGCCGAACAGGCACGCCCAGCCCTGCTTGAAGCCGAACAGGAGGAATTCGTAGGCGTGAGAGCGCCACCCCGAGCGCGGCTCGAACGACTCGAGCGCGAGGCGGACCCGCTCGAAGCGGGTGTGCGAATTCCCCCTCTCCCCTCTGGGGAGAGGGCCGGGGAGAGGGGGAGTCAGAAACTCCTCCCGAGCGTTGCGAGAATTGCGAGTGCCACGCCCTCCGGATTGGTCATCACCTCGCCGTTGGTGAAGCGGATCACCTGCCAGCCCTGGCATTCTAAGAACGCCGTACGGTGCGCATCTTCATCGGCCCGTCTCGCGTGCGTTTCTCCATCCAGCTCGATCGCCAGCCGCGGCATGCGAGCGGCGAAGTCGATGTAAAAGGGCCCGCATTCGACCTGGCGGGTGAACTTGATGTCCTGGAGCCGGTGCGCACGCAGAATCCGCCACAGCGCGTGCTCGGGCGGGGACATGTTGGCGCGCAACTCGCGGGCTCGTCTTAATTTCTCAGGGTCCCTGCGCGGCATCGACTCCCCCTCTCCCCGACCCTCTCCCCGGAGGGGAGAGGGGGAGCTAGACTCCCTGCCGCCGGCTCATGAACGCCAGCCGCTCGAACAGCATCACGTCCTGCTCGTTCTTGAGCAAGGCGCCGTGCAGCGGCGGGATGGCCTTGGCGGGGTCCTTCGACTGGAGCACGTCGAGCGGCAGGTCCTCGTGGAGAAGGAGCTTCAGCCAGTCGATCAGCTCGCTGGTCGACGGCTTCTTCTTGAGGCCGGGCACGTCGCGCACCTGGTAGAAGATGTCCATCGCGCGCGAGACGAGGATTTTCTGGATGCCGGGGAAGTGGACGTCGACGATCGCCTGCATCGTCTCGCGATCGGGGAATTTGATATAGTGGAAGAAGCAGCGGCGAAGGAAGGCGTCGGGAAGCTCCTTCTCGTCGTTCGAGGTGATGACGACGATCGGGCGCTCGGCGGCGCGGACGGTCTCCTTCGTCTCGTAGACGTGGAACTCCATCCGGTCGAGCTCCTGGAGGAGATCGTTGGGGAATTCGATGTCGGCCTTGTCGATCTCGTCGATCAGAAGGACCGGGAGGGCGGGCGAGGTGAACGCCTCCCACAGCTTGCCCTTGCGGATGTAGTTGGAAATGTCGTGGACTCGCGGATCGCCGAGCTGGCCGTCGCGAAGCCGCGCGACGGCGTCATATTCGTAGAGCCCCTGATGCGCCTTGGTCGTCGACTTGACGTGCCATTCGATCAGCGGCGCGCCCAGGGCGGCGGCGATCTCGTGCGCGAGGATGGTCTTGCCGGTGCCCGGCTCCCCCTTGACGAGCAAAGGCCGGCGCAAGGTGACCGCGGCGTTGACCGCGACCTTGAGATCGTCGGTCGCGACATAGGATTTTGTGCCTTCGAAGCGCATGGCCGCAGGGCATAGGTGCGCGCCTGGAGGGGCGCAAGGCGCTTGGGGTCCGTACTCAGTACCCGCAATGGCCTTCTCCGGGCGACCCCAAAGGGGCGGGCGGCTTTTGGGCCAGGGTTACGTCGCAGCGTCGGTCACGATGCGTCAGCATCGCTCCCTCCTCGCTCCTTGCCCTGACCCAAAATCCGCTCCGTCACGGCCGTTGCGGGTACTGAGTACGGACCCCTTAGAGGGCGCGGGCCTGCGCTCTCGCCTCTAGAAGGTCCCACAGCGCGCGATGCTGGAGGGCCAGCTGCTGGCCGCCGAACAGGAGGGCGCGCTCGGATGCGCTGGCGCTGTCGGCGACCTCGCGAACCAGTTCGCGCGGGCCGAAGGTGAGGGGGCGGGGCTCGACCGCGAAGCGACGGGCGGCGGCGTCGAGCACGGCGCGGATCGAGAGCCAGTCGGCGGCGAAGGCGAGCGCGGCGCCGAGCGCGCAGCCGCGCCGGTCGGATTGGGCGAGGGTGGCGAGCGCGGCGCGCTGGGCGACGATCGCCGCCTCGCTTCCGTGGGCGCCCGGAGTCGACGGAATCGGGCCGGCCGCGACGGACAGGCGGGTGAGATAGAGCCGCTCGTCGGTCATCGCTTCGGCGGTCTGGCCGAGCCAGGCGCGGCCGGCGGCGTCGAGCGTCCGCGCGGCGGCATGATCGATCACGCCCGGGTGGCGGCCGTGCAGAGCGCACAGAAAATGGATCGCGTCGGCGAGATTGCGGGTCGCCTCGGGGCCCTGCCGGAGCGATTCCGCGGAGAACCAGGGATGGGTCACGCTGCCGGAATCGGCGACGCAGGCGAGCAGCAGCGTTCCCGTGCGGATACCGCCTGCCGACTCGAGCGGACGTGATGCCATGCGATCCTCCGGGCGCCCCGCGCGCCTAACGCAAGGGCCGTACACCGCTCGGCGTAAAGAGGAGGTTTACGCGGCCTGAGGCCGGAGTCGGGGCTTTTACGGAGAAAGGGGGGCGGCCAAGACTTCCGTTAGCTTAGCCATGCGTCACGGGACCATTGTCCCGTGACGTCGGACGGGCTCGGCGGACCAGATGTCCGCCGCCCCGCCGGCCGGGGCTGCCGCTTTTTCGGCGTGTAAGCCGCGCTTGCTTCGCAAGCCCGTCTTACTCGCGGGCGTCAGCCCGCCAAATCAAACAAACGGTTGTAGGCCTGGAAGCCTTTTTCCTCGGCGAGGGAGACGACCTGGTCCTCGGTCAGCACCTGGGTGCCGACGACATACTGGCCGCGGAACTCCTTGCCCTCGATGATCCGGTGATAGACCGGACGGTGCGTCTTGCGCAGGAACTGCGCCGCCTCGCTGGCCAGGCCCGGGCTGATCGAGGGGACGAGCTGCTTGGGCAGAGCGGCGGTCGCGAACGGGCGGATCGTGGCGGTGCAGCCGGTTTCCTTGCGCCAGCGGGTGACGGTCTTCTCGCCGACGCCATATTTCTCGGCGAGCTGGCGGTTGGTCTTGGACGGCGCGTGGTCGGTGAAATCGGAAGGGCAGACGAGAACGGGCATGGTTTCGTTTCTATCGATGTGTGGAGGCGCGCATGACGCGCCGGGTCGCACGCCTATCTGGTGCGCCCGGCCCAAGAGTCAAGCTTTGTCTTCGTCAAGCCTTCTTTTGCAGAGGGGAAAAGGCGATTCAGGCGGCCAGCGGAAGGGCCTCATTCTCCTCGGCGACAGGCGCGGCCGGCGCCTGTTCGGCCTCGACCTGAGTCGCCGCGCGGGGATCCGGCAAGGCCCAGCGGGCGGCGGCGAGCAGGACGGCAAGGGTCGCGTAGAGCGTTATCACCGCCACCGGGTTCCACAGCACCGCAGCGCCGAGCGCGACGCGCAGCCAGTTGGGATTGAAGCCGAAATCCTCGCCGAGCGACTGGCAGACCCCGAGCAGGGTGTCGTCGCGAACGATGGGGGCGGAAAATTTGGTCTGCATCGATCGGGCTCCTTTTGCCGCGGGCCTCGAGCCCGCCTCTGCCCGTCTCTCAGCAACAGCTGTGCCAAAAGTTGAAAACACAATTATCCCATATGCTTACGCTAACGCGTGGTTCGGCGGACGCGAAAAGACCAAAGCCGCTGCCGCCAATAATTGGCGGAATTCGCCAAGAGTGAGGGCCCCGCCGCAACTGCGCTCAAAAGCGCTCGAGCAGCAGCTCGATCAAGGGAAGCTGGCTCGCCAGGATTTTAGTGCGCGCCTCGGCGATCGTGAACCACGCGGCCCGGTCGATCTCGGGATAGGATTGGAAGCGCCCGCTCTTCGGCGGCCATTCCAGCGTGAAGGCATTGCTGCGGATCGCCGCGGGATCGAGATCGCCTTCGAGTGCGAACGCCTCGACCCACTTGCCGCCCTTTTGGCGAATCCGGCCGAGCGGAACGAGCGTGCCCTCGGGGACGAATCCGAGCTCTTCCTCGAACTCGCGCCGGGCGCAGCTTTGCGCATCCTCGCCTTCCTCGATCAGGCCCTTGGGGATCGCCCAGGCCCCCGCGTCGCGCTTCGCCCACAGCGGGCCGCCGAAATGGCCGAGCAGCACTTCGAGGCCGCGGGCGCCCCGCCGCCACATCAGGATCCCCGCGCTCGACATTGCCATGGGCTTGAAATCGCTGCCCGAGCGATCTTCGTCAATGGAAGCCCGCGACGGGCTTGATTACCGGTCCGAAATGACGGACCTTCTTTTTCTCGCAGGAAGAGGGGGAAGCCGATGGAATATATGTTCATGCCGCTTAAGCGCTATTTCGATTTTTCGGGCCGCTCGCGCCGGAAGGAATATTGGATGTACGTGCTGCTGCTCGTCATTCTGATAATCGTCACCATCACGCTGGACTCGCAGCTTGGACTGGGCGGCAAGACCGAGAGCTATTCGGACTTTTCCGACGGCAACGCATCGGTCGGCTTCAACTCGACGGGCGGAATCCTCACGATGCTGCTTTGGCTGGCGACGTTCATCCCGAGCCTCGCTCTGTCGGTGCGGCGCGCCCACGACAACGACAAATCGGGCTGGTGGATACTGGTGCCGATCTACGGCTTCATCCTCACGGCCATCCTCCCTGGAACGGCAGGCCCGAACCGCTTCGGCCCCGATCCCAAGGGCGGCGCGGCCGACGCCGAGGTCTTCACCTGATCGCACGACGGCCGGCGGGCAGGCATTGCGGCCCGCCCGCCGCCGCACTAGAGAACCGCCTCCGATCCGTGCCCCTGTGGCGGAATTGGTAGACGCGCTCGACTCAAAATCGAGTTCCGCAAGGAGTGCCCGTTCGACTCGGGCCAGGGGCACCATTCCAGTTGTTATCGCTCTTCTCAGCGGGCTTCGGCTCGGGCATTGTCGCAGGCATGAGCGACAAGGACGTCACCGCCCAGGATATCGAAGAGCTCGAAATCGAAGTCGAGGCCGCGGCGTTCCGCAGGGACCGGCTGCTGGCGTCGGTCGCCCTGATGATCGGCGCCGCCCTGCTGCTCGCCTTGCCCTTCGCCTTGAGGGCGGGGGCTGAGTTCTTCCTGCCGGTGACCGCGGCGCTGGTCATCGCCATCGCGCTGGTGCCCGCGCTTGAATGGCTGGAACGCAGGCGAGTGCCTTCGCCGCTCGCCGCGTTCCTGTGCGTCGTCCTGTTCCTCGGGGTGGCCAATGCGGCGGTCGCCGCGATCCTCTTTCCCGCGAGCGAATGGGTCCGCCTGCTTCCCGAGCGGATCGGCCGGATCCGCGATACGCTGGGCCCGCTGTTCGACATCTATGCCGATCTCGAGGCGTTCATCGACGATGTCGCCCGCCAGCTCGGGCCCACGCCCGGCCTCGCCCACCGGACGGTGACCGTCGAGACTCCCAATTCGCTGCTTCAGATCATCGCCACGTCGGCGCCGTTCGCTGCGATCCAGATGTTCTTCGCGGTGCTGGTGATCTATTTCTTCCTCGCCGGCTGGACGCGAATGCGCAAGCGAACGATCGTCGGCCGGACCAGCTTCGACGGCGCGATGACCACGGCGCGCGTGATCCAGCAGGTGGTCGACGCGACCTCGCTCTACCTCGGAACGATCACAGTCGTGAATCTCGGCCTCGGCGCGGTGGTGGCGCTGATCCTCTATCTGATGGGGATGGAATCGCCGCTCATGTGGGGCGGCATCGTCGCGGTGCTCAACTATATCCCCTATCTCGGCCCGATCGCCTCGGCGCTGCTGCTCGCGGTCGGCGGGCTGATGCTGTTTCCCGATCCCTGGTACGCGATGCTTCCCTCGCTCGCCTTCGTCGGAGTCCACCTCGTCGAGGCGAACATCGTGACCCCGACGGTGGTCGGCCGCCGGCTTACGATCAACCCGCTGATGATCCTGCTCGCGCTCAGCTTCTGGGCCTGGGTGTGGGGCACGACAGGCGCCTTGCTCGCGGTGCCGCTGCTGATCATCTTCCGCACCGTCCTCGACGCCGCCGGCAAGCCCGACGTGGCCGGATTCCTGTTCGAGGAAGGGACCTTGATCCACGATCATCCGGACGAGCCTAAAGCGGCCGCGGCGAGCGGCTGACTGCCGATTCGAGGGGTCAAAAGCTGCGCGTCCCGCCTTGCTTGACAGCCCCCGGCCGCGCCACTAACTCGCCGCCTTCACCAATACGCGGGTGTAGCTCAGTTGGTTAGAGCGCCGGCCTGTCACGCCGGAGGTCGCGGGTTCGAGCCCCGTCACTCGCGCCATTTCCGAAGCGAGGCGCGCAGCGAGGCAGCGCGGCGATCCGGCGAAGCCGGACGCGAACGGCCGGCCAGCGCCGCCGGGCTGCCGCGACTGACGTCACGGGATTCACTCCCGCGACGCCCCCCGGAATCGCCCCGTTTCCATCCAGCGCAAGAGCGGCCGCAGCGGCAGGATCCAGGCGATTCCCGCGACGAGGTAGTAGAGCGCGTGGAGCCAGCCCGGGAGGCCGCCCAGCAGCGGCGCCGCGCTGACCACGAGCACCGCCCAGCCGGCGATCAGAAGCACGATCAGCGCCATCCCCGCGCCCTGACGCCAGCTCGGCTCTACGCGCATGAAATCCACTCCTTCGGGGTTGCGATCGCGTCGAGCCGCATGTCCCACGGATCGGCGGGGAGCGGCCCTTCGATCACCTGGTCCTGCCAGGCGAGGCCGATGGTGAAGACGGGCTGGCCGCCTTCGCGCAGGTGCGCCAGAGCGCGGTCGTAATGGCCCTTGCCGTGGCCGATCCTGACGCCCGTCCGGTCGGCCAGGACGATCGGCACCAGCACCACGTCCGGCGCGAGCGCTTCGGCCGAGGAAGGCGGCTGCAGCACGCCCCAGGGACTCGCCTCGCTCGCCGGCCCCTCGCGCCACAGGAAGCGGGAGTCGCGATCGGCGAACCACGGGATGCCGTGCCGCTGGCCCCGGCCGAGACCGTCAACGATCGCCAGGGGGCTGATCTCGTCCTTCAGGGGATGATAGGCTCCGACGATCCGCGCGCCGGCAAGGTGCGGCAGGACCAGCCGGGCGAGCGCGGCTTCGAGCTCCGCGCGCAATTCGGGGCTGAGGCTTTGCGCGAATTCGCGCCGCCGCCGCAGCCCTTCGGCGCGAAGCTCCGGCTTGGTAAGGGAAGTGGAGGGTGACGGGACCGCCATAGCCGTTTGCCTGGAATATCCTCTGACGCCTCAACGTCAGGTGGGGACCATATACGTCGGGCCAAGACCCGGGCAGGGACAGTCCCCTAGGATGCTTATGGCTCAGGGATGTTCGCTGAGGCTCGTACAGGGCAGTACCCGTCTCCCCTCATGTAGGCCCTCTATGCGATCCGCTCAAGGCTGTCGGCGAGCGATTCGACCCGCGAAGCGAGTCGCTCCAGCGCCTGGGCGACCGCTGGATCGGGCGGCAGCGGCGCCGGATCGGGAATGCCGCGGCCCGCGCGGATGTCCCTGATGTCGTCGGCGATCAGCAAGGCCGCGTACAGCAGCTGGCGAGTCTCGGTGAGGCCGCCCAGCGCCGCGGCCGCATCGCGCGCGCGCCGGTCGACCTCGGCCGCGACCGAGCGGAGATGATCCTCGTCGCCGTCGCGGCAGGCGACGTTGTAGCGCCGGCCGGCGACCTCGACGTCGATATTCGCCATCAGCCCGCCTCCGTTTCGAGCAGCCGGTCGATCTGGCCGATCGCGCTCTCCACCTTGGCGCGAAGCGAATGGTGGACGTCGCGCAGCTGGCGCAAATCCTGGGTATCGGCGGTCGATCCCCGGCTTCGGGTCGCGGCCGCCTCGATTCGCGCAAGCGCAGCCTCGATGCGATGAATGGCGGCAAGGGCGCGTTCGTCGGACATCGGCCAAAGGCATAGCATGACTGCCGGGCGCGGCAAGCCGCCAAGGTTGACGGGCGGCCCCCTGCCGATAAAGGAACCGCAGCGCCGCCGCGCGCGTCCGCCCCAACGGATTCACCGCAGGAGCCCCATGGCCACCGAGACCCGAACGCTCGCGAACGCGATCCGCGCCCTTGCGATGGACGCGGTCGAGGCCGCGAACAGCGGCCACCCGGGCATGCCGATGGGCATGGCAGACGCGGCCACCGTGCTGTGGACCGAATATCTGAGGCACGACCCCGCCGACCCGAGCTGGCCGGATCGCGACCGCTTCGTGCTTTCGGCCGGCCACGGCTCGATGCTGCTCTACGCGCTGCTTCACCTGACCGGCTACGAGCGGCCGACGATCGACGACATCAAGGGCTTCCGCAAGCTAGGCAGCCCTTGCGCCGGACATCCCGAGAATTTCCTGCTCGACGGAGTCGAGGCGACCACCGGGCCGCTGGGGCAGGGGCTGGCGATGGCGGTGGGCATGGCAATCGCCGAGCGGCACCTGAACGCCGAATATGGCGATGGCCTGGTCGATCACCGCACCTGGGCGATCGCCGGCGACGGCTGCCTGATGGAGGGCGTCAACCACGAGGCGGCCGGGCTCGCCGGGCATCTCGGCCTCGGGCGGCTGATCGTCCTGTGGGACGACAACCGGATCACCATCGACGGCGCGACCGGTCTTTCGACTTCCGAGGACGTCGAGGGGCGCTACGGCGCTTATGGCTGGCACGTCGTGCGCTGCGACGGCCTCGACGCGGCGGACGTGCGCCGGGCGATCGACGAGGCGCTGGCCGATCCGCGGCCCTCGCTGATCGCCTGCCGGACGATCATCGGCTTCGGCGCGCCCAACAAGCAGGGGACGGCCGCGACCCACGGCGCCGCCCTCGGTGCGGACGAGGTGGCCGCGGTCCGCACGACCCTCGGCTGGGATTCTCCGGCGTTTGAAATTCCCGCCGACATTCTGGCGTCATGGCGGCAGGCGGGGAGGGAAAGGCAGGCCGCCCACGCGGATTGGCGGGCGCGGCTCGACGCCAGCGAAAAGAAGGCGGAGTTCTCCCGGCGCATGGCCGGCGACTTGCCCGGGGATTTTTCGCTCGACGACTACGTCCAAAGCCTGATCGCCGACCCGCAAAAGGTCGCGACCCGCAAGGCGTCGGAGATGGCGCTCGGGGCGATCAACGCGCTTCTGCCCGAGACGATCGGAGGATCGGCCGACCTCACCGGTTCGAACAACACCAAAACAAAGGACCAGAAACCTCTGACGAAAGAGGATTATTCCGGCCGCTATCTCTATTACGGGATCCGCGAGTTCGGAATGGCCGCGGCGATGAACGGAATGGCGCTGCACGGCGGCGTGATCCCCTATGGCGGCACCTTCCTGGTCTTCGCGGATTATGCCCGCCCCGCGATCCGGCTCTCGGCGCTTCAGCAGGTCCGGGTGATCTACGTCATGACCCACGATTCGATCGGGCTCGGCGAGGACGGCCCGACCCACCAGCCGATCGAGCATCTGACGAGCCTTCGCGCGATGCCCAACCTCGCGGTGTTCCGCCCGGCCGACGCCGTGGAGACCGCCGAATGCTGGGCGCTTGCGCTGGGCCGCAAGGATCGCCCGTCAGTGCTCGCGCTCACCCGCCAGAACCTGCCCCAGCTTCGCTCGGACGGGGCGAACCGTTGCGCGAGAGGCGCCTACCGCCTACGCGCCGCCGTGGAGCCGCGAAAGGTCGTTCTGATCGCCACCGGATCCGAGGTCGAGGTGGCCGTCTCGGTGGCCGAAAGGCTCGAGGGGCGGGGAATCGGCGCGGACGTCGTCTCGATGCCCTGCTGGGAGCTGTTCGACGAGCAGGACGCCGCCTGGCGCGCCGACATTCTTCCGGACGATGCGCTGCTGGTTTCGATCGAGGCCGGCGCGACGCTCGGCTGGGAACGCTACACGGGCCGCTCCGGCCTCAATATCGGGCTCGACCGGTTCGGCGCCTCGGCCCCGGCGGGCGACCTTTTCACCCATTTCGGCTTCACCGCCGAGGCGATCGTGCCGCGCATCGTCGCGGCGCTCGAACATTAAGGAGATCAACGACATGGCGACCAGAGTTGCGATCAACGGTTTCGGGCGGATTGGCCGGCTCGTGGCCCGCGCGATCCTCGAAAACCCCGATTGCGGCCTCGAACTGGTGGCGATCAACGACCTCGCCGACGCCGAATCCAACGCTTTGCTGTTCAAGCGCGATTCGGTTCACGGCGCCTATCCGGGCGAGGTCCGCGCCGACGGCAACGACCTGATCGTCGACGGCAGGAGGATCAAGGTCACCGCCGAGCGCGACCCGGTCAAGCTGCCCCACGGCGAAGACGGAGTCGCGCTCGCGCTCGAATGCACCGGCTTCTTCACGGATCGCGACAAGGCCGGCGCGCATCTTGCTGCGGGCGCTAAGAAAGTCCTGATCTCGGCGCCCGCCAAGGGCGTCGATCTGACGGTCGTCTACGGCGTCAATCACGACAAGCTGACGGCCGAGCACAATATCGTCTCCAACGCCTCGTGCACGACCAACTGCCTGGCGCCGGTCGCCAAGGTGATGAACGACAGCGTCGGTATCGCCCGCGGCCTCATGACGACCGTCCACGCTTACACCAACGACCAGAAGATCCTCGACCAGATCCACTCCGACAAGCGCCGCGCGCGCGCCGCCGGCATGTCGATGATCCCGACCACCACCGGCGCCGCCCGAGCGGTCGGCGAGGTGCTTCCCGAGCTCAAGGGCAAGCTCGACGGCTCGGCGATCCGGGTTCCGACGCCCAACGTCAGCCTGATCGACCTGACCTTCACGCCGAACCGCGACACCAGCCTCGAAGAGGTGAACGGCCTGCTGAAGGCCGCCGCGGAGGGGCCGCTCAAGGGCATCCTCGCCTACAGCGAGGAGCCTTTGGTCTCGATCGACTACAACCACAATCCGGCCAGCTCGACGGTCGACAGCCTCGAGACCGCGGTGCTGGAGGGCAAGCTGGTGCGCGTGCTCTCCTGGTACGACAACGAATGGGGCTTCTCGAACCGGATGGTCGATACCGCGGCGGCGATGGCCCGGCTGATCTGAGGGCGGACCTGACGTCATGACGCCCGCCAAAGTGAGAGAAACCGTTCGTGTCGAGCGAAGTCGAGACACCCCTTCGAGCGCAGCCGAGAAAACCCTGCCTCGGCTTCGCTCGGCTGGGTCCCTCGACTTCGCTCGGGACGAACGGGATCAGATCGAGGTCGGATGATGCCTGACTTCCGCACCCTCGACGATCTCGGCGACGTGGCCGGCAAGCGGGTGCTGGTCCGCGAGGACCTCAACGCACCGATGGCCGGCGGTGAGGTCACCGACGACACGCGGCTCCGAGCCGCGGTTCCGACAATAGCCGAGCTCGCCGACAAGGGCGCGATCGTCCTCGTCCTGGCTCATATCGGCCGGCCGAAGGTGCCGGCGCCCGAATATTCGACGGCGCTGGTGACCCGGGCCTTCCAGGAGGTGCTCGGCCGGCCGGTCCGCTACATCGACTGGGAAGGCGCTGCGGCAGCGGTGGCGATGCTTCAGCCGGGCGACGTCGCCCTGCTGGAAAATACGCGCTTCTTCGGCGGCGAGGAGAGGAACGACCCGGCGGTCGTGCAGCGTTTCGCGGCGCTCGGCGATCTCTATGTCAACGATGCCTTCTCGGCGGCCCACCGCGCCCACGCCTCCACGGAAGGGCTGGCGCATGCGCTCCCGGCTTATGCCGGCCGCTCCATGGAGAAGGAGCTGAAAGCGCTGGAGAAGGCGCTGGGCAACCCCGAGCGGCCGGTTGCGGCGGTGGTCGGCGGGGCGAAAGTCTCGACCAAGCTCGACGTGCTGAGGCATCTCGTCGCCAGGGTCGATCATCTGATCATCGGCGGCGGCATGGCCAACACCTTCCTCGCCGCGCGCGGCGTGGCCGTCGGCAAGAGCCTGTGCGAGCACGATTTGACCGGAACGGCCGAGGAGATTTTCGAGGCCGCGGAACGGGCGAGCTGCACCGTCCATCTTCCCTATGACGTCGTCGTCGCCACCGAATTCGCCGCCAATCCGCCGAGCCTGCGCACCTGCAACGTGCACGAGGTCGCCGCGGACGAGATGATCCTCGATATCGGCCCCGCCGCGGTCGAGGCGCTGGCGGACGCGCTCAAGACCTGCCGCACTCTGGTCTGGAACGGCCCCCTCGGCGCGTTCGAGACTCCGCCCTTCGATGCCGCGACCGTCGCGCTCGCCCGAACCGCCGCGGCGCTGACGCAGGAGGGCAGCCTCGTATCGGTCGCCGGGGGCGGCGACACCGTCGCGGCGCTCAACCAGGCCGGCGTGGCCGACGACTTCACCTTCGTCTCCACCGCCGGCGGCGCTTTCCTCGAATGGATGGAAGGAAAGGAGCTGCCGGGAGTCGCCGCCCTGATGCGTTAGGGCGCGGGTTCGTTGAGCAACGGGATCAGCACCTGGTTGAGCTGATCGAGATTGAACGCGCCCGAGCTGGCGTAGCGAACGCGCCCCGAGCGATCGATGACGAAGTTGGTCGGCAGCCCCTCCAGCGTGCCGTAGGGCCCGCGGATCGTGCGCACCGAGGGAATGGCCATCGCCGCGAACAATGCGTGCAGGCGGTAGCGCGGAACCGACCCCTCGGTGGTCACCGCGAACACGCGAAGCCCCGCGTCGCGGCGTGCCCGGTAGTAGCGGTCGAGCAGCGGCAACTCCGTGCGGCAGGGCACGCACCACGTCGCCCAGAAATTGAGCACGACGACCTGGCCGCGCAGATCGGAAAGGCGGACCCGGCTTCCGTCCATCAAAGTCATCTGGAAATCCGGCGCCTCGCGGCCGACCGCCGGCGTGCTTCCCGGGGTCGCGGCAGCGAGAAGCAGTGCGCACAGCATCGATCCGAGCAGTCTTTTCATGAGCCTGGCCCCCTTCCCGGCAATGTCCGGTTGGTCGCGGAGGGCTCCGGCCAAGTCAAGCATTTGTGCCGCGCGCGGCGCTGCGATAGGAGGCGCGCCGAACCGCAACAGCCAGGACTAAGGACTCACAGATGCACGACCCCAAGGCGCAGATGGAAAACGGCAAGGGCTTCATCGCCGCGCTCGACCAGAGCGGCGGCTCGACGCCGAAGGCGCTGAAGGGCTACGGCATCGAGGAAGACGCTTACGCGAACGACGAGGAGATGTTCGGCCTGATCCACGAGATGCGCGCGCGGATCATCACCTCGCCCGCCTTCACCGGCGACAAGGTGATCGGCGCGATCCTGTTCGAGCGGACGATGGACGGGCAAATCGACGGGAAGCCGGTTCCGGAGGTCCTGAACGAGCGCGGAGTCGTGCCCTTCATCAAGATCGACAAGGGCCTCGAGGCCGAGGAGAACGGCGTCCAGCTGATGAAGCCGATGCCCGAGTTGGGCGCGCTGCTCGCCCGCGCGAAGGGGCTCGGCGTGTTCGGTACCAAGGAGCGCTCGGTCATCAACCTCGGCGACCGTGAAGGCATCGCCGCGATCGTCGCGCAGCAGTTCGAAGTCGCCCGGCAGGTGCTGGACGCGGGGCTCGTCCCGATCATCGAGCCCGAGGTCAACATCAAGAGCCCCGAGCGCGCCGAGGCGGACCGGATCCTGCTCGACGAGCTGACCAGGGCGCTCGATGCCATGCCCGGCGACGAGCGCGTGATGCTTAAGCTCTCGCTGCCGGTCGAGCCGGGCCTGTTCGGCCCGCTCGTCGATCATCCGCGCGTGCTTCGCGTGGTCGCGCTTTCGGGGGGCTACAGCCGCGGTGACGCCTGCGCCGAGCTGGCGAAGAATCGCGGCATGATCGCCAGCTTCAGCCGCGCCCTGCTCGAGGATCTGCGCCACGCAATGAGCGACGAGGAATTCGATCGCGCGCTCGGGACAGCGATCGACGAAATTTATCGCGCCTCGACCGAGAAGGTGAACCGGTAGGCGGCGGGATCGGCCTCGCGGCCGGCGATGCGATTCGGCTCCGCGGCCGCGAGGGTGAGGCGGCCGGCCTCCACATCGATCGGAACGCCGAGGGTCAGGTCGCGAGTCTCGCTTCGCCCGCGGCTTTGGACCTCGGCGCGAAGGACAAGCCGCCCCGCCCAGACGCAGTTCGCGTTGGCCGGACAGCGGCTGTCCTCGATCACCCGTAGCGGGCGGATTCGAATTCCCTCGACGCTGGCCACCTGGCCCAGGCCGGCGACGGGACCCGCCGCGGCGGGCGGTACGGTCGCGCAGGCGGCGAGCAAGGCAGCGGCGAGAAAGATCGGGCGTCTCATTGGCCCACGCCTGCCGCTCCGCTAATGAGCCGCCCATGAACGACGAACCGGACGACAAGCCGCTTTTCCAGCCGCCCGAGCGGCGCAATCCCTGCCAGCTCTATCTGGTCTCGCCGCTCGACGTGGGCGGCGCGTTTCCGGATCGGCTTGCAGGGGCGCTCGACGCCGGTGCGCTCGCCGCTTTCCAGTTTCGGGTGAAGGGAGTCGACCAGCACGAGGCGGCGCGGCTCGCCGAGCCGCTCCAGCGCCTGTGCGCCGAGCGCGACGTCGCCTTCATCGTCAACGACGACATGGGGCTGGCGAAGCGGCTGGGGGCGGACGGCGTTCATCTCGGCCGGGGCGACGGCGATCCGCGCGAGGCACGCGCCCTGCTCGGTCCGTCGGCGCAGATCGGAGTCACCTGCCACGACAGCCGCCACCTGGCGATGGAGGCGGGCGAGGCGGGCGCCGACTATGTCGCCTTCGGCGCCTTCTTCCCCACCGGGACCAAGGAAACGCGCCACCGGCCCGATCCCTCGATCCTCTCTTGGTGGTCGGCGATCTTCGAAATCCCTTGCGTCGCCATCGGCGGGATCACGCCGGCCAATGGCGGCGGGCTGGTCGCCGCCGGCGCCGACTTCCTCGCCGTGTGCAGCGCCGTGTGGGACCACTCTGAGGGTCCGGCCGCGGCCGTGAAGGCGTTCGAGAGCGTTTTGCGGTCCTAGCGCATCGCCTGGGCCACCATAGCCTTCAGCGTCTGCGCATCGTGGATGGCGTCTGCGCCGATGTCGTTGTTGAAATAGCACCAGACCGGCCGCCCAGCGCGCGCCTCGGCGACGATCCAGTCGGTCCATGAGAGCAAGGCCTCGTCGGAATAGCGGCCCCAATATTTCCCCGCGCCGCCGTGGAAGCGGACATAGGCGATGGGCCCCACGGCCGCGCGCTCGCAAGCCGATCCGGCCATGTCGTGGACGCAGAAAGAGGCGCCGTGGCGCTCCAGCAGCTCGAGCGTCTCGGAGACGTACCAGCTCCTGTCGCGAAACTCGAAGACGTTGGTCACGTCCCTGGGAGCGATCCTAAGGAAGCTTTCCAGGCGCTCGAGGTTGATCCTGAGGCTCGGCGGGAGCTGATAGAGGATCGGGCCGAGCCGGTCGCCCAGCGCCCGGAAGGGCGGCATCATCCGCTTCAGCGGCTCCTCGCAATCCTTGAGCTTCTTGGCCTGGGTGAGGAAGCGGTTGGCCTTGACCGCGTAGCAGAAGCCCGGCGGCGCCTGGTCCCGCCATTTCGCGAACGTCTCCGCGGTCGGCAGCCGGTAGAAGCTGTTGTTGATCTCCACCGTGTCGAAATGCTCGGCATAGAAGGCGAACCAGCGCTTTTGCGGCAGGCCCTTCGGGTAGAAGAGCGCGCGCCAGTGCCGGTAATTCCAGCCCGAGCAGCCGATCCGGATCCGCGCCGTCGTCATGAAGCGGGAACGATGCGGGGGCGAAACAGGTTTCCTGATCCATGCAAAGACTGGTGCTCGGCCTGCTTGTCCTTATCACTGCCGGAATGATCCTGTTCTTCGGCAGCATGATCTTCCTCTCCGCGCCGGTGCCGGAGGCGCCACGCGAGGCGGTCGTCCCTTTGCCGGTTGCGGCAGCGCAGGCGCCGGTCATCGCCCCCTCGGGCCTCGCCATCCCCGTAACCGGAGTGCGCGCAATCCAGCTCACGGACACCTATACTCAGGCCCGCGCGGGCGGCGCCCGGATCCACGACGCGATCGACATCATGGCCCCGCGCGGCACGCCGGTCGTCGCGGCGGCCGTCGCGGCGGCCGACGGCGTCGTGGAGAAACTGTTCTTCAGTCGCGGCGGCGGCGGGATCACCGTCTACGTCCGCTCGGCCGATCGGCAGTGGAGCTATTATTACGCCCATCTCGACGCCTATGCGCCGGGCCTCCACGAGGGCCAGGCTGTGCGCCGCGGCGATCCGGTCGGAACGGTCGGGAGCACCGGCAACGCGGATCCCGCGGGCCCGCACCTCCATTTCGCGGTCAACCGCATGGGGCCGGCCGACCGCTGGTGGCAGGGGACTGCGGTCAATCCCTACCCATTGCTTGCCGGGCGCGGCTCCCCCCGCTAAGGCGCCCGCTAAATCCTGACAGAGCAGCGAGCACCCCATGAAGATCAGCGGCGTGGACATTCGTCCCGGCAACATCATCGAATATGAAGGCGGCATCTGGCGCGCGGTGAAGATCCAGCACACCCAGCCCGGCAAGGGCGGCGCCTATATGCAGGTCGAGATGAAGAACCTCATCGACGGCCGCAAGAACAACGTCCGCTTCCGCTCGGCGGAGACGGTGGAGCGCGTCCGGCTCGACACCAAGGACTTCCAGTTCCTGTTCAAGGATGGCGACGCGCTGACCTTCATGGACAAGGACAATTACGAGCAGGTGACGCTCGATGCCGGCATCCTGGGCGACGCCGCCGCCTTCCTGCAGGACGGGATGGACGTGGTCATGGAGCTCTACAACGAGCGCCCGATCAGCGTTCAGCTTCCCGACACGATCGAGGCAGTGATCGTCGAGGCCGACGCCGTGGTGAAGGGCCAGACGGCCTCATCCAGCTACAAGCCCGCCGTCCTGGACAACGGCGTTCGCGTGATGGTGCCGCCGCACATTTCGAGCGGCACGCGGATCGTGGTGGACGTGTACGAGCAGACCTACGTCCGTAGGGCCGACTAAACCCCTCTCCCGTTCAGGGAGAGGGACAGGCGCGAAGCGCCAGGGTGAGGGCAGGGCTCTTGCCCTCACCCTCCCAAAGCTGACGCTTTGGGCCCCGCCCTCTCCCTGAACGGGAGAGGGGAGAAGGAGCGTTGAATTGGTATCCCATTCAGGCCTCATCACCGTCATGACCCGCGCCGCGCGCAAGGCGGCGCCGCGGCTCAGGCGCGACTTCAACGAGGTCGAGCAGCTGCAGGTCAGCCGCAAGGGGCCGGCCGACTTCGTTTCGATGGCCGACAAGCAGGCGGAAACGACGGTGGTCGAGGAGCTTCGCCACGCGCGCCCCGATTGGGGGCTACTGCTCGAGGAGGGCGGAGCGCGCGAGGGCGATCCGACGAAGCCGCGCTTCATCGTCGATCCCATCGACGGCACGTCCAACTTCCTCCACTCCATCCCCCATTTCGCCATCTCGATCGCGGTGCAGGAGCCGAAGCCCGGCGGGAAGGGCTGGGGCGAGATCACCCAGGGGCTGGTCTACAATCCGCTGACCGACGAGAGCTTCTGGGCCGAGAAGGGAAGGGGCGCCTGGCTCAACGAGCGGCGCCTGCGCGTTTCCGCGCGGCGTGACCTCAGCGAAAGCCTGATCGCCACCGGCATCCCCTACAAGGCGCATGGCGATCTGCCGCGCTTCGACCGGATCCTGAACGCCGTCTCGCCCGAGGTCGCCGGAATCCGCCGCTTCGGCTCGGCGGCGCTGGATCTCGCCTGGGTCGCCGCGGGGCGCTTCGACGGCTTCTGGGAGGAAGACCTCCAGCTCTGGGATATCGCCGCGGGAATCGTCCTGGTGCGCGAGGCGGGCGGCTTCGTCACCGATTTCCGCGGCGGCGAGGCGGGCGTGGCCAACGGCCAGATCCTGGCCGCCAACGACCAGCTCCACTCCAAGCTGCACAAGCTCGTCGCAACGGCGCTGCGCTGATCGCTTCCCTCGTCATTGCGAGGAGCGAAGCGACGAAGCAATCCAGCCGGCCTCGGAGACCGAACTGGATTGCTTCGCTACGCTCGCAATGACGGCGTTCCAAAGCCTTGCCACTAGAGTGGAGCGGTCCTAAAGCCGCGGCAATTCCTGGGTTTCCGGAGTCTCGCAATGGCGTCCGTCGCCGCCGATTATCTGCCGATCCTCATGTTCCTCGGAGTCGCGCTGGGCCTCAGCCTGGCCTTCGTCGTGCTGCCGATGATCGTCGCGAAGCTGACCGGCGCCAGCAATCCCTATCCGGACAAGCTGACCGAATATGAATGCGGCTTCCCCGCGTTCGAGGACAGCCGCGCTCAGTTCGACGTGCGCTTCTACCTCGTCGCGATCCTGTTCATCGTGTTCGACATCGAAGCCGCGTTCCTCTTTCCCTGGGCGGTCAGCGTGTTCACCGCCGGCTGGGCCGCCTGGTTCGCGATGATGATCTTCCTGGTCGAGCTTGCCCTCGGCTTCGCCTACGCCTGGAAGAAGGGAGCGCTCGAATGGGAGTGATCCTCGATCCCCGCGACGAGAATCCGCGCCCCGCCGATCTCCAGCAGCCCGATCCCTACATTTTCGGCCAGATCCAGTCCGAAGTCAGCGACAAGGGCTTCCTCGTCACCTCGACCGAGGACCTGTTCACATGGGCGCGGACCGGTAGCTTATGGTGGATGACCTTCGGCCTCGCCTGCTGCGCAGTCGAGATGATCCACGTGAACATGCCGCGCTACGACCTTGAAAGGTTCGGCGCCGCGCCGCGCGCCTCCCCGCGCCAGAGCGACGTGATGATCGTCGCCGGCACCTTGTGCAACAAGATGGCCCCGGCGTTGAGGCGGGTCTACGACCAGATGTCCGAGCCGCGCTACGTCATCTCGATGGGCAGCTGCGCCAATGGCGGCGGCTATTACCATTACAGCTATTCGGTGGTGCGCGGCTGCGACCGGATCGTTCCGGTCGACATCTACGTCCCCGGCTGCCCGCCGACCGCCGAGGCCCTGCTGTATGGCATCATGCAGCTCCAGCGGAAGATCCGCCGCGAAGGGACGATCGAGCGCTAGCATGGCGATGGACAAAACTCCGTTCGTCCCGAGCGAAGTCGAGGGACCCGGCCGAGCGAAGCCGAGGCTGATTTACTCGGCTGCG
The DNA here is from genome assembly GCA_005883305.1 of Alphaproteobacteria bacterium. Lineage (NCBI taxonomy): Bacteria > Pseudomonadati > Pseudomonadota > Alphaproteobacteria > Alphaproteobacteria bacterium. Next base: position 1,156,197 of record VBAC01000001.1, on the reverse strand, counting down.
CTCGAAGGGGTGTCTCGACTTAGTTCATCCAGAGCGCCGCCGCAGGCGGCGTCGAAGGGCTCGACACGAACGGGCTGGGGAGCGGCAATTCGTGCCTAGCCCCGCACCTTTGGGTCAGCCCCGCCCCGGCATCATCGAGGCGGTGAAGGCCGCGATCGGCTCCGCCTTCCTGTCCGCCAAGGACGAGGTGGGCGAGGTGTCGATCGACGTCGCGCGCGAGAGCATCGCGGACGTGCTGCGGATGCTGCGCGACGCGCTCGACTACCAGCAGCTGATGGAGATCGCCGGCGTCGATTATCCCGAGCGCGCGGAGCGGTTCGAGGTCGTCTATCATCTGCTCTCCGTCACCAAGAACCACCGCATCCGAATCCGCGTCTCGACCGACGAGGAGCAGCCGGTGCCGACCGTGACCGACATCTTTCCCGTCGCCGGCTGGCTCGAGCGCGAGGTGTTCGACATGTACGGCGTGATCTTCGCCGGCAATCGGGACCTCAGGCGGATCCTCACCGATTACGGCTTCCGCGGCCATCCGCAGCGCAAGGATTTCCCGCTGACCGGCTTCGTCGAGCTTCGCTATTCCGAAGAGGCCAAGCGGGTCGTCTACGAGCCCGTCAGCCTCAGCCAGGACTTCCGCAATTTCGATTTCATGAGCCCCTGGGAAGGCGCGGAGTATATCATTCCGGGCGACGAGAAGGCGCAGGGCGAGGCGCCCGGCGCGCCGACTCCGCTGACCTCCGCCGAGATCAACAAGGCCGCGGCGCCCAAGGCCGAGCCTCCGGCGCCGACGCCGAAGACGACCGACGCCAAGGCCGAGACTGGCGCGGGCGAGCCCGCCGACAAGCAGGCGGCGAAGCACTCGCCGCGCAAGAAGGCCCCGCCGGCGCCGACCGAGCCTTCGGGAAAGACGCGATGAGCACGGCTCCATGCCGCTCCCCGGCGAAGGCCGGGGCCCAGGCCGGCGAAAGCCGGAGCCGCCCGTCGATTGTGTCTGACAGCGCCTTGCGGCGCTCCTGGACCCCGGCCTTCGCCGGGGAACGAGGCGCCCGATGAGCACGATTCCCGATCTGGACCGGACGGAGGAAGAAGTCGCCCGCACCGGCGCGACCGAATCCGACATCGCCAACTACACGATCAATTTCGGCCCGCAGCATCCCGCCGCTCACGGCGTGCTCCGGCTGATTCTCGAGCTCGATGGCGAGATCATCGAGCGCGTCGATCCGCATATCGGCCTGCTCCACCGCGGCACCGAGAAGCTGTGCGAGCACAAGACCTACCTCCAGGCTTTGCCCTATTTCGACCGGCTCGATTATTGCTCGCCGCTGTGCATGGAGCACAGCTACGTGCTGGCGATCGAGAAGCTGCTCGGCCTCGAAGTGCCGCTGCGCGCGCAATACCTCCGGGTCTTCTTCGCCGAGCTGACCCGAATCTCGAACCACATGCTGAACCTGGGGTCGCACGTCATGGACGTCGGCGCGATGACTCCGAACCTGTGGCTGTTCGAGATCCGCGAGGATTGCATGAATTTCTACGAGCGGGCCTCGGGCGCTCGGATGCACGCCGCCTGGTTCCGCCCGGGCGGAGTCCACCAGGACGTGCCGCTGAAACTCCTCACCGACATCGCCGACTGGCTCGACACCCGCGTCCCTCGCCTGTTCGAGGATTCGATCAGCCTCGTCGCCGACAACCGCATCTTCAAGCAGCGCAACGTCGATATCGCCACGGTCTCCAGGGAGGACGCGCTGGCCTGGGGCTTCTCCGGCCCGATGATCCGCGCCGCCGGAATGCCCTGGGACTTGCGCAAGTCCCAGCCCTACGACGTCTACGACCGGATGGAGTTCGACGTCCCCGTCGGCACGCGCGGCGATTGCTACGACCGCTTCATGGTCCGGGTCGAGGAGGTGCGGCAATCGATCCGAATCATGAAGCAGTGCCTCAGCGAGATGCCCGAGGGGCCGATCGCCAGCCTCGACCGCAAGGTCGTGCCCCCCAGGCGGGCCGAGATGAAGCAGTCCATGGAAGCGCTGATCCACCACTTCAAGCTCTACACCGAGGGCTTCCACGTTCCCGCCGGCGAGGTCTACGTCGCGACCGAAAGCCCCAAGGGGGAGTTCGGCGTCTATCTCGTCGCCGACGGATCGAACAAGCCTTACCGGGTCAAGATCCGCCCGACCGGCTTCTCCCACCTCCAGGCGATGGACTTCATGAGCCGCGGCCACATGCTGGCGGACGTGACGGCGATCCTCGGCGCGCTGGATATCGTGTTCGGCGAGGTGGACCGGTGAGCGCGCTGGGACTCGTCCGCGATAATAAGCAAGAATTTGTGCTGTTGGGTTACCAATTGGTGTGCCTCGGTACATTCGTGAAGCTCACATTTTTTGATGGATATGATTACAACTGGTGGAATTGGTTCATCGCAATTTCGGTCAATGTTTTTCTGAGCGAGATTTGGCCAATCTATTGGCTAATATTGCGTCCTCTGTTTGGTTATTAGAATGGCTGAGTCACGCCGCCTTGCTGCAACCCCGGAAATCCGCGAGCGCTGGGGCGCTTTCGCCTGGGCCAAGGAGAATGAAGCGCAGGCGAAGCTCCTTGTTTCCCGCTATCCGAAGGGCCGCCAGCAGAGCGCGATCATCCCCTTGCTCGATCTCGCCCAGCGCCAGATCGGCGCGGAGACGGGGACCCAGGGCTGGCTGCCGATTCCGGTGATCGAGTTCGTCGCCGCGCAATTGGGAATGCCCTACATCCGCGCCTACGAAGTCGCGACCTTCTACACGATGTTCAACCTCGCGCCGGTCGGCCGCCACCATGTCCAGGTCTGCGGCACCACGCCCTGCATGCTGCGCGGCTCGAACGACGTGCTCGCCGCCTGCTACGAGAAGGGGCTGAAGAAGGGGCACACGACCGCCGACGGCCTGTTCACGCTGAGCGAAGTCGAATGCCTCGGCGCCTGCGCCAACGCGCCGATGGTCCAGATCAACGACGACAATTACGAGGACCTGACGTTCGACAGCATGACCGCGATCCTCGACGCTTTGGGCAGGGGCGAAACTCCGAAGCCCGGGCCGCAGGTCGAGCGCCAGACGAGCTGCCCCGAGGGCGGTCCGACCACGCTTGCCGAAATGGCCGGCGAAAATCACGATTATCGGAGCCAGTGGTCATGAAGCAGGGTCTGTCCTCCCTCGGCGCGATCGTCGTCGGGATCATCGCCTTCATCCTCGCTCTGAAGCTGCTCGGCGCGGCGCTCAAGCTGGTAGCGATCGGCATCGGCCTCGCCATCGCAATCGCCATCTTCATGGCCCTCAAGAAGGGCGGCGGCCGTGCTTGAGGACAAGGACCGGATTTTCACCAACGTCTACGGCTTCCAGCACTTCGGGCTGAAGGCGGCGCAGAAGCGCGGGGACTGGGACAATACGAAGGCGCTGATGGCGGTGGGCCAGGACGCGATCATCGACGCGATCAAGGCCTCGGGCCTTCGCGGGCGCGGCGGCGCGGGCTTCCCCACGGGCATGAAGTGGAGCTTCATGCCCAAGGAGCCGGCGCCCGACCGGCCCAATTTCCTGGTCATCAACGCCGACGAATCCGAGCCGGGATCGTGCAAGGACCGCGAGATCATCCGCCACGATCCGCACAAGCTGATCGAGGGCGCGCTGATCGCGGGCTATGCCATGCGCGCTCGGGCCGGCTACATCTACATTCGCGGCGAGTTCATCCAGGAAGCCCGCGTGCTCGAGGCCGCGGTCGCCGAGGCCTATGCGGCGGGGCTGCTCGGACGCAACGCGGCCAAGTCCGGCTATGATTTCGAGCTTTTCGTCCACCGCGGCGCCGGCGCCTATATTTGCGGTGAAGAGACGGCGATGCTCGAAAGCCTCGAGGGCAAGAAGGGCCAGCCGCGGCTCAAGCCGCCCTTCCCGGCGGGCGCCGGCCTCTACGGCTGCCCGACCACGGTCAACAACGTCGAATCGATCGCCGTCGTGCCGACCATCCTCAGGCGCGGCGCCGCCTGGTTCGCCGGCATCGGCCGCGAGAAGAACGAGGGCACCAAGCTCTTTCAGATCTCCGGTCACGTGAACCGCCCGTGCGTCGTCGAGGAGGCGATGTCGGTTCCGTTCCGCGAGCTGATCGAGCGCCACGCCGGCGGAATCCGCGGCGGCTGGGACAATCTGCTCGCCGTCATTCCCGGCGGCTCGTCCGTTCCGCTCGTTCCCGCGGCGCAGATCATGGACGCCCCAATGGATTTCGACGGTCTCAAGGAACTCGGTTCCGGCCTCGGCACCGCCGCGGTGATCGTCATGGACAAGTCCACCGACGTGGTGAAGGCGATCAGCCGGATCTCCTATTTTTACAAGCACGAGAGCTGCGGCCAGTGCACGCCGTGCCGCGAGGGCACCGGCTGGATGTGGCGGGTGATGGAGCGCCTCGTCGAGGGCAATGCCGAGATCGGCGAGATCGACACGCTCTGGGACGTCACCAAGCAGGTCGAGGGCCACACCATCTGCGCCCTCGGCGACGCCGCGGCCTGGCCGATCCAGGGCCTGATCCGCCACTTCCGCCCCGAGCTCGAGCGGCGCATCGTCGAGCGGCGCGAGGGAACGCTCGAAGCGGCCGAATAGCAGCCGTCGCGCCTTGCAAGCTGCTGGAAGGGGTGCGAACCTGCCGCTCTTGGCAGGGCAGGGGGCGTGAGTGAATCTCGGAATCAGGATGATGGCGCTGGCCGCCGCGTGCCTCGCGTCCGCGTCGCCGATCGCGGCGCGCGAGCCGGCCGATCCGCGCCTTCCGACCTGGGCGCAATCGCATCTGGCGGAAGGGAGCATGGAGGACCGGATCCTGCGCGCTTTCGCTTATTGCAGCGTGAGGGTGCGCAGGGCCGAAGCCGAAGCGCTGCTTGAGACCAGCCCCGGCAGCGCGGAGGAAAATGCGGCTGCCCATGCGCTGACGTTGACCGGGCAGGTGAACGACTGCGCGACGCGCAGCGACATCCATTTCCGCGGCGCGGGGGGAATGATCCTGCTCCGCGGCCTGGCCGCCGAGTTCCTCCACAACCGCTCGATTCCGGAATCGCGCCATTACGAGGCGCGCCCTGAGCCCGCGGCCCCGCCCGAATACGTCCCGCTTCCCCACCGGGTCGCGACTTGCGCGGTCCATCGCGCACCCGATCAGGTTCACGCCATGATCCGCTTCGATCACGATTCGCCCGGCGAAACGCGTGTCCTGGCGCAGCTGCGCCCGATCCTGCTGGAATGCCTTCCGCCGGACGTTTCACTTCCCGCAACCCGGCACGTCATGCGGGCCCTGCTCGCCGAGGCGCTCTACCATTTTTCGCGCGAGGGCGAGGCGACCTCAGGGCGCTGACTCGGCCGGACTGCGGCCTTACCTGCCCCGGGTGCGATTGCCGCTATCTTGCATCTATCTGGAATTGATGCATAATCTGACGGCAATTGGGGGCAGCAGTGAAACTCAAATTTTTGATGATGTTGCTGGCGCTCGCCTGCGTCGGCACGGCGGAGGCTCAGCGGCGGATCCTACTCGGCAGGGAAGTCACGACCGCCGAGGCCGCGCGGACGCTGCATGATTTCGCCCGCTGCGTTATCATCCGGGCCCCCGGACGCGCCCGAGCGCTCCTCGCCATGGATTTCACCAGCGACGAATACCAGGACCGCATCCGGACTTTCGCCCAGAGCTATTGGCAGTGCGTGCCTCAGGGCCATCGGCTCGGCTTCAGCCGGCTGCCCTTCGCGGGCGATCTGGCGGAGCAATTGCTGCTTCTGGACGCCCACGGCGCCGACCTCGCCACGCAGGTCGCCTATGATCCTGCTCGCCCGCCGCTCGCGGCGCGGAGCGAGCAGGAAGCCATGGCGCTGTGCGCCGTGCGGGCAGCGCCGCAAAAGGTCTCCGCCCTGCTTGCGACCCGGCCGTTCAGCGCGGAGGAAGCCGGCGCTCTGCGCGCGCTCACGCCCGAGGCGCAATCCTGCCTCGCCGCGGGCGTCAGGCTCAGCCTCAACGGAATCGCGCTTCGGGCGATGCTGGGGCTCGCCGCGTATCGCCTAGCGGAGCATAATCGCGCGCCGGCAACGCGGTCCGCTGCTGCGGGGTCATAGATTGGGCGTGAACGCGGGTGCTTTACGGCTCCGCCGCAAAGTGAAATAGTGCGGGGATGATCCGCACGGCTCTCGCGCTTTCATTGGCGGTTTCGGCGCTCGGCACACCGGCTTATGCCGAGCCGGCCCAGCCGTCGATCGACAATGTCTACGCCGTGGTCGACTGCCTGATGCAGCGCGGCAGCCGGAACATGGAAAGAGTGCTCTCGACCGTGCCCGGCACGATAGACGCGGACGCGCCCTGGGTAGCCGGAGGAGTCTATGCCTGCCGCGCCACGGGCACGCAGGTTCCGGCCGCGTCCTTCTACAACCGGGGCGCGGTGGCCGAACGGCTGCTCTACCGCGATTTCGAAGCGATCGGCGCCCGTCCGCGCGGCCGTCCCGCACGGGTCTTCGAGCCGGTCAGCAGCTATTATGTCCGCTATGCCGACGAATCTGCGCGCGCCGCGTTGTCGATGCTGGGCATGGCATCGTGCGTGGTGAGGGCCGATCCGGAGCGAAGCTACGCCTTCTTCCGCACGCCGCGCGGCAGCGCCGCCGAGCGTGGGGCGATCGAAAGCCTGATGCCGGCCCTGTCGGCTTGCGTCGGCCAGGGCGAGAATATCGATCTCAGCCCGCAGGTCTTCCGCGCCTTCCTCGCGGAAGCGGCTTATCGCGCCGCCGCCGGCCGGCCGGAAGTGTTCCGAACTGAGTGACGCGCTCCATCGAGGGGGCATTTTTTGCGGAGCATGAAATGAAAAAGGCGCTGTCTTTGTCTCTTTGCGCGAGCCTGCTGGCCGCGCTTCCCATCACCGCCGCCGCCGCCCAATATGGAAGCGCGCCGCCGCCGCCTCCGCAGACGCCGCGCTCGAACCCGACCCCGGGCACTCCGGCGCCGGCGCAGACGCCGACATCGCCGGCCGACCTGCTCCGCGCCGCGGCCTGCGCCGCCGGGCAGAGCGCACCCCAAGTTTCCGCTCTCCTGTCGACGACGCCGCGTTCGACCGAGGAAAGAACCCAGGCCGCGGCCCTGTTGCGGACGGCTCAGCGCTGCCTGTCCATGCGCGAGCAGCTCTCGACCTCGGCCACCGGCGCGCGCGCGGCCTTCGCCGAAGCGCTCTATGAAGCGCAATTCGCCCAGCAGGCGGCGGTGAGGACGCCGCCGGTCGGCGCCGCGCCGCTGCCGCGGCCGGCCGATGCCGCCGATCCGATGTCGGTGGCGCTGGCGCCGATGTACGGCCTCGCCGATTGCGCGACTCCGCGCCATCCGGAACTGGCCCGAGCGGTATTGGCGACCGAGCCGCACTCGCCTGAGGAAACGGCCGCGCTGGCGGCGCTGCATCCCGATTTCCAGGCCTGCGCTCCGGCCGGCACGCCCCGGTTGAGCTACGATCCCCGTTTCATGCGCGGCTTCCTGGCCGAGGCGCTGTACCGCTGGTCCGTCGTCCAGCGCGACGGCCCGGGCTCGCCCTAGGCCGCGGCGGCCGCCGCGACAGCCGCCACGACCCCCCAACCCCATTAACGAAAACCCCCGCAGCCCCTTGAACGGCGGGGGGGTAAGCGTCTAACGGCACCGCAGGCTGCGGCCCCTCGGGGGCGCGTTTGAATCCCGAGTGCAATTCCTATGCCCAAGCTCAAGGTCGACGGTGTCGAGATCGAAGTGCCGCAGGGCGCGACGGTGCTTCAGGCGTGCGAGCTGGCGGGCAAGGAGATTCCGCGTTTCTGCTATCACGAACGGCTGGCCATCGCCGGCAATTGCCGGATGTGCCTTGTCGAGGTGAAGCCGGGGCCGCCGAAGCCGCAGGCGAGCTGCGCGCTGCCCGCGGCGGACAATCAGGAGATCTTCACCAACACCCCGGTGGTCCGCAAGGCCCGCGAAGGCGTGATGGAGTTCCTCCTCATCAACCATCCGCTCGATTGCCCGATCTGCGACCAGGGCGGCGAATGCGACCTTCAGGACCAGGCGCTCGCCTACGGCAAGGGCCACAGCCGCTACGACGAGAACAAGCGCGCGGTGACCGAGAAATATATGGGGCCGGTCGTGAAAACCTTCATGACCCGCTGCATCCACTGCACCCGCTGCGTTCGCTTCATGGAGCAGGTCGCCGGCGTCGAGGACATGGGCGCGATCGGCCGCGGCGAGGACATGCAGATCACCTCCTATCTGGAGACCGCTTTGGCCAGCGAGCTTTCGGGCAACGTCGTCGATCTCTGCCCGGTCGGAGCGCTCGTTTCCAAGCCCTACAGCTTCGAAGCGCGCCCGTGGGAGCTGCGCAAGATCCCGGCGATCGACGTGATGGACGCGGTCGGCACCAACATCCGCCTCGACGCGCGCCAGTGCGAGGTGATGCGGGCCTTGCCCCGCCTCAACGAAGATGTGAACGAGGAGTGGGCGTCGGACAAGACCCGGCACGCGGTGGACGGGTTGCTGCGCAACCGGCTCGACCGGCCCTGGGTGCGCGACGGCGGCAAGCTTCGCGCCGCGACATGGGACGAGGCGTTCGAGCGCATCGCCGGGGTGGCCAGGACGGCCAAATCGAGCGTCGCGGCCGTCGCCGGCGATCTGGTCGACGTCGAGACGATGTACGCGGCCAAGGCGCTGGTCGCAGCGCTAGGTTCGGACCTGATCGAGGGGCGCCAGACCGGCCTCGCCTACGACACGACCAGTCTCGGCGCGGTCAATTTCAACACGACCATCGCCCGCATCGAGACGGCGGACGCGATCCTCCTCGTCGGCACCAATCCGCGCTGGGAGGCGAGCCTCGTCAACACCCGGATCCGCAAGGCGGTGAGGGCGGGGGCGAAGGTGTTCGCGATCGGCCCCGAGGTCGATCTCACTTACCCCGTCGAATGGCTCGGCAACGACCTCTCGCTGCTCGGCGAGCTGCCCGAGGCGCTGGGGCAGGCGCAGCGCCCCGCGGTGATCGTCGGCGGCGCGGCGCTCAAGGTGCCCGGCGGGCAGGCTGCCGCGCTCTCGCTGGTCGACAGCCTGAACCTGGTCCGTGAGGGCTGGAACGGCTTCAATGTCCTCCATACCGCCGCTGCGCGGACCGGCGGGCTGATCCTCGGCTACGCGCAGCCTGGCGGCATGGCGTCACTTGTCGAAGCCGCGCCGAAGCTGCTTTTCGTGCTCGGCGCCGACGAGATGGACTTCGCCCCGTTCGAGAAGAGCTTCAAGGTCTATGTCGGCCATCACGGCGACAAGGGCGCGCACGCGGCGGACGTGATCCTGCCCGGCGCCGCCTATAGCGAGAAGCACGGCATACACGTCAACCTCGAGGGGAGGGTGCAGTATAGCGAGAAGGCGGTCGATCCGCCCGGCGACGCGCGCGCCGACTGGTCGATCTTCCGCGCGCTCTCCGACGTGCTCGGCCGGCCGCTGCCGTTCGACAGCTTCGCCGAGCTTCGCGGCCGCCTGTTCGCCGACCATCCGGAATTCGCCCGGCCGGGTCTCGTGACCTTCCCCTGGGCGCCGCCCAAGCTGGAGGCGGTCGAGATCGCCAAAGGCACCGCGGTCACCTACCCGATCCAGGATTTCTACCTGACCAACCCGATCGCCCGCTCCTCGCCGACGCTGCAACGCTGCTCGGCCGAGCTGCTCCACGGTCAGAGCTACGCCGAGGCTGCGGAATGAGCCATGGACCTGCAAGATCTCAACCGTTTCGAGCGTTGCGTACTCGGCTTGCCCCGACCGCTGCGCCGGTTCGTCATGGCGCTAATGCTGGTGCTCGCCGTCGCGCTGCTCACGCTGCCGATCTGGCGCCGTCTGGTGTGATGAGGACCGAATGACCGCCTGGATGCAATCCTGGATCGGCGAAGGCTGGGGATATTTCCTCGCAACTTTGAGCTTCATCCTGTTGATCGCGCTGCCTTTGATGCTCGCGGTGGCGATGATCATCTATGCCGATCGGAAAATCTGGGCGGCGATGGCGCTGAGGCGCGGGCCCAACGTGGTCGGCCCGTTCGGGCTGCTGCAGAGCTTTGCCGACGGGCTGAAGGTATTCCTCAAGGAAACCATCATCCCGACCTCGGCCAATCGCGGCCTGTTCATCATTGCGCCGATCATCACCTTCACCGTGGCTCTGGTCGCCTGGGCGGTGATCCCGTTCGCGGACGGCTGGGTGCTTGCGAACATCAATGTCGGCCTGCTCTATCTGCTCGCGGTCTCCTCGCTCGGCGTCTACGGGATCATCATCGCCGGGTGGTCGTCCAACTCGAAATATCCATTCTACAGTGCCTTGCGCGCCGCCGCTCAGATGGTGTCTTACGAGGTTTCGATCGGCTTCGTGCTGATCCCGGTGGTGCTGTGGGCCGGCAGCTTCAACCTCAGCGCCATCGTCCACGCCCAGCAGGGCCACATTCTCGGCCTGATCAACGGCTTCGGCTTCAATCCCTTGCTCTTCCCGCTTGCGGTGATCTTCCTGATCTCGTCCATGGCCGAGACCGCCCGAGCGCCGTTCGACCTGACCGAGGCCGAAAGCGAGCTCGTCGCCGGCTACCAGACCGAATACAGCTCGATGAGCTTCGCGCTCTTCTGGCTCGGCGAATATGGCAACGTGCTGCTGATGTGCGGCATGAACGCCGTGCTCTTCTGGGGCGGCTGGCTCCCGCCGCTCGACTGGGCGCCGCTCTACTGGATCCCCGGCATCGTCTGGTTCTTCGCCAAGATCCTGTTCTTCTTCTTCGTCTTCTCCTGGGTGAAGGCCACCGTCCCGCGCTACCGCTACGACCAGCTGATGCGCCTGGGGTGGAAGATATTCCTGCCCATCTCTCTGATCTGGGTGTTCCTCGTGTCCGGGTACCTGATGCTCCAGCGCGGGGGAATGCTGCCATGGTAGGGGCGCTCCTCCTCGCCGCCGCGGCGCCCACGAATGCCGTGCCGACCGGCCGGCATTTCGAGTGCGAGATGCGGCCCGGCAACATGCTTCACGGCGGCGAGGCCTCGGCCGACGATCGGCAATTTCTTCCCGGCGGCTGGCGGATCGAGATCGCCGTGCCCGTGGAGCATGGCGATCGGGTTCGATATGCCGATGGGGTGCTTGGCGCACCCATCGATGTCCTGGCCCTCTGGGGGTATCGGCAGCGCGATTTTTGGGGGAATGGGCGACTGGTCCGCTCCGAGTTCGACTGGTGGGACGTCGAATATTCGCTGACGTTTACCGAGGCAGGCGAAGCGACGATCCGGAACAAATACCTCCGGACGGAAATGCGCGACGGGCGGCCGCGCAGCCGTGAGCTCAACGGCGTCGGCGCCTGCCACGAGATCGTCACCTATCAGAGTGGGACGCCGTCATGATCGCCCATTACATCAAGACCTTCACCCTGTGGGAGTTCGTCAAGGCGCACGCCTTGACGCTGAAATATTTCTTCAAGCCCAAGGCGACGATCAACTACCCCTATGAGAAGAACCCGATCTCGCCCCGCTTCCGCGGAGAGCATGCGCTTCGCCGCTATCCGAACGGGGAAGAGCGCTGCATCGCCTGCAAATTGTGCGAGGCGGTCTGCCCCGCGCTGGCGATCACCATCGAGGCCGAACCGCGCGAGGACGGCAGCCGGCGCACCACGCGCTACGACATCGACATGACCAAGTGCATCTATTGCGGCCTGTGCCAGGAGGCCTGCCCGGTCGATGCCATCGTCGAGGGGCCGAACATGGATTTCTCGACCGAGACCCGCGAGGAGCTGATCTACGACAAGGCGAAGCTTCTCGAGAACGGCGACAAATGGGAGCGCGCGCTGGCGGCGAACCTTGCCGCCGATGCGCCGTATCGGTAGGCGGCGCGCAGTGATTCCCAATCCCACAAACCCGCTCATGTCGAGCGAAGTCGAGACACCCTGCCGAGCGCAGCCGAGGCTTTTCGTTCTCGGCTTCGCTCGAACCGGTCTCTCGAATTCGCTCGAGACGAACGTGAGGTTGGCTCCGGGGCTGCCGGAATGATCCCCGTTCTCGTCTTCTACCTTTTCGCAACGCTCGTCATCGCCTCGGGCGTGATGACGATCTCGTCGCGCAACCCGGTCCATTCGGTGCTCTGGCTGATCCTCGCCTTCTTCAACGCGGCAGGGCTGTTCCTGCTGATCGGGGCCGAGTTCCTCGCCTTCCTCCTGGTCATCGTCTACGTCGGCGCGGTCGCCGTGCTGTTCCTGTTCGTGGTGATGATGCTCGACGTGGATTTCGCCGAGCTTCGCGCCGGGGTTGCGCGCTATTGGCCGTTCGGCTTCGGCCTGGCGGGCGTGATCCTGGCCGAGATTTTCTTCGGAGCGATCGCCTGGAACGCGGGCGGAATCGCGATCGACGGCCGGCCTGCGCCTGCCGCCCGGCAATCGAACATCGTCGCGCTCGGCGAGCTGCTCTACACGCGCTATTTGTTCATCTTCGAGGCGGCGGGCATCGTCCTCCTCGTCGCCATGGTCGGAGCGATCGTGCTGACGCGGCGCAAGCGCTCGGATGTCCGGCCGCAAAACGTCTCGCGCCAAGTCCAGCGCCGCCCGAAGGACGCGGTCCGCAACATGCAGCCCGGCGTCGGGCAGGGGGTGGAGCTGTGATCGGCCTCGGCCATTACCTCACCGTCGGCGCGATCCTGTTCGTGCTCGGCGTGTTCGGCATCTTCCTCAACCGCAAGAACGTGATCGTCATCCTGATGGCGATCGAGCTGATCCTGCTCTCGGTGAACATCAACCTCGTCGCGTTCAGCGCCTTCATGGACGACATGGTGGGACAGGTGTTCGCGATGTTCGTGCTGACCGTCGCGGCCGCCGAAGCCGCCGTTGGCCTCGCGATCCTCGTCATCTACTTCCGCGGCCGCGGCACGATCGCGGTCGACGACATCAACCAGATGAAGGGCTGAGATGGTTCAGGCGATCGTCTTCCTGCCGCTTCTGGCCGCGATCGTCGCCGGGCTGGGCAACCGCATGCTCGGCAACACGATCGCCAAGCTGATCACCACCGGCGCCCTGTTCGCGTCGCTGGCGATGAGCTGGCCGATCTTCCTCGGCTTCCTCGCCGGGACCCAGGAGGCGGCCGTCTATCCGGTGCTGAGCTGGATCGATTCGGGCACGCTCCAGGTCGATTGGGCGCTTCGCGTCGACGCTCTGACCGCGGTGATGCTGGTGGTGGTGACGACCGTCTCGGCCCTCGTCCACCTCTATAGCTGGGGCTATATGGCCGAGGACGATAGCCAGCCGCGCTTCTTCGCCTATTTGAGCCTGTTCACCTTCGCCATGCTGATGCTGGTGACCGCCGACAACCTCGTCCAGATGTTCTTCGGCTGGGAGGGCGTCGGCCTCGCCTCGTACCTGCTGATCGGCTTCTGGTACCACAAGCCTTCGGCCAATGCCGCGGCACTGAAGGCGTTCGTCGTCAACCGGGTCGGCGATTTCGGCTTCTCGCTCGGCATTTTTGGGACCTTCCTGGTCTTCGGAACGGTCTCGATCCCGGCGATCCTCGCCGCCGCGCCGGGTATGACCGGCTCGACGATCGGCTTCCTTGGGCTCCGCGTCGATACGATGACGCTGCTCTGCATCCTCCTGTTCATCGGCGCGATGGGCAAGTCGGCGCAGTTCGGCCTCCACACCTGGCTTCCCGACGCGATGGAGGGCCCGACGCCGGTCTCGGCGCTGATCCACGCGGCGACGATGGTCACCGCGGGCGTGTTCATGGTCTGCCGCCTCTCGCCGATGTTCGAGACCAGCCCGACCGCGCTCGGCCTCGTCACGGTGATCGGCACCCTGACCTGCTTCTTCGCCGCCACCGTCGGCACGGCGCAGAACGACATCAAGCGCGTCGTCGCCTATTCGACCTGCTCGCAATTGGGCTACATGTTCTTCGCCGCCGGCGTCGGCGCCTATGGCGCGGCGATGTTCCACCTGTTCACCCACGCCTTCTTCAAGGCCCTGCTGTTCCTCGGCTCGGGCAGCGTCATCCACGCCATGCACCACGAGCAGGACATGCGCTTCTACGGCGGCCTTCGGAAGGAGATTCCGATCACCTTCTGGATGATGCTGATCGGAACGCTGGCGATCACCGGAGTCGGCATTCCCGGCTTGTGGGGCTTCGCCGGCTTCTATTCGAAGGACGCCGTGCTCGAGGCATCGTTCGCGTCGGGCGGAGCGGGGGCGATCGTCTTCCTGTTCGGGGCCTTCGCGGCTTTGCTCACGAGCTTCTATTCGTGGCGGCTGATGTTCTTGACCTTCTGGGGCAAGCCGCGCTGGGCGGCGTCGGAGCATATCCAACACGCGCTCCACGACTCGCACGGCCACGATCACGACGACCGGCCCGACGCCGAGGATGCCGGCCACGACACCCGCCCGCACGAAGCGAGCGCGGCCGAGGTGCCGTCCGGAAGCGGCGGCTACCATCCGCACGAGAGCCCGTGGACGATGCTCGTTCCGATCATCGTGCTTGCGGTCGGCGCAGTCTTCGCCGGCTTCGTCTTCCACGAACGGTTCGTCGGCGCCGAAGAGGCGGTCCATTTCTGGCGCGGCGCGATCGCTTTCGACGAGCACCTCGCGCACGGCATGCACGAGGTTCCCACCTGGGTGAAATGGACCCCGTTCGCGGTGATGGCGGCGGGCTTCCTGATCGCCTGGGGCGCCTATGTCCACAGCGAGACCTTCCCGCAGCGCTTCGTCGGCCAGTTTGGGGTGCTCTACCGCTTCGTGCTCAACAAATGGTATTTCGACGAGCTCTACGACATCCTGTTCGTCCGCCCGTCGCTCTGGCTCGGCCGCTTCTTCTGGAAGCGCGGCGACGAGGGGACGATCGACCGCTTCGGCCCCAACGGCGTCGCCGCGGCGGTGGTCGCCGGCACGCGGGTCACGGCGCGGGTCCAGACCGGCTATCTCTATACTTACGCGCTGGTCATGCTGCTCGGAGTCGCCGCGGCGATGACCTGGGTGATGGCGCGGTGATGCTTCAATCCTTCCCCATCCTCTCCGCGATCCTCGCTTTGCCTTTGCTCGGCGCGCTCGCCTGCCTCATGACCGGCGCGAACGGCGCCCGCTGGATCGCGCTCGGCACGACTCTGGCGACGCTTGCGCTCTGCATCGGCCTGTGGGCCGCCTACCGAATCGGCGGGCCGCAATGGCAGTTCCAGGAATATCACGCCATCTTCGGCCGCTTCGCCTGGGCGCTCGGGATCGACGGCATCGCATTGATGCTGATCGTGCTCACAGCCTTCCTGATGCCGATCTGCATCGCCGCTTCCTGGCAGGCGATCGACAAGCGCGTGCCCGAGTTCATGGCCTGCTTCCTGGCGATGGAAACGCTGATGATCGGCGTGTTCTGCGCTCAGGACCTGTTCCTGTTCTACATCTTCTTCGAGGCCGGCCTGATCCCTATGTACCTGATCATCGGCATCTGGGGCGGCAAGGACCGGATCTACGCCGCGTACAAATTCTTCCTCTATACCCTGCTCGGCTCGGTGTTGATGCTCGTCGCCATGCTGTGGATGGTCAATTACGCCCATACCACTTCGATCCCCGAGCTGATGGCGACCGAATTCCCGCCCGAGATCCAGACCTGGCTGTGGCTCGCCTTCTTCGCCAGCTTCGCGGTCAAGATGCCGATGTGGCCGGTCCATACCTGGCTTCCCGACGCTCACGTCCAGGCGCCGACCGCGGGCTCCGTAATCCTCGCCGGCGTTCTGCTGAAGATGGGCGGCTACGGCTTCATCCGCTTCTCGCTGCCGATGTTCCCCGAAGCCTCGGCGCAGCTCATCTGGATCGTCTTCGGCCTGTCGATGGTCGCCGTGGTCTACACGTCCCTGGTCGCCCTGGTGCAGCAGGACATGAAGAAGCTGATCGCTTACTCCTCGGTCGCGCACATGGCCTTCGTCACCATCGGCCTGTTCGCCTTCAACCGGCAGGGAATCGAGGGCGGGCTGGTCGTCATGCTCAGCCACGGCCTCGTCTCCGGGGCGCTCTTCCTGTGCGTCGGCGTGGTCTACGACCGGATGCACAGCCGCGAGATCGCGCTCTACGGCGGCCTTTCCAACAACATGCCGCGCTACGCCCTGCTGTTCATGGTCTTCACCATGGCCTCGGTCGGCCTGCCCGGCACGTCGGGCTTCGTCGGCGAGTTCCTCGCTCTGGTCGGGGCCTACGGCATCAATTCGTTCGTGGCGGCGGTGGCGACGACCGGAATCATCCTCGGCGCGGCCTACATGCTCTACCTCTACTGGCGGATGGCTTATGGTGTCGCGCGGACCGCCGAGGCGGCGGCCATGCCCGATCTTTCGCCGCGCGAGCTCATGATCCTCGCCCCGATCGCGGGGGCGGTGCTGTGGATGGGCGTCTATCCGGAAAGCTTCATCGCGCCGATGCGCGCCGACGTCGACAGCCTTCTGGCGCGGATCGAGCGCGCCGCGCCTCCGTCCGACGCGCAGCCGACGCCGGGTCGCCCGGCCGCCGCGCCGGCCCACGAGACTCAAGGGGCGCACCACTGATGCTGCAGGATTTCCTCCTGATCCTCCCCGAGGAGATTTTGAGCGTCGGCGCGCTTGCGCTGATGCTCGCCGCGGCCTGGGGCGGCGACCGCATCGGCCCGGTGCTGACCTGGCTATCCGTGCTTCTGCTCGCCGTCGCCGCCGCCTTCCTGCCCGGCGTGCGCGACTTGGGCGGCTCCGCCTTCGGCGGACTGTTCGTCGCCGACAGCTTCGCCGCTTTCTCCAAGATCGTGATCTACCTCGCGGCCGCCGTTTCCATGCTCGGGGCGATGAGCTGGTTCGGCCGCGACCGCGATTATCGCGCGGAATATCCGGTGCTGATCCTGTTCTCGGCGATCGGCATGGGAATGATGGCCTCGGCCGCCGACACGATGACGCTCTATGTCGGCCTGGAGCTGCAGAGCCTCGCCGCCTATGTTCTCGCCACCTTCCAGCGCAGCGATACGCGGTCGGCCGAAGCCGGCCTCAAATATTTCGTGCTCGGCGCGCTCGCCAGCGGAATCCTGCTCTACGGCATCTCCCTGCTCTACGGCTTCACCGGCACGACCTCGTTCGGCGGAATCGCGCAGAAGCTGGGCGACGGCGTCTCGGACGGCGAGCTGATCGGAATCGTCTTCGTCCTCGCGGGCCTCGCCTTCAAGATCAGCGCGGTGCCGTTCCACATGTGGACTCCCGACGTCTACGAAGGCGCCCCGACCCCGGTCACCGCCTTCTTCGCCTCGGCCCCCAAGGTCGCCGCGATGGCGCTGATCACCCGGGTCGCGGTCGAATCGATGGGACCGGCGACCGACGCTTGGCGGCAGATAATCATCTTCATGGCGCTCGCCTCGACCATCCTCGGCGGAGTCGCGGCGATCGGGCAGAGGAACATCAAGCGCCTGCTCGCTTACAGCTCGATCAACAATGTCGGCTTCGCCCTGGTCGGCCTCGCCGCCGCCGGCGTCTCAGGAGTCGCCTCCGTGCTGTTCTACATGGCGGTCTACGTGGTCATGACGCTCGGCGCGTTCCTCGTGGTCATGCGCATGCGTGGGCCCGACGGCCAGCCGGTCGAGACGATCGCCAGCCTCGCCGGTCTGTCGCGCAGCCGGCCGATGCTCGCTCTGGCGATGGCGATGTTCATGTTCAGCCTTGCCGGCATCCCGCCCTTGTTCGGCTTCTGGCCCAAATTCCTGGTGTTCAGCGCGGCGGTCGAGGCGAACCTCACCTGGCTCGCGGCGGTCGCCATCGCCACCTCCGTGATCGGTGCCTATTATTACATCATGATCGTCAAGCTGATGTATTTCGACGAGCCGGCGCCGGAGTTCGGCGAGACGAAGGAGCCCGTCGGCGGCGCTCTGATTCTCCTCGCCGCTTTGTTCGTCTCCCCGCTCGGCTATCTCACCATCCAGTTGCTCGACGCCGCGACCCGGAACGCCGCCCAGGCGTTGTTTTAATCGGGCTTCGGCAAGCGATTAGCCGTTGCAGTCCGCTAACACAGCGGATACCGAGAAAGCACGGTATGGGGGCGTGCCGGCTGTAGATCGAGACGCCCCGGGGGATTGCGTGCCGCTTATCCGTAACATCCATACTGTCGCCGAGACCGAATCCACCAATGACGATGTCGCCGAGCTGGCCCGGCAGGGCTGGCCCGAGGGGACATGGCTTCGGGCCGGCACCCAGACGGGCGGAAAGGGGCGGCTGGGGCGGGAATGGAAGTCCTCCCGCGGCAACCTCTACGCCTCGACCATCGTCCGCCTCGGGCCCGGCGATCCTCCGGCCCCGACGCTTGCATTGGTGGCTGCGGTCGCTCTGCAGGAGGTCGCGCGCCGCCATGCCCCCGAGGCGCGGATCAAATGGCCCAACGATCTGCTGGTCGAAGGCGCCAAGGTCGCCGGCATCCTGCTCGAGCGCCATGACGATGCGGTGATCGTCGGCTTCGGAGTCAATCTCGCCACTCATCCCGAGGATCTGGGGCGCCCGGCGACGAGCCTCGGGACTCCGGTCGCGCCCGATGCCTTCCTCGAGCGGCTCGCCAAATGCTTCGCCGAATGGCTGGATCGTTGGCGGCAACGCGGTTTCGCCGCCGTCCGGCCCGCCTGGCTGGCCGCGGCCCACCCCGTGGGCACGCCGCTCGCCACCGCCGGCGCGGAGGGGACGTTCGAAGGCCTCGACGAATCGGGCGCGCTGCGGCTGCGGCTGGCGGACGGGGCGATAAGGACCATTCACGCGGGCGACGTCTTCCTCCTATAAAGCGCCCATGTTCGGTTGGGCAGCCCGGAGCGCAGCGGCGCTCGTCTTCGCCGCGGCGCCGGCGGCTTCATTGGCCGCGGTCCCCGCTTATGTTGAGCGCGTGACCATCACCCGCGACGACTGGGGCATCGCCCACGTCCGCGGGCAATATGATTCGGACGCGGTATTCGGAGCGATCTACGCCCAGGCCGAGGACGATTTCCCGCGGGTCGAGACCAACCTGCTCACCGCGCTCGGGCGGCTCGCCGAGGCCGAGGGCGAATCGGCCGTCTGGCAGGATCTTCGCCAGAGGCTGTGGATCGATCCCGAAGCGCTCCGCGCCGATTATCGCCGAAGCCCGGCCTGGCTTCGCGCGCTGATGGACGCCTGGGCGAGCGGGCTGAACTATTATCTCGAGACCCACCCGGACGTTCATCCGCGCGCCATCACCCGGTTCGAGCCGTGGATGGCCCTGTCGTTCACCGAGGGCAGCATCGGCGGCGACATCGAGCGCGCCGATCTGGGGCAGCTCGAGGCTTTCTACGGCGGCAGACAGGTGGCGATGGCGGCCGGCCGGCCCGACGGGGAGCCGCGCGGCTCCAACGGCATCGCCATCGCCCCGAGCCTGACTCAGAGCGGCCACGCGCTGCTGCTGATCAACCCCCACACAAGCTTCTTCTTCCGCTCCGAGCTCGGCATGGAGAGCGGGGAGGGGCTCCACGCCTACGGTGCGTCGACCTGGGGCCAGTTCTTCATCTACCAGGGCTTCAACGAGCGGCTGGGCTGGATGCACACGTCGAGCGGCGTCGATTCGGTCGACGAGTTCGCGGAAGACATCGTCCGACGCGGCAACCGCATCTCCTATCGCTACGGCCGCGCGCTTCGCCCGGTGCGCACGCGTCAGGTAACGATCCGCTACCGAACGGCGGGCGGGACGCTGGCGAGCCGGGTGTTCACCACCTATGCGACCCATCACGGCCCGATCGTCCGCGCGACAAGCGGTCGCTGGATCGCGCTCGGCCTGATGAACCGGCCGATCCCGGCGCTCCAGCAGAGCTGGATGCGGATCAAGGCGCGCGATCTCGCCTCCTATCTCCACGTGGCGGCGCTTCAGGCGAATTCGTCCAACGACACGATCTACGCCGACGCCGACGGCCACATCGCCTATCTCCACCCCCAGTTCGTGCCCGTGCGCGACGACCGCTTCGACTATCGCGATCCGGTCGACGGCAGCGATCCGGCGACCGACTGGCGGGGCCTGACCCCGATGGAGGCGCTGCCGACGGTGCGCGATCCGCGGGGCGGCTGGCTCTACAATTCGAACGACTCGCCGTGGCGCGCGGCGGGGACGGACAGCCCGCGGCAGTCCGCCTTCCCGCGCTACATGGACATGGCCGGCGCCAATCCGCGCGGCGACCATGCGACGACGTTGCTCGACCGGGCCCGGGCGCTGACCCCCGAAGGCTTGAGGCGCATCGCCTACGATCCGTGGATGCCGTTCTTCCGCGACATCGTGCCCCAGCTTGCCGAGGCTCGCCGGGCGCTGCCGACCGGCGATCCGCTGCGCGCGCGGCTCGAAGGGCCGGTGGCGCTGCTGAGCGGCTGGGACCAAAACTGGTCCGCCGAATCGCAGCCGACCAGCCTCGCCAATTATTGGGGCGAGGAATTGTGGACGCTCGCCGGCAGGCTGCGCCCGGCGCATGGCAATATGTGGGAGGCGATGCTTGCCCTGTCCGGCCGGGACAAGCTGGACGCGCTGGTCCGCGCCGTCGAGCGTATGGAGCGCGAATGGGGAAGCTGGCGAGTCGCCTGGGGCGAGGTGAACCGCTTCCAGCGCAACGATTCGGCGATCGTCCAGACCTTCGACGACAGCCGCCCCTCGATCCCCGTGCCTTTCTCCTCGGCGCGCTGGGGCTCGCTCGCCTCGTTCGGCGCCCATGCCTGGCCGGGGACTCGGCGCTGGTACGGCACCAGCGGCAACAGCTTCGTCGCGGTGGTCGAGTTCGGGCCCCGAGTCCGCGCCTGGGCGGTCACCGCCGGCGGCGAGAGCGGCCATCCCGAATCCCCGCATTTCAACGACGAGGCGCAGCGTTACGCCTCAGGCGATCTGAGGCCGGTCTATTTCTACGCCGAGGATCTCGCCGGGCACGTCGAGCGGAGCTACCACCCCGGCGGCAGGTAGCCCTCCGGTGCCCCCGCGTTCGCC
This sequence comes from Alphaproteobacteria bacterium, assembly GCA_005883305.1. Classification (NCBI taxonomy): domain Bacteria; kingdom Pseudomonadati; phylum Pseudomonadota; class Alphaproteobacteria; species Alphaproteobacteria bacterium. The sequence continues at coordinate 1,135,267 of VBAC01000001.1, read as the reverse complement.
CGTCAGGTCGTGAGGCGCCGCGCCAGCGCCGATAGCTGCCCGCGGTAATTCGCGCCGCCATAGTCGCTGGGCGCGAGCGGGGCGGATTGGCTTCGGTTCGCGGTCGGGCCGGGGCCGGTCAGGTCGAGTCCGGCCTGGGGCGCGAGCAAGGCCGCTTCGGCCAGGCTCTTCACGTCCAGCTTGGTCATCAGGTGTGCGCGGTGCATCTCGACCGTCCTGACGCTGATTCCGAAATCGTGAGCGATCGCCTTGTTCGATCGGCCGCCGAGAAGGGCGAGCAGGACGTCCATTTCGCGCGCGGTGAGCCGGCCGAGCCGCTCCTGCGCCGCGCGCCGCGCCTCGCCGGCCTCGACGACCCGCTCGAGCGCTCGCCAGGCAGGGGCGAGCGCCAGCGCCAGCGTGTCGCGGCTGAACGGCAAATGCAGGAAATCGAGCGCGCCCAGCTTCATCGTCGTGATCGCGATCCGCAGGTCCTCGCGCGCGCTTACGGCGATCACCGGCCAGGCGATCTGGCGGGAGACCATTTCCGCGAGGATATCGATTCCCGCCACGTCCGAATCGTCCATGTCGAGCAGCACGCAGCCCGGCGCGAGATGATCCAGAATCTCGAGGAAATCGGCCCCGCTCGCGAAGGGCCACGCCTCCGCTCCAATCACGCCCACATATTGCGTTAGCAATCTGCGGACCTCCTGATCTCGGCCTACGACGTAGACCCTTCGTTGGTTCGACATAAGCACGACCCCTGTTCGGCCAGAGCACGCGGCCGGACGATGAATCCTCTGATTCGCTACGCAAGGCGGCAAGTTAGGAAAATTACGGTTAACCAATGCTTGGAGGTTCGTTCATCTTTGAGTCCGGCCAGCAGGAGAGCGTAAGGGCTTGAATCCCCAGCGCTCCCGTAGCCGCGAGATAATATATGTTAAGCTTTCGCGGGATTCACGGGCTGGTATTTGTCCGGTGCCGGGCGCGCGAAATCTTCCGGTCTTATGGCCGGCGATCGAGCGGCAAAAGCCGCATCGCATGAGCCGCGACGACGCCGGTAGAAGTCCGATCATGCGCGGCTCGCGCCCTATGGTTAACGTTATCCACAGGCACCGGCGGCGGGCTCGTCGGCCGGTGTGGGGATGGGAACCGACCCGGTAATGGATGCCGAAACTCTGTTCAGCGGAAATGCGCTTCTCGCGGTCGACGCGGACGGCACCACGGTGCTTCCGGGCTTCGTCCTGCGCGCGCTCGAGGGACGCGGGATCGACGCGACGCTGGTTTTCCGCGGGCACGAATCCGATCCCTGCATCAGCGGCTATGACGAAGGCTATCAGGCGGTGCTCCATGCCGAAATCGAGCGCCGCCGGCTGCGCGACGAGGCGCAAGGGGAAACGCCGGCCGCCCATCACCGGCGCACGCGGCGGACCTTCGGAATGGTGGAAAGGGCGCGTTTCGACGCCGGCGGCCGGGTCACGCTGCCGGCGCGGATAAGGCGCAAGGGCCGGATCGGCGACCGCGCGCTGTTGATCGGCACGGGCGGGAGCTTCGAGGTGTGGAGCCCGGAGGTCGCCCGCGAGGCGGCCGACGACGATCTGCGCGAGCTCGCCCTGTTCGCCCTTTCCGAGGATTCCAGCAAAGAGAGCGAGGCAGAGCAATGAAAGTGGGATGCACGATCGCGGGCCACGAGGCGGACCGCGGGCAGGTCTACAATTCCGGTTATTATTTCAGCGCCTGCAGGCGCTGCGGCGGCCCCTTGGTGCGTTCGGCCCATGGCGAGTGGGGCCCCGTGCCGCGGGGCCACCGGGTGGTGTGGAAGGCCGGCCGGGGCTGCCATTCGCTCGAAGCCGATTATTCCGGCGTGCTCCCGATCCCCCTGGAGGCGCCGGTACCCTTCAGGCAGCGCCGCGCCACCGGCCGGGCGCTGATCCGCTCGGCGCCGCGCCGCGCCGCCGCGACCGGCCTGGCGGAGGCGATCGAGGGTGAGGGCCACGATTACCAGCATCCGCGGCTGCTGCTCGCCGCGGTGATCGTCGGCGCCGGACTCAAGCTGCTGCTGGGATTCGCCTTCGGCCGCTGAGCCGCCCGCCCGTCAACCCGAACAAGGAGAGTTGGATCGTGATAGAAATGGCCTCGGAGCTGGAGGAGCTTCGTCCCCGAATCAGCGTCGTCGGAGTCGGGGGCGCCGGCGGCAACGCGGTCGCCAGCATGATCCGCGGCGGCGTGCGGGGCGTGGACTTCGTCGCCGCCAACACCGATGCCCAGGCGCTTCGCAGCTCGCCCGCCGAGCGGGTGCTCCAGCTCGGCCGACGCACCACCCAGGGTCTCGGCGCCGGCTCCTGCGCCGCTTTGGGCCGGACGGCCGCGGAGGAATCGCTCGGCGACATCGAACGGATGCTGGACGGCGCCCATATGTGCTTCATCGCCGCCGGGCTCGGCGGAGGCACCGGGACCGGCGCCGCGCCGGTGATCGCCAAAGCGGCGCGGGGCAGGGGCATACTCACCATCGCCGTCGTCACCACGCCTTTCACCTTCGAGGGGAGCCGGCGCGCCCGAATCGCCGACGCCGGGCTCGAGGCGCTGAGGGACGAAGTCGACACGTTGATCGTGATCCCCAACCAGAACCTGTTCCGGGTCGCCAACCCCGACACCAGCTTTCGCGACGCCTTCGATCTCGCCGACGAGGTGCTTCAGCAGGGCGTTCGAAGCATCACCGATCTGATGGTCATGCCGGGCCTCATCAACCTCGATTTCGCCGACCTTCGAACGATCATGGCGGGAATGGGCAAGGCGACGATGGGGACCGGCGAGGCGAGCGGGGCGGACCGCGCCCTGCGCGCGGTCGAGGCGGCGATCTCCAACCCCCTGCTCGACGACGCGGTGAACGGCGCGCGTGGGCTGGTCATTTCGATCACCGGCGGCGAGGATCTCGGGCTGATGGAGGTGGACGAGGCGGCCGGCCTGCTCAAATCGCTGGTCGATCCCGATGCCGACATCATCTGGGGCTCGGCCTTCGATGCCGGTCTCGACGGCAGCATTCGAGTCTCGCTGGTCGCCACGGGGATCGAACCGCCGGCTGTTCCGGCGACGGAAACGGCCCCGGTCGAGGAGGCGGTGGCCGAGATGTCGGAGGTCCAGGCCGAGCTCGTCCTGCCGATGCCCGAGCCGGAATTGGTTCTGTGCGAGCCGGCGCCCTTCGTGCCCCGCGTAGAGCCGCCGATCGTCCTTCCGCCCTACCACGACGAGCCGATCCGAGGCCCCAGCCTGTTCGAGCGCATGGCCGGCGCCGTCGCCCGCCGCAAGGTCGATCAAACCGCCACGCTGATCGCCGCCGAGTGATCGCTCGCTCGCCGCCCTCGCCAAGGCGCCGATCGCGCCTTAAGGGAAGGCGATGCTTCTCGCGGTCGACGCCGGCAACACCAATCTGGTCTTCGCGCTGGTCGAGGATGGAGTCATTCGCGCCCGCTGGAGGATCGCCACCGATCCCCGGCGCACCGCCGATCAATATGCGGTCTGGCTGCACCAGTTGCTCGAGCTGGAAGGCTTCACCCGCGCCGACGTGAGCGCGGTGATCATCGGCACGGTGGTGCCGCGCGCGCTTCACAATCTGGAGGTGCTGGCGTCCAAATATTTCGGGGTCGAGCCGCTGATCGCGGGGCAGGGGAGCGCCGAATGGGGCGTGGCGCTCGACGTCGCCGATCCCAAGACGGTCGGCGCGGACCGCGTGCTCAACGTCATCGCCGCGCATGCGCTGCACGAGGGCGACCTGATCGTGGTCGATTTCGGCACCGCGGCCACCTTCGACGTCGTCGACTATTCCGGCGCCTATAAAGGCGGGATCATCGCGCCGGGAATCAACCTGTCGCTCGACGCCCTCGTCGCCGCTGCCGCCAAGCTCCCGCGGGTGGCGATCGAGGCTCCCGAAAGCACCAGCGTCATCGGCCGCACGACCGAGGAGCAGATGCACATCGGCATCTACTGGGGCTATGTGGCGATGATGGAGGGGCTGGTCGCCCGTTTGCGGGGTGAGATCGGGCGCCCGGTCAAGGTCATCGCCACCGGCGGCCTCGCCACCCTGTTCGACGCCCACACCGACATTTTCGACGCGATCGAGGGCGATTTGACCATCCAGGGCCTCGCGATGCTGTTTGCGCGGAGCCGGAACATCTGAATTTTCCCGTCATTCCCGCGGAAGCGGGAATCCAGCTTCCTTCCCGGCGGCCAGCGTTTAAAGGCAGCTGGACCCCCGCTTTCGCGAGGGTGACGGATCGGTGGATGCGATAGTGGTGAAACCCGGCAAAGAACTCCTCTTCCTCGCGCTCGGCGGCTCGGGCGAGATCGGCATGAACGTCAATCTCTACGGCTGCGAGGGCAAATGGGTGATGGTCGATCTCGGCCTGACCTTCGCCGACCCGGCCTATCCGGGCGTCGAGCTGGTCCTGCCCGATCTCGCCTTCATCGAGGAGCGCAAGGCGGATCTGCTCGGAATCGTCCTCACCCACGGGCACGAGGACCATATCGGGGCGATCCCCTATCTCGCCCACGATCTCGGCGTGCCGCTCTACGCGACTCCGTTCACCGCCGGCCTGATCGCCGGCAAACTCGAGGAGGAGGGGCTGACCGGCCAGGTCGAATTGAAGACCGTCGAGATGGAAGGCGAGTTCAAGCTCGGCCCGTTCGGCTTCCGCTATATCCCGCTCGCCCATTCGATTCCGGAGGGCAACGCGCTGCTGATCTCGACGCCTTACGGGCGAATCTTCCACACCGGCGACTGGAAGCTCGACGACACGCCGCAGCTCGGCGATCCCTCGACCGAGGCCGAGCTTCGAGCGATCGGCGACGAGGGCGTGCTCGCCCTGGTCTGCGATTCGACCAACGTCTTCCAGGAGGCACCGTCGGGTTCGGAGCTGGGCGTTCGGCAGGGGCTCGACGAAGTAATCAAGGATGCCGATTGCCGGGTCCTCGTCACCACCTTCGCCTCCAACGCCGCCCGGCTCAAGACTCTGGGCCACGTCGCGCAGGACACCGGGCGCAAGGTCTGCGTCGCCGGCCGAAGCCTCGACCGTATCATAAGTGTTTCGAAGAGCGTTGGCTATCTCACTGATTTTCCTGAAGTGATCGATTTCGACGCGGCGATGGCTTTGCCGCGCCGCGAGGTGATGATCATCGCCACCGGCGGTCAGGGCGAGAGCCGCGCCGCGCTCGCCCGGATCGCCTTCGGCCAGCACAAGCTCGCGCTCGATCCCGGCGACCTCGTCATCTTCTCCTCCAAGCAGATCCCCGGCAACGAGATCGCGATCGGCCGGATCCAGAACGAGCTCGCCGCGCGGGGCATCGAGATGATCACCGACCGCCAGGCGCCGGTCCACGTCTCCGGCCACCCCGGCCGCCCCGAGCTCGCCGCGATGTACGACTGGATCCGGCCCGAGATCATCGTCCCCGTGCACGGCGAGATGCGCCACATGACGGAGCAGGCGCGCTTCGCCAAAGCGCGCGGAATTCCCCACGGCATCGTCCAGAAGAACGGCGATCTCGTCCGCCTCGCGCCGAACGGTCCGCAAAAGCTCTCCGAGGAGCGGGTCGGCCGCCTCATCCTCGACGGCGACGTCATCCTCCCCGCCGACGGGCCGACGATGAACGAGCGTCGCCGCACCGCGATATCGGGCCTGATCTCGGTCGCCGTCGCGCTCGATTCCGAGGACCGGGTTCAGGGGGGAGTCGAGATCGAGCTTCAGGGCATTCCGGTCGAGCAGGACCGCGCCGCCTTCCTCGACGAAGCCTGCGAAGCGGCGGCGGAAGCGGTGCGCAAGAACAGCGGCAAGGAGGACAAGCTTCGCGAGGCCGTCCGCCTCGCGGTTCGCCGCTGCGCCGCCGACTGGACGGGCAAGAAGCCGGTCGTCTCGGTGCTGATCGTCCGGATCTGATGCGCTGGACCTCGGTTCTCGCCATCTTCGTCCTGTTCTGGACGATGAGTCTGTTCCTGGTCCTGCCCTTCGGCGTTCGAACCGCCGAGGAAGCCGGCGAGAAGAGCGCTCCGGGCCACGCGGAGAGCGCGCCCCACAGCTTCAGCTTGGGGCGGGTCATGCTGCGTGCGGCGATCGTCGGGGCGGTGTTCACCGCGGCCTATGTGGCCAACTACGTTTACGGCTGGATCACGGTGGACCAGCTCGACTGGGCGCACTGACCGCCAAGGCCGTCATTGCGAGGAGCGTAGCGACGAAGCAATCCAGCGGGCCTCGGAATCCGCGCTGGATTGCTTCCCCCGGCTTTCGCCGGGGTCGCAATGACGGAAAGAGCCTACTTCCTCAGCCGCTCGATCGCCTGGGCCAGGGCCACGTAGAGCTTGCCCATGTCTGAGGAGAGCAGGGTGATCCCGAGCGACGAGCCGTCGGTCTCCGAAAGCACGCGCCGCAGAAGCGCCTCGAAATCGGCGATGTAGCGGTTCACCTGGTCGCGGAACTCGGGCTCCTCCTCATAGTGGCGCAAGATCTCGCGCGCCTCGCCCGAATCGAGCAGCCTTACGGCCCGGCGGGTGAAGGCGCCGCGGTCGCCCTTGAGATAGGCCGCCCAGGCGGCGTCGCCGGCGTCGTTGGAGAGGATCTTGGAAACGTCGATCGCGGTCGAGTTGAGCGCGTCGATCAGCAGGCTCACGCGCCGCGAAAGCTCTTGGGCGTCGCGCTCCTCGCGCTCGGCGCGGTCGTCGTTGATCCGCCCCTCGATCGCCGCTGCGGTCTCGCCGATGGTCAGCAACTGCCGGGTCAGCCGCTCGCTCGCGGCCTTGGCCGTCGAAAGCGCCAAGTGCGAGGCGTTGGCGATCTCGGCGAGCTGGTCGCGGACCGGCTCGGCCATCGCCTCTGAAACCGCGCTTCGGCTCGCCTCGACGAGCGCCTCGACGCTCGCGGGAATGACGGCGGCGATGGCCTCGCGGGCATGGCTCGCCGCCTGGTTGGCCGAATCGCGCACCCGCACCAAAGTCTCGACCAGCTCGGGCGCGGTCTCGCGCACCAATTTGGCGGTCGCCTCGTCGGCCTCGCCGACCAGAGCGCCGAGCGCGCGCAATTTCTCCTCGGCCTCGCGCGCTCCGCCCTCCAGGGTCGCGAGCAACGCGGCAAGCGCCTCGCGCTGCCGCTCGATGCTCCGTTCGGTCTCCTCGGTGCGCCGGGCCGCGGCGCCGGCCTCCTCGTGCATGGCCTTCATCTGGCCGGTCACGCCGGCCGCCGCGGCGGCGGTCCGCTCGGCCTGGATCTCGACCCCGGCCATCGCCGGCGGCATTTCGTCGCGGAGTTGCCGGGTGACCTCGCCGAGCGCTTCGGAAAGCGCGCCGGTCCGCCCGATCAGCTCGCCGGACTGGGCGTGGCCGGCCTCGACCTCGCGCTGAAGCTCCTGCGCCGCCGATCGAAGCGCGCCCATCGACTGGGTCAGCCGCGCATTCTGCTCGTCGCCGCTGGCGCCGACATGGGCGATCTGGGCGCCGACCTCCTCGATCTGGCGGGCGATGTTGGCGAGCAAAGTTCGGCTCGCCTGGTCCTGGGTCGCCAGCCGCCCGGCAAGCATCTCGATCTTCGCTCCGGCGAGGTCGAGCCGCTCGGCGAGGCCCTTGGTCGTGTCCGCCCCGGCCCGCTCGAAGGCGACCCGGCTCTGCTCGATCATCGCCAGCATCGTCTGGCCCTGCGCTTCCAGCCCGGCGCGGGTCTGGTCGACCGCCTCGGCCGCCCGGCTCATCGCCCCATCGATCGTGCCCTGCATCTCGGCCGACGCCGCGTTCATCCGCGCGGCGGCCGCCTCGGCGCCGCTCTCGATCCGCGCGATATGAGCGCCGAGCCTCTGCGCCGCGCCGCCCGTTCCCTCGTCGGCCTCGCGCGCCTTGGCGCTCAAAGCCGCGAGCTGGCTCTCGAGCGCCGCCGCCTGCTCGTGGGCGCCGAGCCCGGCCTCCTTCATTGCCGCCGCGACGGCGCGGGCCTGCTCCTCGGCCCGGGGCAGGTCGCCCATCAGCACGCCGATATCGACCCGCGCCGCGGCCGCTGCGACGTCCAGCGCCTGCGCCTTGCGGTCGAGGTCGGCGGTTTCGCGCGACAGATGCTGGGTGACTCGGCCGAGCCGGTCCGATGCCTCTTCGCCGAGCCCCATCAGCCGCGCCGTTTCCTCGGCCAGCGCCGAGCGGTTGTCCGCCAGGCGCTGCGCCGTCGCGGCCAAAACCGCCTCGAGCGCGGCGCTTTCGCTGCGCATCGCCCGGACCGCGGCGGTGAAGCGCTTCGTCTCGCGCCGCGAGCTTCGCCCGAAGATCAGCCAGGCGAGGCCGATCAGGATCAAGGGCGCGCTGATCGTCGCCGTCCATTGGGTCCATAGCGACAGGCTCGGCCCCGGCCAGGCCTGGCTAAGCGCGTAACCCGAAGCGCCGATCCAGCCGAGCGCGAGCAGGATCAGGAAGCCGGCGAAGATGCGCACGCCGATTCCGCGCCGCGGCGCCTCTTCGGTATGTTCGGGCCAGGCGCCGGGATCGGCGGCGGCCTCCCACGGCTGCTCTTCAGCCCGTTCGGGTTGCGTTTCGTGCGGCTGCGCCTCGGCGCCCTGAACCCCCATGCTCATTCGGGCAGTGTATCACTTTGGGCCGGTTATGAAACGGCTCCTTAACTCGGTTCGCCGTATCGCCCGCACATGGTCTACGATCCCGGAGCTCTCAACGCCTCGCTCGCCGCCGCCGTGGGCGCCGACGGCGCTTTGATGGCCGAGCTCAAGACCGCTTTCGTGGAGAGCGCGGCGCGCCAGCTCGATCTCCTCGGACGCTCGCGCTGCGACGCCAATTGGGCGATCGCCGCCGCCCGGCTCAAGAGCGTCGCAGCCAGTTTCGGAGTCACCGGCCTCGTCGGCCTCGCCGACGAAGCGCTGAAGGGCGCGCCGGGCGACCCCGTGATCCTGCGTCGAATCGCCGCCGCCCTCGACGAATTCGCTTCCGGCTAGGAGCTCGGCTCAGAGTCATCCCGGCGAAGGCCGGGGCCCATGAAAACGGTCTTCGAGGAAGAGGCGAATACGCCGAGTCAGGCCTAAAACACTTCGGTTCATGGGCCCCGGCCTTCGCCGGGGTGACTCCATTGGAGGAATTCCTCTCCAAAGCGCTTTGCAACCGCCACCCCGCGCGCTTACCGTCCACGCTCCTGGCGGGAGAGGTTTCGTGGCGCTGGCGGCGCTCATTGCGGCGTATCATGAATCCGGCGAGCCGGGGCACCTGCGCGCGACCCTGCCGCTCGCCGGAAGGACGGTGATCGAGCGCCAGGCGCGCCTCGCCGCCTCCGCCGGAGCCTCGCCCGTCCTCATTCTCGTCGAGCGGGTGCCGGCGGCCCTTTCGGCGGCCATCGCCCGCCTGCGCCGCGACCGCATTCCCGTCCAGATCGTCCGAAGCGCCGAGGAGGCCGCCGAGGCGGTCGATCCCTACGACCGCGTGCTGCTCGTCGCCGACGGAGCGATCGCCGGCCGCTCGCAGCTTGCCCGGGTCGCCGCCGCCGAGGGCAATGCGGTGCTGACGGTCAAGGACGGCGCCCAAAGCGAGCCTTACGAGCGGATCGACGCCGCCGAGCGCTGGGCGGGAATCGCCGGGATCGACGGCGCCCTTCTGCGCGAGACGGCGGCGATGCTTCGCGACTGGGATCTGCAATCGACCCTTCTTCGCCGGGCGCTCCAGTCCGGCGCGGAGCATCTGCCCGCCGAGGGAGCGGTCGCCATCCTCGACCGCGAGGCGGACCTCGAGCGGCTCGAGCGCCAGATCGTCGCCGGTGCCGACCAGGCGGGCGAGGGCTGGCTCGGCCGCCTCCTCGCGCCCCTCGAGCGGGTGGGAACCACCTTCCTCCTCGGAAGCTCCGCCTCGCCGCAAATCGTCGGCCTGGGCGCCGCAGCGCTCACCGGGCTCGGCGCGGCTGCCTTCTACGGTCGCTGGTACGGGACAGGCCTCGTCATGATAATCGCAGCGACCCCCCTCGAAGGAATCGCCCGGCGCCTCGCCAGGCTCCGAATGCAGGACGGCATCGGCCAGGGCTGGTGGCACCATGTGCTCGAACTGCTCGCAGCCATCGCCCTGATCGTCCTCGCCTACGATCTTGCCCCCGAATGGGGTTGGGGCATGATCCTCGCCGCCTTCGTCGCGCTCGCCTTCCTTCACGCCTTGGAGGGGGAGACGAAGCGCTCGCCCGTTCGCGGCGCCCCGTTCCTCGCCGAGCGCAAGGGCATGATCTGGCTGATGCTGCCCTTCGCGCTTTTCGGCCTGTGGCATGTCGGCATCGGCGCTTTGGCGGCCTATGCGGCTCTGTCTTTTTTCTGGGCTCAGCGCGAAGCGCACGGCGTTCCCGCGTCCCGTCAGGATTAAAGCGGGTTTAACCCTGTCGGCTTAAAGGGAAATCCATGGCCGAAGCCGGATCGAACGGGCGGGGGACTGAAAACGACGCTGCGCGCCTGATGCTGGCCGCGGCGCGGGAGCGCTTCGCCGTCGCCGCGACCGAGCTTCTTCTGCCCGATGCCGCCCGCCTCACCGAATGGCAGCGGCTCACCGCCAACCAGCTTCTCTCCCGCCTGTTGAGCGGGATCGAGGAGGATATGCGCCTCAGGCTGCTCAGGCATTTCCCGCCTGAAGGCGCGCTCCACGCCGCGCTCTCCTCGGCCCACGTCGCGATCGCCGTCCCGATACTCGAGCGCGCCGGCGCCGTCAGCCAGACCGATCTGATGATGTTCCTCGTCCGCCGGGTCGAGGAGCACCGCTTCTGGCGCCGCCACGAAATCGGGCGGGAGGAATATCTCCACGAATTGCTGACCGACGCCGACGAGGAGATCGCGGCCGAGACCATGTCCTATGTGATCGCGCGCGGCCGCCGCTTCGATCGCTTCCAGGAGCCGACTCTCGTCGACGTCGAGCTTCCCGCCGAGCTTCAGCACCGGCTGATCTGGATGACGGCCGCCGCGCTTCGCCATTACATGGTCGAGCATCACGGAGCGGCCTCGGTCGACGCGGCGATCGAGGCCGCGGCCGGAGAGATGATCGCCGGCTACGACGAATCCGAGCGGATCGAGGCGCGGGCCGAGGCGCTGGTCCGCCGCCTGCACAGGAAGGGGCGGATCGACGGCCACGCGCTCGAATGCTTCGTCGGCGGCGGCCTTCCGACCCTGTTCATCGCCGCGCTCGGCCTGTTGTGCGGCCTCACCCAGGACGCGGTGTGGGAGCTGGTCGCCGATCCCCGCCGCCGCGGCTTGGTGACGATGCTTCGCGCCGCCGACATCGCCCGCTCCTGCGCCGCGGCGATCATCCACGACATCGCCTCGGCAAGCACCCGCTTCTCTCCGACCGAGGGCGACGACGCCGCCGAGCAGCTCGAATTCTACGATACGCTCGACGTCGATTCGGCGCGCGACGTCCTTCGCCTGTGGCGCGCCGATCCCGCCTACCGCGCCTATGTCGCGCAATTGTCGACGCGCGGGCGTCCGGCGGCGAGCGCATGAGCACCGCCCTCGATGATACCGATCGGCCCGTCACCGGCCGGGTGGACGCCGAGGGACGGCTGGTCGAGGCCGATCCGCCGCTCGCCGCGCTCAACGCCAGCGCCGGGGGCGAGCGGGGCGGAATGCTCTCGGTGCCCCAGATCGCCGCTCTGGCGCGGCTCGCGCGGCGCCTCGGAATCAGCATCTCCCGCGCGGCGGTCGCCGCCGACGGAGACCGCGACCTGGACCTGTGGGTGCGCGCAAGCCCCGAAGGCGAGGACGTCGCGCTGTCGATCACCGGCTGGGGCAGCCGCCCGGCCAGCGCCCAGTCGCCGGCCTTTCCCGCCGAACGCGAGGCCGATTTCGTCCGCGCCACCGCCGACTGGACGTGGGAAACGGACGAGACCCTGACCCTGACGGCGCTCGCGCCCGGCGCGAGCGCGGCGGTCCGGCGCAACCCGCGCGACTTCATCGGCAAGCAGCTCACCAGCCTGCTGCGTTTCCGCGAGCGCGAGGATGGCGGCTTTCCGATCCTCACCGCGCTCGCCGAGCACAAAGCGTTCGACGGCCAGCTCGCCGAGACTCGCGACGAGAAGCGGACCGTCTATCTTCTTTCGGCCGTGCCGCTGATCGACGGCAACGGCCGATTCGCCGGCTTTCGCGGCGCCGCCGCCTCGGCGCCCGACGCGCCCGCGCGAACCGACTCGCGCGCCAAGGCGGAGAGCTCGGCCTTCGGCGAGCGCCTCGATCAGGCGCTTCGCGGTCCGCTCGCCCACATCATCGACAGCGCCGAACGGCTCCGCTCGCAGCCCGAAGGCCCGTTGCGGCGCGATTATGCGACCTATGCCGGGGACATCGCCTCGGCCGGCCGCCACCTGCTCGCCTTGGTCGACGATCTCGTCGACTTGCAGGCGATCGAGCGGGCGGATTTCCGGCCCGAGGCGGAGCCGATCGACCTCGCCGACATCGCCCGGCGCGCCACCGGCCTGCTCGCGGTCCGTGCCGCCGACCGCGGCGTGCGCATCGACGGGCCGGGCCTCGCCGAAACGCTTCCCGCGACCGGGGATTTCACGCGCTCGCTTCAGGTCATGATGAACCTTCTCACCAACGCCATTCGCTATACCCCCGAAGGCGGGCAGATTTGGCTTCGCGCCGAGCAGGAGGGCGATCTCGCCACGCTCATCGTCGCCGATCAGGGCAAGGGGATCGCGCCTGAGGACCAGGACAGGATCTTCGAACGCTTCGGCCGCGTCGATCCTCTGGAGCCGGGCGGAACGGGCCTCGGCCTCTACATCGCCCGCCGCCTCGCCCGGGCGATGAACGGGGACATCTCGGTCGACAGCGCACCGGGGCAGGGCGCGCGCTTCGCCTTCACATTGCCTTTGAGGAGAGGCTCCTAACCGTCTTGATCCGAATCGCGGTCCACGCCAATCTCGCTCCGCCTTCTTGGGGGAGCGGGAAATGATCGAGTTCACCGACGAGCATTATCGCGACCTGTGCCGCGCCGGCCGGGTCGCCATCGAGATCAGCGGGATTGAGGAAAAGAGGCGCGCCGCGGTTCGCCGTTTCTGGATGGTGATGGCCATCCTCGTCCTGGTCTCGGCCGTGATCATCTGGGCGCTCTCGGGCGGGGACGGCGTCGGCGTCGGCGTTGTTATCGCGTTCGTCGTTCTGCTCGTCGGCGGGATCGTTGCCGCAATACCGCTCACCCGGGCCGGGCGGTCGTTGAAGATCCCGGTGCTCGAAACGATCGCCGAGAAGGGCGCTCTGACCTACATGGAGAACGGCTTCGATCCGCCCGTCTATCCGGAGGCGCGGCCCGCCTTGTTCGGCAATTGGCTCAACGGCCAGACCTTCACCGATCTGTTTCACGGCGAGGATCAGGACGGCCGCCGCTTCGCCGTCTACGAAGGCACGCTCACCCGCCGTTCGGGCAAGAGCACGCATACCGTATTCTCCGGCCAGATGTACGCCTGGCAGCGCCGCTCCAAGGGAAGCGGCGAGATCGTCATCGTCCCCGACCGCGGCCTGTTCAATTTCTTCAAGCCCGTCAGCGGCATGCAACGCGTCCGGTTCGAAGGCGACGACGAGTTCGAAAAGAAGTTCGAGGTCTACGCCTACGAGCCGCAGCAGGCGCAGATGGCCATCGGCGCAGACGTGCGCCGCGTGCTGCTCGATCTGCGCCAGCAGGGCAAGGTCTTCGGCTATCTCGGCTCCGAGGACGCGTTCGTCGCCGCGACCGGCGGCAACAAGTTCGAGGCCGGCTCGATGTTCCGCTCGATCACCGGCGAGCAGCGCGTCCGCGCGATGTTCGACGACGTCTGCGGCTCGCTCGGGGTGCTGAAGCGGCTTCGGGCAGCGCTGGATTAAAGCCCCTCATCATTGCGAGCGTGGCGAAGCAATCCAACACGGCTTCGTCGCCCGCTGGATTGCTTCGTCGCTTCCGCTCCTCGCAACGACGAAACGATCAGGTGAACGGGCCTTACCGCTGCCCCACCGGCACGTAATCGCGCTGGGGCGAGCCGGTGTAGAGCTGGCGCGGGCGGCCGATCTTCTGGTCGGGATCGGAGATCATCTCGTTCCATTGCGCGACCCAGCCGACGGTGCGGGCGAGCGCGAAGAGGGCGGTGAACATGTCGGTCGGGAAGCCGATCGCGTTGAGGATCACGCCCGAGTAGAAATCGACGTTCGGATAGAGCTTCTTCTCGACGAAATAATCGTCGCTGAGAGCGATTTGCTCGAGCTCCTTGGCGACGTCGAGCACCGGATCGGAGATGTTGAGCTCCTTCAGCACCTCGTCGGCGGTGGCCTTCATCACCTTCGCGCGCGGGTCGAAATTCTTGTAGACCCGGTGGCCGAAGCCCATCAGCCGGAACGGATCGTCCTTGTCCTTGGCGCGGGCGATATATTCCGGGATTCGCTTCACGCTGCCGATCTCGCGAAGCATGTTGAGCGCCGCCTCGTTGGCGCCGCCATGCGCCGGGCCCCACAGGCAGGCGATCCCCGCAGCGATGCAGGCGAACGGGTTGGCGCCCGAGGAGCCGGCGAGGCGCACGGTCGAGGTCGAGGCGTTCTGCTCGTGATCGGCGTGGAGGATGAAGATCCGCCGCATCGCATTCTCGATCACCGGATTGACCTCGTAGGGCTCGGCCGGGACTCCGAAGGTCATGCGCAGGAAGTTGCCGGTGTAGCTGAGGCTGTTGTCGGGATAGAGGAAGGGCTGGCCGATCGAATATTTGTAGGCCATCGCCGCGATCGTCGGCATCTTGGCGATCAGCCGGTGGGAGGCGATCATCCGCTGCGTGGGATCGGTGATGTCGGTCGAATCGTGGTAGAAGGCGCTGAGCGCCCCGACCACGCCGCACATGATCGCCATCGGGTGCGCGTCGCGCCGGAAGCCGCGGTAGAAGGTCGCCAGCTGCTCGTGAAGCATCGTGTGGCGCGAGATCGTGTAGGAGAATCTGTCGAGCTCCTCCTTCTTCGGCAGTTCGCCGTTCAGAAGCAAATAGGCAACCTCCATGAAGGTCGATTGCTCGGCCAGCTGGTCGATCGGGTAGCCGCGGTGGAGGAGGATGCCCGCGTCGCCGTCGATATAGGTGATGTCGCTCTGGCACGACGCTGTCGAGGTGAAGCCGGGATCGTAAGTAAAGGCCCCGGTCTCGCCGTAGAGCTTGCGGATATCGATCACCTCGGGGCCGACGCTCCCTTTCAGCGTCGGATAATCGAAGCTCTGGTCTCCGATGGTGAGGCTGGCCGTGTCCGCCATTTCAATCGTCCTTCTTGGTCATCGCATCGGCCACCCGCGCGAGGCTTTCCTCGCGGCCGAGCAGCGCCAGCACGTCGAATATTCCCGGCGATGTCGCCCGTCCGGTGAGCGCCGCCCGAAGCGGCTGCGCGACCATTCCAAGCTTCACGCCTTCGGCCTCAGCCACCTCTCGCACCGCCTGCTCTGTCGCCTCGGCGCTCCACTCGGCAACGGCCGAAAGGGCTGCGTGAACGAGGGCGAGCAGGTCGGTCGCGCGGCCTTCTAGCAGCGCCTCCGCCTTCTCGTCCATGTCCAGCGGGCGCCGCTTGAACAGGAAGGCCGCGCCCTCGGCCAATTCATTGATATCCTTGGCCCTGGGGGTGAGGAACGGCATCGCCCGCGCGAGCAGGTCCACCTCGGCGCCCGGGATCTTCGGCGCGACCAAGGCGGCGATCCGCGCGGAATCCGCCTCGCGCAGATAATGGCCGTTGAGGCTCTCCAGCTTCCTGATGTCGAAGCGCGACGGGGATCGGCCGACATTGGCGAGATCGAACCAGCGCGTCGCATCCTCGCGGCTTATGATCTCCTCGTCGCCGTGCCCCCAGCCGAGCCGAAGCAGATAGTTGGACAGGGCCTCGGGAAGGATTCCGAGCTCGTCGCGATAGGCCTCGACTCCGAGCGCACCGTGCCGCTTGGAAAGCTTCGCCCCGTCCTGGCCGTGGATCAGGGGCACATGGCCATAGACCGGCTCCGGCCAGCCCATCGCCTTGATGATCGCAAGCTGGCGGAAGGCGTTGTTGAGGTGGTCGTCGCCGCGGATGACGTGGGTCACGCCCATGTCGTGATCGTCGACCACCACCGCCAGCATGTAGGTCGGCGAGCCGTCCGAGCGAAGCAGCACGAAATCGTCGAGCTCGGCATTCTGGACCGTGACCGTGCCCTGCACGCGGTCGTCGATCGCCGTCTCGCCCTCCTGCGGGGCCTTGAGGCGAACGACGAAGGGGCCTTCGCCTTCCTCGCCGCAATCGCGCCAGCCGCTGCGGATCCGGAAGGGGCGCCGTTCGGCCTGCGCGGTCTCGCGCTGCGCTGCCAGCTCCTCCTGGCTCATCCAGCATTTGTAGGCATGGCCGTTCGCCAGCAGTGCGTGCGCGACCTCGGCGTGCCGCTCGGCGAATTGCGACTGGAAATATGCCTCGCCGTCCCAGTCGAGGCCGAGCCACTTCATCCCCTCGAGGATCGCGTCGATCGCCGCCTGGGTCGACCGCGCCTTGTCGGTGTCCTCGATCCGAAGCAGGAACCTGCCGCCGTGCCGACGCGCGTAGAGCCAGTTGAACAGGGCCGTGCGGGCGCCGCCGATGTGAAGGAAGCCGGTGGGCGAGGGCGCGAAGCGCGTGACGACCTTGGAAGGCTCTGGGCTTGCGCTCACGCGCGATTTCTCCAACGATGAGGGTCATGGCGACCCGTGACGCGAGCGCCCCTAGCATAGGCGGTCATCCAGGCGGAAGCCGGGGATCGCTTCCCGGGAGCCATCCCGACGAAAGTCGGGACCCATGAACACCGAAGCTCGTGAATTTGCTGAGGAACCCGGTGTTCATGGATCCCGGATCAAGTCCGGGATGACTCGGTTTTTCCCCCGCTTCAGCGGTCGCCTGGAAGCGATCGCCGAGGCCGAGCGGGATCAACTTCCGCTCTGGCTTCCGGTCGGCCTCATCCTCGGTATCGGCGCCTGGTTCTACCTGCCCGATGCGAACGCGTGGACCGCCTTCCTGCTGATCGCCGCCACCGGGGCGCTTGCCGGCCTCGCCGCGGCGCCCGGCGCGCGCTGGGGCAGGGCGGCGATGCTCTTCAGCCTGGCTGCGGGGCTTGGCTGCGGCCTCGCCTGGTGGAAGGCCGAGCGCGCGGCCGCGCCGCGCCTGGCGCGCGAGCGGATGATGGAGCTGACGGCCACGGTCGAGAGCGTCCAGAGCCTCGTCGCCCAGGGCGCGGTGCGCCTCGTCGTCCATCCCGTCGGCGAAGGCTTGCCGGTGCGGCTTCGCATCACCGTCCGGCAGGAGAAGGCCGTCCCCGGCCTCGAGCCCGGAGCGACGATAAGATTGCGCGCCTGGCTGATGCCGCCGGCGCCGATGGCCGTGCCCGGCGCTTACGATTTCGCGCGCGCCGCCTGGTTCCAGCAGATCGGCGGCACCGGGCGCGCACTCGATTTGACGCTCGTGAGCCCCGCATCGGGCCAGGGGTTCGCCGCCCGGATCGCGAGCTGGCGGCAGCGGCTTTCCGCGCACATCCGCGCCCGGCTCGGCGGCGGGGAGGGCGGAATCGCCGCGGCGCTCGCCACCGGCGACCAATATGGCATTCCCGACGCTGACGCCGAGGCGATGCGGCGCTCGGGCCTCGCCCACTTGCTCTCGGTGAGCGGGCTCCACCTGACCGCGGTGGTCGGCGCGGTGATGCTTCTGACGCTCAGGCTGCTGGCGCTCAGCCCGGCGCTTGCGCTGCGCTACCGCCTGGTCCTCGCCGCCGCCGCCGCGGGCGCGCTGGCCGGAATCGCCTACACCTTGCTCACCGGCGCCGAGGTGCCGACCGTTCGCTCGTGCATCGCCGCCTTGCTGGTCCTCGCCGGAATCGCCCTCGGCCGCGAGGCGCTGACCCTGCGTCTCGTCGCGGTCGGCGCTCTGGTCGTGCTCTTGCTCTGGCCCGAATCGCTGCCCGGCGCGAGCTTTCAGATGAGCTTTGCGGCGATCGTCGCCATCGTCGCGCTTCACGAGCACCCGCGCATGCGCGCCCTGTTCGCCCGGCGCGACGAAGGCTGGCCGGCCAAGGCGGGAAGGGGCCTGCTGGCGCTGGTCCTGACCGGCCTTGCCGTCGAAATCGCGCTGGCGCCGATCGCCCTGTTCCATTTCCACAAGGCGGGGCTCTATGGCGCGCTGGCCAACGTCGTCGCCATCCCGCTCACCACTTTCGTCATCATGCCGCTGGAGGCGGTCGCGCTGCTCTTCGATCTCGTGGGCCTGGGCGCGCCCTTCTGGTGGCTGGCCGGCCAGGCGCTTTCGCTGCTGCTCTGGCTGGCGCACAGCGCCGCCGCTGCCCCCGGCGCGGTGGCCATGCTCCCCGCCATGCCGCCCGCGGCATTCGCGCTGATCGCGGCCGGCGGCCTGTGGATCTGCCTGTGGCGGACGAAGCTGCGCCGGTGGGGCCTCGCCTTTGTCGCTATCGGCTCGCTCTGGGCGCTCGCCACGCCGGCGCCCGATCTCGTCGTCACCGGCGACGGCCGCCATCTCGCCTTGCGTGCGTCGGACGGAAGCCTCGCTTTGCTCAGGCCGCGCGCTGGCGACTATGTCCGCGACACCCTGGCCGAGGCGAACGGCGCCGAGGCCGAGTTTCTCGAGCTCGAATCCCTCCCGTTGGCCTCGTGCAGCCCGGACCTGTGCGTCGCCGAGGTCGAGCGCGACGGCCGCCGCTGGCGAATCCTCGCCACGCGGACGCCCAACCGCGTGCGCTGGGAGGAGATGATCCGCGCCTGCGCCGAGGCCGACGTCGTCGTCTCGGATCGGCCCTTGCCGCGCGCCTGCGCCCCGCGCTGGCTTCGCGCCGACCTCTTCTTCCTTCGGCGAACGGGCGGGCTCTCCATTACCTTCGGCGAGCGGCCGATCGTGGCCAGCGTGGCCGAGCGGGTGGGCCGCCATCCCTGGGCCGCCGGAAGGTAGAGAAGCCCCGGGCCGCAGGCTAGGCTGGTCCCCACGAATCGTCCGGGAAAGATCATGCACCGCCTGCTCGCCGCCGCCCTCATCCTCTTCGCCGTCCCTGCCTTCGGCCAGAACAGCTTCGCCGAGCAACGCGCCGAATGGAATCGGCCGCTCGCGCCCTTTCGGGTGATCGGCAACGTCTATTATGTCGGCACCGCGGCGATCGGCGCCTATCTCGTCACCGGGCCGGCCGGGCATGTGCTGATCGACGGCGCGATGGAGGAAAGCGCGGCCCAGATCGCCGGCAACATCCGCCGCCTCGGCTTGCGCATCGAGGATGTGCGCTACATCCTGATCAACCACGCCCATTGGGATCATGCCGGCGGGCTGGCCGAGCTTCAGCGCCTGTCCGGCGCCCGGATCGTCGCCGGCGCGGCCGACACGCCGGACCTCGAGGCCGGCTTCAACCACGACCGCGACGATACGGCGCATTTCCCGCCGGTCCGCGTGGCGCGCCAGGTGCGGGAGGGCGAAGCGCTCGAGCTCGGCCCCGTTCGCTTGGTCGCGCACCTGACGCCCGGCCACACGCGGGGCTGCACGAGCTGGACCGCCCGGGTGCGTGAAGGCCGGCGGGCCTATGACGTGATCTTCGCGTGCAGCCTCAGCGTGGCAGGCCAGCGCCTGGTCGATAATCCGCGCGCGCCCGATATTGTCGCCGAGTTCGAAAGCACCTTCGCGCGGCTGCGCGCGATGCGCGCCGACATCTTCCTCACCTTCCACGACAACCAGTTCGATCTGATGGCCCGGCGTGCGCGGCTGGAGGGTGGAGACCCGCTCGCCTTCGTCGATCCCGCCGAGCTTGGGCGTCGCGCCGCCGACGCCGAAGCCGCCTTCCGCGCGGAGCTCGCCCGACAGCGCTCGCTTCCGGCGGAGCGCTAGGGTTCGGACCCAATCAGAATTGAGATGCGGTGGTCTGACCCAAGAGTCATCCCGGCGAAAGCCGGGACCCATGAACTCGGACGGGCAAATGCGGGCCCGAAGCTGAGCGTCTCCTCGATGATCTGTGTTCATAGGTCCCGGCTTTCGCCGGGATGACTCCGAAAATCGGACGCAAGTCCGTCGAAGCCAATTGAGCCCGCCCCTAATCCCCCTTGACGCAGGCCAGCTCGTTGCCAGCGGGATCGGTGAACTGGAAACGGCGGCCGCCCGGAAAGGCGAAGATCGGCCGGACGATCGTCCCGCCCGCCGCCGTCACCGCCTCGAGCGCCGCCTCGAGATCGTCGACGTCGATCACCGCCAGTGGCGCTTTGGTCGCTTCGGCGGCGTCCGCCTGAAGCCCGATGTCCGTGTCACCGCTCAGCGTCGCCGCGTAGGTCGGCCCGAAACCGGTCAGCGCCCAGCCGAACGCGCGCTCATAGAACGCCTTGGCCGGCCCGATCTCGCCGACCGGCAGCTCGACATAATTGAGACGGGCCATCGGCAATTGCCTCCGAAAAGCCCTCCCCATCAAGGGGAGGGGAATCACGTTCAGTAGCGCCGCAATAATCCCGCCAGCCGGCCCTGGATCACCACCTGCTCGGGCCGGTAGCGCTGCGGATCGTATTGGCGGTTGGCCGGATCGAGCCGGATCATCTGTCCCTCGTGCCGCAGAGTCTTGAGCGTCGCTTCCTCCTGGTTGACCAGGGCGACGACGATCTCGCCGTCGCGGGCCTGGTCGGTCTTGCGGATCAGCGCATAGTCGCCATCGAGGATTCCGAGATCGACCATCGAATCGCCGGCCACTTCGAGCGCATAATGCTCGCCCGGCCCGAGCAGGGCGGCGGGAACGGGCAGGGTGTCGGTGCCCTGCAGCGCCTCGATCGGCGTGCCGGCCGCGATCCGCCCGTGCAGCGGCAGCTCGACGACCGAATCGTTGGCCGCCTGCGGCACCTGGACCGGCGCCTTGGGCGCGGCCGCGGCGCGAGTCTCCGGCATCTTCAGCACTTCGAGCGCTCGGGCCCGGTTCGCGAGGCGGCGGATGAAGCCGCGCTCCTCCAGCGCCGAGATCAGCCGGTGGACTCCGCTCTTCGATTTGAGGTCGAGCGCCTCCTTCATCTCCTCGAACGAGGGCGACACGCCGGTCTCGCCGAGCCGGGCGTCGATGTAGAGAAGAAGCTCGTGTTGCTTGCGCGTCAGCATATCCAGGTTCCTCCCGCTGGAACGTACGCCGAACAGTTACGGAACGTTTCGGCCGCTGTCAAGCGCCGGCCGAAATGCCGTCCCTGGCCAGTTCGAGAAAGTTGACGAGCAACGCGTGGCCGTGCGCGCTGGCGATGCTTTCCGGATGGAACTGAACGCCGTGGATCGGCAGGTCCCGGTGGCGCACCCCCTGCGCCGTTCCGTCCTCGGCCCGGGCGTTGACGATCAGGCATTCGGGCACCGGATCGACGCACAGCGAATGATAGCGGGTCGCGTCGAACGGCGAGGGCAGGCCGGCGAAGACCCCGCTGCCGTCATGCTCGATCGCCGAGACCTTGCCGTGCATGATCGTCGGCGCGCGCACGATCCGGCCGCCGAAATGCCGCCCGATCGCCTGATGGCCGAGGCACACGCCGAGCAGCGGCATCCGGGCCTCCGCGCAGGCGGCGACGAGATCGAGCGAGATTCCGGCCTCGTCGGGCCTGCCGGGTCCGGGAGAGATGAGCATCGCGTCCGGGGCAAGCGCCAGAGCCTCTGCGGCGCTCAGCGAATCGTTGCGCTCGACCCTGACCTCGGCGCCGACCTCGCGCAGATAATGGACCAGGTTCCAGGTGAAGCTGTCGTAATTGTCGACGACGAGGATCAAGGGGCCTCTCCGCCGCCGCCTTACTCCGCCCCGGCCGCGGCGCCTCCGCCGAGCGCCTGCCGGGCGCGGCGGATGGCTTCGGCGTTGCGGCTCACCTCGCCGCGCGCCTGCGCCGCCCGGGCGAATTGCTGGGCGAGCTCCTCGCTCGCGCTGCTCGTGAACTCCGTGCGCGTGGACTGGATCAGCTGCGGCGTGCCCGAGGCGTCGCCGGCGGTGCGCTGCTCGTGGACGACGATGTACCAGCCGGCGCCGTTCTCGCCGGGGATCACCCGCGCCCGGCCCTGCGGGATCGAGAAGAGGGTGATCAGGGGCGCCGGCACCTGCTGGCCCTGGCGGCTGATGTCGAGCCGGCGGATCTCGATCGGCCTCACGGTTGCGATTCGCGGCTGCGCCTGGGCGAAGGCCTGGGCCGCCGGGGTGCCCGAATTGATCGCCGCGGCGATCCGGTCCGCAAGCTGGCGGGCGAGCTGGGTCGCGCGCTGGGCGATGAAGGCGCTTCGCACTTGGTCGCGGATCTGGGCGAGCGGCGGCGGAGCGGCGGGAAGGACGCGGTCGACGGCGAGCAAGGCGAAGCGCTCGTTGGGCGCGATCTGCTCGACCGCCGGCTCGGGCTGCTCGGGATCGATCTCGAAGGCCGGGGTCAGCAGCGGCTGCAAATCGGGGGAGGCGGTGAAGGGCTCGCCCCCCGCGGCCTGGCCGACCGCGGTCACCGGCGGGGTGGTGACGACGGTCAGATTGTGCGCCCGCGCCGTCTCCTCGAAGCTGGCGCCGTCGGTGAGCTGCTCCTCGATGCGCGAGACGAGGTCGGACAGCGCCTCCATCCGCTTGCGCGCGTTGATCGCCGCGGCGATCTCCCCGCGCACGGCTTCGAGCGGGCGTCCGGCGATCTGGTTGATCGCCTCGACCCTGACGACGTGGAAGCCGAGCTCGGAGCGGATCGGTCCGGCGACCGCGCCGCGCGCGGCGGAGAAGGCCGCGGCCGCGACCTGGGCGTTGGCCACGCTCTCGAATTGCTGGCGGGTCTGGCTGGCGAAGGTCACGTCTCCGGCGGCGAAGCCCGCCGCGGCCGCCGCCTCGACGAAGCTCGTGCCTGAGCGGACCCGGGCGGCGAAGGCGTCGGCGGCCTGCTTGGTCGGAAGCACGATCGCCTGGATGGTCCGGGTCTCGCGCGCGCCGTAGCTGCGCGGGCTATTGCGGTAGACCGCGGCGATCTCGGCCTCGGTCGCCTGCCCCGCCTGGCCCGTCTGCTCCGGCCCGATCACCGCATATTTGATCACCCGGCGCTCGGGCACGGTGAACATCAGCCGGTGCGAATTGTAGAAGGCGGCGATCTCCGCCTCGGACGGGTTGATCCCCTGCGCCAGCGCCGCGCTCGGAATGGCGGCGACCTGGCCGCGGCGCCGCTCGACCAGCAGATTGGCATATTCGCGGGCGACCCCTTCAGGCGCCCGGGCGCCGAGCGCGATCGGGCCGAGCAGCTGGCGCTGCATCAGCGATTGCGCAACGTCCTGGCGGAAGCGCGCCTCGCTCAGATTCTGGGTCTGCAGCTGCTGGCGCATGACGTTCTGGTCGAACTGGCCGGTGAGGTTGCGGAAGGCCGGGATGTTGACGATCTCGCGGTCGATCATCCGGTCGGAGACCCGAATTCCCTGGCTCTCGCCGAACGCCTGGATCGATCGCGCCATGATCAGCTGGTCGAGCACCTGCTCGTAGGTGCCCTGCGAAAGGAAGGTGGCCATGTCCAGGGTCGGCTGCTGCTGGCGCGCGCGCTCGTAGGCGCGGTTGACCATGTCGTTGACTTCATTAACCGTCAGCGGCTGGCCGTTGACGCTCGCCAGCGCATCGCCCGCGGCGGCTCCGTTGCCGCCGCCGCTCAGGCTGCCGAGCCCGCCGAAGCCGCCGGTGCCGAAGCCGGTGATCACCATCGCGATCAGGATGAAGCCGAGCAGGACGATGCCGAGCCACTTGGCGAGCTTCTTGCGGGCGAAAGCGAGCATGCGTGCGATGATCCTGACGTGACGTTTGCGCGGGTCATAGAAGCGCGCTAGGCGCCCGGCAACTGCCCCGGTGAGGAACCAACCGATGCACCTGCGCCGCAAGCTCGTCGCCGGCAACTGGAAGATGAACGGCTCGATCGCCGCGCTGTCCGAGCTCGCGCCGATCGCCCAGGGCGCGCGCGAGACGGGCGGTGTCGACGTCGCCATCTGCCCGCCCTTCACCCTGATCGCCCCCGCTTTGACCCGCTCGGGCGGGCTGACCATCGGCGCCCAGGATTGTCACGCCGGCGAGAGCGGCGCGCATACGGGCTGCGTCTCCGTCGCGATGATCAAGGAAGCGGGCGCGAGGCTGGTCATCGTCGGCCACAGCGAGCGCCGCGCCGAGAGCCATGAAAGCGACTCGGCAGTCCGCGCCAAGGCCGAGGCCGCGCTCAAGGGCGGCCTCGTCACCATCGTGTGCGTCGGCGAATCGGAAGCCGAGCGCGCCGCCGGAGGCCATCTGGACCGGGTCGCGGCGCAACTGGCCGGCTCGCTTCCCGACCGGTGGGAGGAGGGCGAGCTGGTCGTCGCCTACGAGCCGATCTGGGCGATCGGCACCGGCAAGGTCGCCACCGCAGCCGACGTGGCGGACATGCACGCGGCGATCCGCTCGGCCCTCGTCCAGCGCTACGGCGATAAGGGCCACCGGATCCGGATCCTCTACGGCGGCTCGGTCAAGGCCGACAATGCCGTCGAGCTCTTCGCCGTCCCCGACGTCGACGGGGCGCTGGTCGGCGGCGCCAGCCTCACCGCCGCGCAGTTCGTCCCGATCGTCGCCGCCGCCGCCTCGCGCGGTTGAACCCGCACGCCCGATCGCCTAAGTCGCGCGCACACCTTTTTCCGAAAGATCGTAAAGAGCCATGGGCCTGTTCACCTTCCTCCTCGTCGTCCAGTCGATCGTCGCCACCTTGCTGATCATCCTCATCCTGATGCAGCGCTCGGAGGGCGGCGGGCTGGCCGGAGGCGGCAGCCCGGCGGGGATGATGAGCGCCCGCGGTGCGTCGGACTTCCTCACCCGCGGCACGGCGATCCTCGCTACCGCCTTCATCGCCATGTCGATCCTTCTCGCGGCGCTCGCCGCCGGAGCGCGCGGCCCGCGCGAGATCGACGCCAGCCTCGCCCGGCCGACGCCGGCCAGCACGGTTCCGGGCACGGCCCCCGCGACGACCCCGGCTCCCGCCCAGCCGGCACAGAGCAACGGCTCGGTCCCACTCGCCCAATAACGAGAGCCCGAGCCTGATCGATGCTCCCAGCCAAATGACCGAAGCCTTTATCTGCGACGCCGCGCGCACGCCGATCGGACGCTATGGCGGAAGCCTCGCCCAGGTCCGCGCCGACGATCTCGCCGCCATTCCGATCAAGGCGCTCAAGGATCGCAATCCGGCCGTCGATTGGGCCGAGCTCGACGACGTCATCCTCGGCTGCGCCAACCAGGCCGGGGAGGACAATCGCAACCTGGCCCGGATGGCGGGGCTGCTCGCCGGGCTTCCCGACACATCGGGCGGGGTGACCCTCAACCGCCTGTGCGGTTCGGGCATGGACGCGGTGGCGATGGCGGCGCGGGTGATCCGCGGCTCCGAGGCCGACTTGGTTGTGGCCGGCGGCTCGGAGAGCATGAGCCGCGCGCCGTTCGTCATGGCCAAGGCGAATTCGGCCTTCGATCGCAACGCCGAGATGTACGACACGACGATCGGCTGGCGCTTCGTCAATCCCAAGATGCGCGATGCCTATGGCGACGACACGATGCCCTCGACGGCCGAGAACGTCGCGCAGGACTTCCAGATCAGCCGCGCCGACCAGGACGCCTTCGCCGTACGGAGCCAGGCCAAGGCGGCGGCGGCGCAGGCCGGCGGCCGCTTCGACGCGGAGATCGTCGCCGTCGAGATCCCCCAGCGCAAGGGCGATCCGGTGGTCGTCGACCGCGACGAGCATCCGCGCGAGACCAGCGTCGAGGCTTTGGCCAAATTGCGGCCGATCGTCCGCGCCGACGGCACCGTGACGGCGGGCAACGCGTCCGGCGTCAACGACGGCGCGGCGGCGATCATCGTCGCCACCGAGGAGGCGGCCAAGCGCAACGGCCTCAACCCTCGCGCCCGCTTCGTCGGCGGCGCCGTCGCCGGCGTGCCGCCGCGGATCATGGGCATCGGCCCGGCGCCGGCGAGCGAGAAATTGCTCAAGCGGCTTGGCCTGACCATCGCCGACATGGACGTGATCGAATTGAACGAGGCCTTCGCCGCCCAGGGCCTCGCGGTGATGCGCCAGCTCGGCCTGGCCGACGACGATCCGCGCGTGAACCCCAATGGCGGAGCGATCGCGCTCGGTCACCCGCTCGGCATGTCCGGCGCCCGCCTTATCCTCACCGCCGTCGAGGAGCTTCACCGCACCGGCGGCCGCTATGCGCTGTGCACGATGTGCATCGGCGTCGGGCAGGGCATCGCGACGGTGGTGGAGAGGGTCTGACCGTAAAGAGGGACAGTCCCTATTTATAGTTTGGCCCTGATACCAGCGAGCTGCTTCGGAGTGACCATCAGCCCCTGGTCCGGCCCGGCGAACAGGAGCAGGCCGCGGTCGTAGGCCAGGTTCCTGATCAGCCAGGTCGAATCGACCGTGAGCAGATAGGGCGCGAGCTCGAGATAGGAGTTTCCGATCCGCGCGTTGTTGGTGAAGGCGAGGACCAGCTCGACGCCCTGGCGCCACTGGGTAAGCGGCGCGAAGCCGCTGCCGTCGGGCTTCACCTCGGTGACGGTCGGGATGACGATCTGCGCGGCGGTCAGCGCGTCGAAGAAGCCGGTCATCGTCGTTTCGCCCTCAAGGGCGCCGAAGAGCGCGGCCTCGAGCGCGTTCAGTGGCTTGGACATGGAAGCGATCGCTCTCTCGTTTCGATTCGCGCGACCCTTAGCGCGGTTCGCGCGTTGTTGTCGCGGGAAGGCGGATTCGTTGACCGATCGGTCGATTAATGGTAGGTGAGAGCGATGTACACCACCGAGATGCAGAAGACGGCCAAAATCGTCTCGACCGAGGATCCGGAGAAGCTCGCCGCGTTCGAGGCGCGGGTGGCGGCGGACGAGTTCATCGAGCCCAAGGACTGGATGCCGGAGGCCTATCGGCGCACGCTCACGCGGCAGATCTCGCAGCACGCGCACAGCGAGATCGTCGGCATGCTGCCGGAGGGCAACTGGATCACGCGGGCGCCGTCGCTGCGGCGCAAGGCGATCCTGCTGGCGAAGGTGCAGGACGAGGCGGGGCACGGCCTCTATCTCTACAGCGCCGCCGAGACTCTGGGCACGAGCCGCGAGGAGATGATCGAGGCGCTCCACTCGGGCAAGGCCAAGTACAGCACGATCTTCAACTATCCGACGCTCACCTGGGCGGACATCGGCGCGATCGGCTGGCTGGTCGACGGCGCGGCGATCATGAACCAGGTGCCGCTGCAGCGCACCTCCTACGGGCCCTATGCGCGGGCGATGGTCCGTGTGTGCAAGGAGGAGAGCTTCCACCAGCGCCAGGGCTACGAGATCATGATGCATCTCGCCGCGGGCACCGAGGCGCAGAAGCGCATGGCGCAGGACGCGCTCAACCGCTGGTGGTGGCCCTCGCTGATGATGTTCGGGCCGACCGACGACAACTCGCCCAACACCGCCCAGTCGATGCGCTGGCGGATCAAGCGCGACACCAATGACGAGTTGAGGCAGAAGTTCGTCGACATCACCAAGCCGCAGGCGGACGCGCTGGGGCTGACCGTGCCTGACCCCGATCTCGCGTGGAACGAGGCCAAGGGCGGCTACGATTTCGGCGCGGTCGACTGGGAGGAATTCTACGCCGTGGTCCGCGGCGAGGGCCCGGTCGCCAGGGAGCGGATCAAGGCCCGCCGCGACGCCTGGGAGGATGGCGCCTGGGTGCGCGAGGCCGCGGCCGCTTATGCGGAGAAACGGACGGCGAAGAAGGTGGCGGCCTAGACGCTTTCTTCGTCATTCCCGCGAAAGCGGGAATCCAGCTTTGACATGGAGCTGGAAGAAAAGAAGCTGGATCCCCGCTTTCGCGGGGATGACGGCTTAAGGGGAAACGAGAGGTTGGATGAGCAAGGATTGGCCGCTCTGGGAAGTCTTCGTCCGGGCGCGCGGCGGGATGTCGCACCGCCATGTCGGCAGCGTCCATGCGCCGGACTCGGAGATCGCGCTGCGCCACGCGCGCGACACCTATACCCGGCGGATGGAAGGGGTGAGCCTGTGGGTCGTGCCCTCGGCCTCGATCACCGCCTCGGACCCGCAGGACGACGCGGCGATGTTCGATCCCGCCGAGGACAAGATCTACCGCCACCCGACCTTCTACGACATCCCGGACGACGTGAAGCACATCTGATGGCTGGTACCGAACCCGAAATTCCTCCCCGGAACGGGGAGGGGGACCGCGGCGCGAAGCGACGTGGTGGTGGGGCCGATCAGCCTCCCCGGCCCCTCCACCATGCTTCGCATGGTCCCCCTCCCCGTTCCGGGGAGGATCTGGTGCTCTTCGAAACCCTTCTCCGCCTCGGCGACGACAGCCTGATCCTCGGGCAAAGGCTCGGCGAATGGTGCGGCCACGCGCCGAGCGTCGAGGTCGACCTCAGCCTTGCGAACATGGGGCTCGACCTGATCGGGCAGGCGACTCATTTTTTGAACTATGCAGGCGAGGCCGAAGGGCAGGGCCGCGACGGCGATGCGCTCGCCTTCCACCGCGACGTGCTCGATTTCCGCAATTGCTGGCTGGTCGAGCAGCCGAACGGCGATTTCGCGCAGACCATGGCGCGGCAGTTCCTGTTTTCGACCTGGCAGGAGATGCTGTTCGGGCACCTCCAGGCGTCGAAGGACGAGACGATCGCCGCGATCGCCGCCAAGGCGGTCAAGGAGGTGCGCTACCATGCCGAGCTCAGCGCCGAATGGGTGATCCGGCTCGGCGACGGGACCGAGGAGAGCCGGCGGCGGATGGCGGGCGGGCTGGAGTGGATGTGGCGCTTCATCCCCGAATTGTTCGAGATGGACGCGATCGCCACCGAGGCGGCGCGCCTGGGCATCGGTGCGGACGTCGCGGCCTTCCGCGAAGATTATGACGCGCGCATCCGCGCCGTGCTCGCCGAGGGGACGCTCGAGGCGCCGGCCGACCAGCGCCCGATCCTCGGCGGCCGCCGCGGCCACCACGGCGAGCATCTCGGCCATCTGCTGGCGGTGATGCAGTATCTGCCGCGCACCTATCCCGACGCGGCATGGTAGCCACCGAATCTCCTGCCAAGCTCCGTTCGTCCCGGACGAAGTCGAGGGATCCTGCCGAGCGAAGTCGAGGCCCCGTTCTCGACTGCGCTCGAAGGGGTGTCTCGACTGCGCTCGACACGAACGGGATTTGGGATGTCTTGCGGGATGTGCCCGATCCGGAAATCCCGGTCGTCTCGGTGGTCGATCTTGGTATCGTCCGCACGGTAACGGCGGACCGGGTGACGATCACGCCCACCTATACCGGCTGTCCCGCCACCCAGGTGATTGAGCGCGACATCCGCGCCGCGCTCGACGCGGCAGGCTACCGTGGCGTAGCGATCGAAACCGTGCTGTCGCCGCCCTGGACGACCGACTGGATCGGCCCGGCCGGGCGGGCCAAGCTGCACGCCTACGGCATCGCTCCGCCCAGCACGGCGGCGACCGCGACTTGCCCGCAATGCGGTTCATCGGACACCGAGGAGGTCAGCCGGTTCGGCTCGACCCCGTGCAAGGCCTTGTGGCGCTGCCGGGCCTGCGCCGAGCCGTTCGACCGGTTCAAGTGTCACTGAACCGATCCTCTTGTGCCCCGGCGAAGGCCGGGGTCCAGGGCGAAGCCTTTGCGGGAACCCTGGCTTGCGCCAAGGCCTGGGCCCCGGCCTTCGCCGGGGAACGGAAGGGCTACTGATGAGCGCGGGCTTTCACAGGCTGATTGTCGCCGAGGTGATGGACGAGACGGCCGAAGCGCGCTCGATCCGCTTCGCCGTGCCCGAAGAGCTACGCGAGACCTTTTTATTCAAGCCGGGCCAGCATTTGACGCTCAAGGCTGAGATTGCGGGCGAGGAGCTTCGGCGCAATTATTCGCTCTGCGCGGCGCCGCAGGACGGAGCG
The DNA here is from genome assembly GCA_005883305.1 of Alphaproteobacteria bacterium. NCBI lineage: Bacteria > Pseudomonadati > Pseudomonadota > Alphaproteobacteria > Alphaproteobacteria bacterium. The sequence goes on along the minus strand of VBAC01000001.1, from coordinate 1,105,430 downwards.
GTGACGGTCACCGTCAAGCGCATCGCCGGCGGCGTCTTCTCGAACTGGGCCAACGACGCGCTGAAGCCGGGCGTGGCGGTTGACGTCATGCCGCCGCACGGCAGCTTCACTTGGGATTTCGATCCGGCGCAGGCCAATCATTATGTCGGCTTCGCCGGCGGATCGGGCATCACTCCGGTCATGTCCCTGCTGAGGACCGCCTTGCTGAGCGAGCCGCAAAGCCGCTTCACCCTCTTCTACGGCAACCGCGACAGCCTCTCGATCATCTTCCTCGAAGAGCTTGCGCGGCTCAAAAACCGTTTCATGGACCGGCTCGAAGTCCATCATTTCCTTGCCGAAGAGGCCGAGGAGTTCGACCTGTTCAACGGCATGCTCGACCGCGCGAAGTGCGACGAGATCCTCGACACTTTGATCGATCCTGCCGAGGTCGCCGCCTTCTTCATCTGCGGCCCGGGGCCGATGATGGACGCGGCGGAAGAGGCTTTGCTCGCGCGCGGCGTTCCCAGGGATCATATCCATCTCGAACGATTCACGGCCGATCGCCCGCCCGAAATGCTTCAGGCCCAGCTCGCCGAGATGTCGCGCGAGGCCGCGGGGGCGACGATGCTGGTCACGCTCGACGGCAGGAAGCGACGGGTGCCGTTCGACGCCGCGGCGGGCAACATCCTCGATAGCGCGCGCGCCGCCGGCCTTCCCGCGCCCTTCGCCTGCAAGGCCGGGGTCTGCGCCACCTGCCGCGCGCGGGTCGTCTCCGGCGAGGTCGAGATGGCGGCGCGCTACGGGCTGACCGACGAGGAGGTGGCGGCGGGCTACGTGCTGACCTGCCAGTCGGTGCCCAGGGGCGACGGCGTCGAGCTCGATTACGACGCCTGAACAGCGACAGTCCCCATTTGGATTAAATGGGGACTGTCCCTATTTTTCCGAGGCCGCCGAGCATGACCTCCACCGCCAGCTCGGCGAGATTGTCCGCCGAGACGCGCCCCTCGCCGCGGAACCAGGTGTGGGTCCAGTTGATCATTCCGAAGAACAGCATCGTCAGCGGCAGCGCGAGCGGGCCGGATTGCGGGCGCAGGGCGCGGATCAGTTCCTCGACCATCGCGATGATTCGGCGCTGCTTGGCGATGACCTCGGAGCGCGAGGCGGGGGCGAGATTGTCCAGCTCGTTGAGCAGCACCTTGTGGCGGTCCTGAGCGCCGACATAGAGGCGCATGAAGGCGTGGGTCAGCGCGCGCAGGCGCTCCTCGCCGGAGCCGCTGCGCGTCGCCTCGGTCGCCGCGGCGACGAGCGCGTCGAGATGGCTCGCCATGACCTCGTAGAGAATGTCCTCCTTGGCCGGGAAATAGTGGTAGATCAGCGATTTGCTGGTCTTGCACGCCTTCGCCAGGTCGGCCAGTGAGGCGCCGCGAAAGCCACGCCGCGCATAGAGCCGCGCGGCCGCGGCGACGATCGCCTCGCGCCGGCGGTCGTAATCGGGGGATTGGGGCCGCGCCATCGGCCCTTCTTATGAGGCCAGGCGCGGCTTCGCCAGCCTAGCGGGTGCCGCGCGCCAACCAGAGGAGGAGTCATCCCGGCGAAAGCCGGGATCCAAGCACTCGGACAGCGCAAAATCGCTCCAGCGGCATCGGCTCTTTTCGAAGCCTGGTGTTCATGGGTCCCGGCCTCCGCCGGGATGACTCGACTGGAGGCTAGCGGGTGCCGCGCGCGTCCCTGGTCGCCTCGTGATAGGCGATCGCCGCCCGGACGACGTCCTGCATCAGCTCCATCCGCGCGGGCAGCGGCGTGCTCGTTCGGCCGATCATCACCGCCAGCGCATAATGGTGGCCGTCGGGGGCGTGGAGGATGCCGATGTCGTTATAGCCGGCCTGCTCGGCGCCGAGCACCTGCCCCGTTCCGGTCTTGTGCGAGATCGTCCAGCCCGCCGCGAGGCCGCCGCGCAGCCGGTTGGGGCCGGTATGGGTCTGCGACATGATGGTGAGCAGGCGGCGCGTCGATTCCGCCGAAAGCAGCTCGCCGCGCTGGAGCCGCGCCAGGCCGTTGGTGATTCCGTTGGGGGTCGCTCCGTCGACGGGGTCCTCGACATAGCGTTCGAACGCCGCCCGCCGCCGGTCGATTGGGACGGCGTCGCGCGCCGTGAAAAAGGCATTGCCGCGCGAGAAGGCCGGCTGCCAGTTGAGGCCGGCGATGCCGGACTGGAGCAGCCGCTCGCCCGGGCCGAAGCGGATTCCGTCGAGCCGGTTGCGGGTCAGCATCTCGCGAACCGCGGCGGGGCCGCCGGCGTGGCGAAGGACGATGTCGTTGCAGGTGTTGTCGCTCTGCGTCAGGGCGCGGAACATGAGGTCGTTGAGCGTGGTCGTGTAGCCGTTGGCGCCGACCTGCTGGGCGATCGGCTGGTGGAACAGGGTCAGGTCGTTGCGGGTCACGGTGACGCGCCTGTCGAGATCGAGATCGCCGGCATCGGCGCGCTGGAGCGCGGTCAGCGCGACCCAGAATTTGCTGACGCTCTGTTGCGGGTAGAAGCGGTCCCCCTGCCAGTCGGCCACCCAGCCGGTATCGACGTCGCGCACGGCGATGCCCACTCGGCCCTCGAAGGCGCGGCCGAGCTCGCGGATCCGTGCCGTGAGCAAGCGCTGCGCGGGGGTGGCGGCGGGAACGGGGGCCGCGACGCGCGGCTGCGGCTGGACCTGGGCCGGGCGCGGGCCTCGCGGCGGTTGGCGAAGCTGGGCGGACTGCGCCTGCGGGATGCACCCGGCCAAGGCGACCGCCGCCACACCCAGGATCCGAACCGCGCGCCTCTTCGCCCCACTCGTCACGACCACGCTCCCAACGCCTTTTGCTGCCCTTGCCTATCTCCTTACGGAATCGCGCCTTTCTGTCAGCCGAACGAGGCCGCGGCGGGGACGAGCCGTGCGCCCGGCGCGCCGGACCGAATCAAAAGGCGAAGCGGGCGGTGACGCGCAGGTCGCGGCCGGCGAGCGGGGCGTAGTCCTTGAGGAAGCTGGCGTGGCGGCGGGCGACGACATCGAAGATGTTGTTCGCCGCGAGCGTGACGCTGCTTCGGTTGCGCGCGCCGAACGGATGGAAGGCGAGCGATGCGTTGACCATCGTATAGCCCTCGGTCGGAGTCTCCAGGTCCGCGATGCGCTCCTGATCGTCGACCCATTCGACCTCGAGCCGGCCGTTCACGGCTTCGGACTGCGCCTCGACGCCGGCGAGAAGACGAAGCGGCGGGATTCGCGGCGCCGGGCCGACGTCGTCGATCGTCGCTCGGACATAGTCGGCGACTCCGTCGAGATTGAGCGCGACCTCGCCGATCGTCGCCAGCCGGGCCGAGGCCTCGAGCTCGACTCCGTAATAGCGGGCGTCGCCCTGGCTGGTCCGGAACACGGGCAGGCCGTCCTGCACGGCGCCGGTCGCTTGGTCGTAGATGTAGCCGTCGAACCAGCTGTGGAAGAGCGAGGCCGAGAAGCTGAAAGCGTCGCCGGTGCGGTGCAGGGTCGCCTCGAGGCCCCAGCTCTTCTCGGTGGAAAGGCCGGGGTCGCCGATCTCGAAGGCCTGCGTTCCCGCGTGCGGCCCGTTGGCGAACAATTCCTCGGCCGAGGGCGCGCGCTCGCTACGGGAGAGGTTGAGGCCGAGGCGAAGCGCGCTTGCCAAAGCGTAGCTCGCGCCGAGCGAGCCGGTGAAGACGTCGAAATGGCGCTCCAGCGCCGGATTGCCGAGGTCGGCGTCCGCGTCGGCCTGCGCGCTGCTATGCTCGTAGCGGGCGCCGGCCTCGGCCTTGAACGCGCCGCGGTCGAGCGTCTCCAGGGCGAAGATTCCGAGCTGGCTCGATCGGCTCGGCGGCAGGAACTTCTCCGCGCCCTCCACATCGAGGTCGGCGCTGTAATATTGCAGGCCGAAGCCTCCGCCCCAGCCGTTGCGGACGGACTGCTGCGCCTCGAGCCGGCCTTCGAAGCCGGTGCTGTAGAAGGCGGTGCCGATCGCGCCCGTCTCCTCGAGCTCGAAATGGCGATAGTCGGACCAGCCGGCGCGCGCCCGCACCGAGTCGACGAAGCCCGAACCGGTGTCGAGCTCGGCGCGGCCGTCGATGCGGGTCTGGGCGATATCGATCCGCGGCGCCTCGGCCTCGACCGCCGGGTCGAGCGAGTAGCGGATCGGAATGCCGTAGAGGCTGTCATAATGGTTGATCGACATGCCGGCGCTGTTGTCGGCATCGATCCAGGCGAAGCCGCCGGCGACGTCCCAGGTCTCGCCCGCGCTGTTGGGCAGCCGGCCGCGCAGATTGGCGAGGTCGCGGATGGCGGGATCGGGGCTGGCCGCCGCCTGGGCGCGAAGTTCCGGCGTCAGCGCATAGCCGCCGATGCGAAGATCGCCGGTCTTGCTGTAATTGCCGTCGGCGTGGAGCACGAAATGGCCGCCGATGGGCACGTCGGCGGACGCGTTGGCGGAGCGCTCGTCGGCGGCCGAGCCGTAGGTCAGGATGCCGTCAAGATGGACCGGCTCGGTCGGCACGCGGCGGGGGATGCGCGCGTCGACGACGTTGACGACTCCGCCGATCGCCGAGGAGCCGAACATCAGGGCCGCCGGGCCGCGCAGAACCTCGATCCGGTCGGCCGTCAACGGATTGATCGCCACCGCATGGTCGGCGCTGGTGCTGGAGACGTCGAGGCTGCCAATGCCGTCGGTCAGGATTCGCACCCGGTCGCCCTGGAAGCCGCGCAATACGGGGCGCGAGGCGTTGGGGCCGAAGGACGTCGCCGAAACGCCGGGCTGGCGCGCCAGGGTCTCGCCGAGCGTTGTGCGCATGTCCCGGTTGAGCGATTCGCCGCTCAGCACCGACGTGCCGGAAAGGACGTCCGCGCGCCGCCGGGCGACGCCGGTGACGACGATCTCCTGCGATTCCGGCGCGTGATAGTCGCCCGCCTGGTCCGGGACCGGAGCCGTAGCGGGAGACGCCGGCGCGGCCTCGGGCGCGGCTGGCTGGGCGAGGGCGATCTGGGGGAGACCGACGCACGCGACGCCGGCCAGAAGGAGATTGCGCAGCAAGAGATAGTCCTCCGGGGGTGGGAGGCCTGTAGCAGGACGTAATGTTATATCAATCGTGCTCGTCGCGGATGCGGTGCGGCTCGCCGCGCGATCATGCTACAATTCGAGACAAAATTCGGCCGCCTCCGACAAAATTGGGGGACAGCTCGGCCCCAAACCGGCCCGATCGAATCGTCCGTGTAGAGGAGCACGCAATGAACAAGTTCACCATCCTGGCCGGCACGGCCCTGCTCGCAGCCGCTGGAGTCGCGCTGGCGCAGGGCGGACCGGGCCAGCGCCCGGATCGCAACGCCGACGTTACCCGCCAGCAGGTCATCGAGCGGGTCGACCAGCGCTTCGCGCGGCTCGACGCCAACAATGACGGCCGCTTCACGCCCGAGGAGATGCGCGCCGCCGGCGAGCGCCGCCGCGCCGAGATGCAGACTCGCATGTTCGACCGCATGGACCTCGACCATAACGGCTCGATCACCCGCGAGGAGATGACCCAGGCCCATGCGCAGATGCGCGAGCATCGCGGCGAGGGCCGAGGCGAGGGCATGGGCCATCGCCGCGGCATGCGCCACATGCGCGGGCCGCACGGCCCCGGCGGTCCCGAGGGCGCGCGCGGTCCGGATGGCCCCGGCGGCCCCGGCGCTCCCGGCATGCGCGGCGAGCGCATGTTCGGCACCCAAGGCTTCATCACCCGTGACCAGATGCGCGAGCGCGCGCTGGCCCGGTTCGACCAGGCCGACGCCAATCACGACGGCACGGTGACGGCGGCGGAGCGCCAGGCGGCGCGCGGCGCGATGCGCCAGCGTTTCCGCGAGCGTCGTCCGGGCTGATTTCGAGAAGATCTTCGGGACCGGAATATTGGGGGGCGGATCGAAAGGTCCGCCCTCTTTTATTTGCCCGGTTCAGCAAGACTATTGATCTGGCTTAAGGAAGTGCCGCGCGGTTCGTGGCAGAATTTGCCCACCTTCCGAGTCGGGAGGGGGGGACATATGGCTTATTACCGGCTCTATCTGGTCCAAAGCGGCCGGTTCGTCGGCTTTGAGGAAATCGACGCGGTCGACGACATCGAAGCCCTGCGCAAGGCCGAGCGTCGCAACCTCACCCATGCCGTCGAGCTGTGGTGCGGCAAGCGCAAGGTGAAGAGCCTGGCCGTCCAGGCGGCGGCGCGGGCGGAGGGATAGGCTTCGGACCCAAACGGGAGTCATCCCGGCGAAAGCCGGGACCCATGAACCGAAGTTCGCGAGGTGAAGCGATAACGGTTCGTGATCACTGGCAAAGGCCGGTCTTCATGGGTCCCGGCTTGCGCCGGGATGACTCGAAAGGGCGGACAAAACCTAGCTCCCCTTCGGCAGAACGATCCGCGCCAGCAGGCCGCCTTCGGCCCGGTTCTCAAGCTCCAGCCTCCCGCCATGTGCCACCGCGGCGCCCCGCGCCAAGGCGAGGCCGAGGCCCGATCCGCCGGTCTGGCGGCTGCGCGATTGCTCAAGGCGCACGAAGGCCTCCTGAACCTTGCCGATCGACGCCTCGGGGATGCCGGGCCCGGAGTCCGCGACCTCGATGGCGATGCCGCCTGAGGCGGCGCGCACCGAAACCGCCGCCGACCCGCCATATTTGACGGCATTGTCGACCAGGTTGCGCACCGCGCGGCGAAGGAGGTTGGGCTGCACCTGGGCGGTCAGCCTGTTGCCCTCCTCGAACTGCACGTCCTGGCCGAGGGCGCGGAATTCCTCGACAACGGCGTCGGCGAGCGCGCCCAGGTCCACGTCGCGAATCTCCTCGGTCGCCCGGCCGGAGCGGGCCAAGGCGAGCGCGTCGTCCAGCTGCGCCGTCATCTCCTCGATCGTGGCGATCATCTTCGCCCGCTCATCGGCCGGCTCGACGCTCTCGAGGCGAATGCGAAGCGAGGCCAGCGGCGTGCGCAGATCGTGGCCGATCGCGCCCAGCATCCGGTCCTTCTCGTCGAGCATGGTCGAAACCCGCGCGCTCATCGCGTTGAAGGCGAGGATCGCTCGGCGCACGTCGGCCGGGCCCTGCGGCTCGACCTGCGGCGCCTCGCCGCGCCCTTCGAAGCTTTGCGCGGCGGCCGTCAGCGCCCGCAGCGGCCGGGCGAGGCGCGAGACGATCCAGATGATCGCTCCGAGAATGAGCAGGTAGATCAAAAGGGTCGATCCCGCGAGGCGCGCGGCGAGCCAGGGGTTGGGCTTGGGCGTCAGCATTCTGGCATTGACCCATGCGCCGTCCTGAAGCTGGGCCGACAGAACCAGCACCTGCATCCGTTGCATGCGCTCGCGCGCGCGCTCCTGCTCGGCCGGAGTCATCCGGCCGCGCATCCGGCGGGGCAGGTCGCTCGCCTCGCGCACCGCCGCGCGCGCGTCGCGCAGGGAGACTCCGTTTTCGGCGGCGTGCTCGCGAAGCCGCTGCGCGATCCGCGCGTCGTTGCTATCGGGCGCCACTGCGCTTGCCACCTCGATCGCGAAGCGGCCGCGCCGGCCCCGCTCGGCGATCAGCGCCGCGCGCTCGCCGCCGTCGAGCGGGCTGAGCCTCTGAAGCATCATGACGAAGCGGCCGATCGGCGGCGCCTCGATCTGCGTGTGGGTGGCACGCTGGCGCTCGTTGAAGATCACGCCGAAGTTGATCGCCTGCGCGACCAGCAGGGCCAGCGCCATGACCAAAGCGATCTGGCCGATCAGGCTCCTGGGCAGGAGCCGTCTCACGGGGCGGGCCTCACAGCCGCTTCACGTCCGCCGCGAGCATGTAGCCGCCGCCCCACACGGTCTTGATCAGCTTCGGATTGGCCGGATCTTCCTCGATCTTCTTCCTGAGGCGGCTGATATGGTTATCGATGCTGCGCTCGAACGCGGCGAGCTCGCGGCCCTGGCTGAGGTCGAGCAATTGGTCGCGGCTGAGCACTCGGCGCGGGTGGGTCGCGAAGGCGTGGAGGAGGTTGTACTCGCCGGTGGAAAGCGGGATGGCGACATTGTCCTCGCCGATCAGCTCGCGCTCGCCGCTCTTCAGGAGCCAGGGGCCGAAGCCGTAGGTGTCGGCGTCCGGGGCGCGCACGCGGGTCTCGCCGGCGCGGCGCAGCACCGCCTTCACCCGGGCGAGCAGCTCGCGCGGGGAGAAGGGCTTGGTGACGTAATCGTCCGCGCCGATCTCCAGGCCGACCACGCGGTCCATCTCCTCCGCCTTGGCGGTGAGCAGGATGACTGGGATCGCGGTCGTCGCGCGGATGAATCCGGCCAGCGCCAGCCCGTCCTCGCCCGGCATCATGATGTCCAGCAGGACGAGGTCGATCGCATAGGCGCTCAGCATCTGTCGCGCCGCGGCGGCATTCTCCGCCTTGGTCACCCGAACGCCGTTGCGCGAGAGATAGGCGGCGAGCGGCTCGCGGATCTCGCGCTCGTCGTCGACCAGCAGGATATGCGGTTCTTCGGCCATGGCTGCGCCTATTTGGTCTGTGCCGGCGGCGAGCGCCAGCGCAAGAATGTCGCGCTTTGTCGTCGATTGTGTCGGTCTATGTCAGGAAGCGGCGCGCGAGCCGGAAGAATGGTGAGCCCTGCTGGATTCGAACCACGCCGGATCGGCTTGGCGATCCGGCCGCAAGGACTCTCGCTGGTCGGCACGGCGAATGGTGAGCCCTGCTGGATTCGAACCAGCGACCTACTGATTAAAAGTCAGTTGCTCTACCGACTGAGCTAAGGGCCCGTTCCGGGCTCAGCCCCTATGCGCGGGGCGCGGTGCGGTCAACCGCGCGAGGAGGTGACGGACGGCGAGGCCGGTGACGGGATCGCGCCAATCGGGGGCGAGCTCGGCGAGCGGCGAGAGCACGAAGCTGCGGCCGCGAAACGCGGGGTGGGGGACGATCGGCCCCGGTCCGCCCCAGGGACCCTCCGACCAAAGGATGATATCCAGATCGAGCACGCGCGGTCCCCAGGCCTTGCCCGGGCGGCGGCCGAAGGCGCGCTCCATGCCTTTGAAGACCGCGAGCAGCGCGTCCGGCAGAAGGTCGCTTTCGACGATCGCCACTGCGTTGGCGAAGCTTCGTCCCGCGGGGCCGAGGGCAGGCGTGGCCCGGATCGTGGAAACGGCGACCGGCTCAAGCTCGCCCAGCGCCGCGCGCAGAGTCTCGGCGGGGGAGCCGTGGCGGCTGCGCCGGTTGGAGCCGAGCGCGATCGCGTAGTTTGTCGTGGCCATGGCTCGACCTAGCACAACGTCACTCCCGCGAAAGCGGGAGCCCAGCTTTCTTCTTTGGGAACGGCTGGCTAGCGAGGAAGCTGGATTCCCGCTTTCGCGGGATGACGAGGATTGGCATTTTGATGGATGAAAGCCCCGTCCCCGAAGCGGAAGCGCCGCGCGATTGCCCGCTCTGCCCGCGCCTCGTCGCGCTGCGCGAGGATCTGCGGGAGAAGCACGCGGACTGGTGGAACGCGCCGGTGCCGGCGTTCGGCGACCGCGGGGCATGGCTCGCCATTGTCGGCCTGGCGCCGGGCATGTGGGGGGCGAACCGGACCGGGCGGCCGTTCACCGGCGATCATTCGGGCATCCTGTTCTACGCCACTCTGATGAAGTTCGGCCTTGCCGAGGGTGTCTACAAGGAGCGGCCCGACGATGGCGTGCGGCTGAACGGCTGCGTCATCCTCAATTCGGTGAAGTGCCTGCCGCCGCAGAATAAGCCGCTGCCCGCCGAAGTCGCGAACTGCAGGCGCTATTACGAAGCCTCGCTCGCCCTGCTCCCCAATGTGCGGGTGATGGTCGCGCTCGGCCGCATCGCGCACGACAACGCCCTGCGGACGGCCGGAGAACGGCTGGCGGACCATTCCTTCGCCCACCTCGCCGAGCATCGGCTGCCGGACGGGCGGATCCTGATCGATAGCTACCACTGCTCGCGCTACAACCAGAATACCGGACGGCTGACCGCGGCGATGTTCGAGGCCGTCTTCGCCCGGGCGATTGCGGTCAGCGGCCCCTAGCCGCGCCCGCGTCCGCGGCGGCGTTCAAGTCGTTCGCCGCATCGGTCATTTCCGGCGATCTCGTCTGCTCCGCCTCGCGCGCGACATCGGCCGCGTGCGCCGTGAGGCGCGCCGGCGCGGCCGCGCCCGACCAGGGGTTCGTCCGAATGCAGTAACCGCTCAGATTGCCGCATTGGCGGACCTCGCCGGTGCTGCTGTCGACGACGACGATGACCTGTTCGTCGTCGGCGATCGTCGCGGAGGCCGGGTCGCGCGATCGATCGGCCTGCTGTCGCGACCACAAAGTTCCCGCTGGATAGGTTCCGATACCCTGATAGCGCCCGCCATGACGTGGCCCCGATCCGGAATCAGGGCGACCGTCGCAGCCGGCAAGCGGAGTGAGGAGCAGAAGCAAGACGATAGATCGCATGGAAGCACCTCCGTCGAGGCGCTTTTACCACTCTATCGGTAGAGAAACTAGACGTCCTCGACCAAACGCCCGTAAAGGTCCGGCCGGCGGTCGCGGAAGAAGCCGAAGGCGGCGCGGTGGCGGCGCGCTGCTTCGAGGTCGAGCGTGGCGGTGATGACTCCGGTCTCGCTCGCGCCGAATTCGGCAAGGATGTCGCCGCGCTCGTCGCAGATGAAGGAGTGGCCGTAGAAACGCTGGCCGCATTCCTCGCCGATCCGATTGGAAGCGACGACCGGGACGACGTTGGACACCGCATGGCCGATCATCGCGCGGCGCCAGAGCCGCGACGTGTCGAGGTCCGGATCGTGCGGCTCGGTGCCGATCGCGGTGGGGTAAAAGAGGATTTCGGCGCCCTCGAGCATCAGCGCCCGGGCGGTCTCCGGATACCATTGGTCCCAGCAGATGCCGACTCCGAGCGTGCCCTGCGCCGTCGGCCAGGCGCGAAAGCCGGTATTGCCGGGGCGGAAGTAGAATTTCTCCGAATAGCCGGGCCCGTCGGGGATGTGGCTCTTGCGATAGAGGCCCATCACCGCGCCCTTGGGATCGATCATCGCCAGGCTGTTGTAATGGTGGGGCCCGTCCAATTCGAAGAAGCTGGTCGGGATGGTGATTTCGAGCTCGGCGGCGAGCTTCCGCATCGCCAGCACGGCGGGATGGGAATCGACAGGGCGCGCGGTGGCGAACAACGCCTCGTCCTGGGTCTTGCAGAAATAAGGACCTTCGAAGAGCTCGGGCGGAAGGACGACCTTCGCGCCCTTGCCCGCGCCCTCGCGGACGAGCGCGGAGACGTTGGCGATATTCTCGTCGATATCGTCCGTGAAGGCGAGCTGGAGAGCGGCGACGGTGAGCTTGGTCATCGCTGCCCCATATCCGTTCGTGTCGAGCGAAGTCGAGACACCCCTTCGAGCGAAGCGAGAACTCTTGCCTCGGCTACGCCCTCGTCCCTCGACTTCGCTCGGGAGGGTCCCTCGACTTCGCTCGGGACGAACGGTGGGGGGACAGGTCAGTGTTAGCCCGGCACCTGCTGGCTGATGCAGTGGAAGCTGCCGCCGCCGGTCAGGATATGGTCGGCCCGAAGGCCCACGGCCACCCTGCCTGGAAACAGCGCCTGGATCGCCGCCACCGCCGCCGCGTCGTTCGGCGCGCCATATTGCGGCACGACCACCGCGGCGTTGCCGATGTAGAAGTTCATGTAGGAGGCGGGAATGGTCTCGCCCCCGCGCAGTACGCGGCCGGGCGAGGGCAGGGGGACGACTTCCAGCCCGAAGGCGCGGGCGCGGCTGGCGGCGTCGCGATAGACCGCCTCGTTGGGGTCGCTTTCGGCAGGCTCGGGAATGGCGAGCGTTCCGGGCGCGACGAAGCGGGCGAGATTGTCGACATGCCCGTCGGTATGGTCGTTCATCAGGCCGCTGCCCAGCCAGAGCACGCGGTCGAGCCCGAGGTCGGCCGCGAGCTTCGCCTCGATCTCGCCGCGCGAGAGGAAGGCGTTGCGGTTGGGGTTCATCAAACATTGCTCGGTGGTGACGACGAGGCCGGTGCCGTCGACGTCGATCGCCCCGCCTTCGAGGATCCACTCGGCGCGGCGGACGTGGAGGCCGATTCCCTCGGCCAGCCGCCGGCCGATCAGATCGTCACCCGGAAGGTCGTATTTCCCGCCCCAGCCGTTGAACGGGAAGCTCATCGCCCGCGCCGGGCCGGGGCCCCTGACCACGATCGGCCCCGTGTCGCGAAGCCAGATGTCGCCGAATTTTTGCTCCACGATCGTCGCGAAGGGTGCCAGCGCCCGAGCCGCCGCAGCGGCCTCGGCGTCGGCGGCGACGAGATGGACCTGCTCGCCTTTGCCGTCCTGCCAGACCGCGCGGGCGAAGGCCGCGACCTCCTCGCGGGCGGGTTCGAGATCGTCCTCCCACAGGTCCGGATGGCTCGGAAAGCCGATCCAGACGAAGGCGTGCGGCGCCCATTCGGGGGGCTGGCGGTAGGTCATTACTGCCCGGCGCGGGAGCGGTCGCGGATGGCGCGGAATTCGTCGCCGGGGAGCCAGTTGGGCCAGTCGCGGCTGGTCGCGAGTTCGCGGCCGACCCGGTAATAGACCTGGACGTCGGCGAGCGCGCCCCGCCAATCCCAATTGGGATCATATTCGTCGTCGACGCCGTGATAGCGGTGCGCTCGATAATCCTCGGACGCGGCGCGCCCCGCGGCGGGGCCGCCGTTGACCAGGTCCTCGCCGCCGCGGCCGTAGAGCATCGGCACGCCCATCTTGGCGAAGCTGAACTGGTCCGAGCGGAAATAATAGCCCGCCTGGGGCGTCGGCTCGGGCGAGACCCGAAGGCCTCCGGCGGCGGCGGCCCGCTGGAGATAGGCATCGAGCTCGGACTTGCCGCCGCCGATCGAGACGAAGTCGCGCGCCGCTCCGGCGAGGTTCAGCGAATCCATGTTGAAGCCGCCCGCGGTGCGCGCCAGCGGGTAGATGGGGTGCGCGGCGTAATAAGCCGAGCCGAGCAGCCCGGATTCCTCGCCGGTGACCGCAAGGAAGATGATCGTCCGGTCGGCGGGGCCGGCGCGGGCGTGAGCCTCGGCGAGCGCGATCAGGGCCGCGGTGCCGCTGGCATTGTCGACCGCTCCGTTGCAGATCCGGTCCTCGCCGGTCTCGGTGCACAGGCCGAGATGATCCCAATGGGCGGTGTAGATGACATATTCGTCGGGATGGGTTCGGCCCGGCAGAACGCCGATCACGTTGCGCGAATTGGCGCGGCGAATCTGGTTGTCGAGGCTGACGGATGCCTTCAGGCCCAGCGGCACCGCGCGGAAGCCGCGCTGCTGGGCGGCGCGGGTGAGGGCGTCGAGATCCTGGCCGGAGGCCGAGAGCAGCCGGCGCGCGGCGGCGTTGGTCAGCCAGCCGTTGACCGCGGTCTGGTCGGCGCCGTTGTTGTCGGACTGCATGTAGAGCTGCGAGCCCGACCAGCTGTTCTCGACCACGTTCCAGCCGTAGGAGGCCGGAGCGGTGTCGTGGACGATGAAGGCGGCGGCGGCGCCCTGGCGGGCGGCTTCCTCGAACTTGTAGGTCCAGCGGCCGTAATAGGTCATCGCCCGGCCGCCAAACGTGCCCTCGAGACCCGGCGACTGCCAGTCGGGGTCGTTGACGAGGATGATCACCGTCTTGCCGCGCACGTCGAGCCCGGCATAATCGTTCCAGCCGCGCTCGGGCGCGTTGATTCCGTAGCCGACGAAGACGATGTCGCTATCGTCGACCGAGACGTGCGGCTGGGCGCGATAGGAGGCGCCGATATAGTCGGTGCGGAAGGCGAAATTCAGCTCGCTCGTGCCGCCCGCGATGCGCAGCCGGGGCGCTCCTTGCGCCGTGATCTCGACCAGCGGCACGTCCTGGAACCAGCCGCCGTCGTTTCCGGGCCTGAGGCCGGCGCGCTGGAACTCCTGCGAAATGAACTCGGTGGCCCGGGTCTCGCCCTCGGTGCCGGGCGCACGGCCCTGGAACTCGTCGCTCGACAGCGTGCGCGTCGCGCGCTGGATGGTCTCGACGGAGATGGGCGGGGCGGCCGAAGGTGCCGCGGCGGCAGCGGCGCCCAGGCCGGCGAGCAGAAGGGCTGGAAGAAGGCGCATGGCTGGCTCCTCGGATCGGTCGGCGACGCGGCCGCTATAGGGTGGGCCGGGCGGAGCCCGCAAGGCACGGGGAGAACACGGTAATGCCACGCGGTCTCTTGCCACGAGGCGCCCGGCCTGCTGAGGATGGCGCCTTACAGGGGGCATTCATGATCACCAGGATTTCTGTTTTGGCGGCGTGCGTCGCCGCGTCTGCCACGTCCGCCGCGTCGGCGCAGCCGGCGGCGAGCCCCGCGGCGCTCTACGGCGTCAGGGAAAGCGTCGAGGCGATCGACATTTCGCCCGACGGCACCCACGTCGTCTACCTCCAGCCCGGTCCGGGGCGAACGACGGTCGTCTTCTATGCCACCCTTTCGGAAGGCGGCGAGCCGCAGGCGATCCTGCGCTCCGGCGGCGATCCCGAGCGGCTGCGCTGGTGCAATTTCGTCACCAACGAGCGGCTGATCTGCAAGGTGACCGGCATGAACGACAGCGCCGGAATCCTGATCCCTTTCTCGCGGCTGATCTCGATCGACACGGCCGGCCGCAACCTGACGATGCTCGGCCAGCGGCAATCCTTCTACGACGCGAATCTTCGCCAGTTCGACGGATCGATCCTCGATTGGCTCGGCGGGCAGGAGAGCGCGGTGCTGATGGCCCGCGAATATGTTCCCGAGGCCGGCCGCCAGGGCACCCGGATGGTGCGGACCGCGAACGGCCTCGGCGTCGACCGGATCGACCTCGCCAGCGGCCGATCGACCCAAATCGAGGCGCCGAACCCCCATGCCGGCTACTATATCAGCGACGGCAGGGGCCACGTGCGGATCATGGCCTCGCCGGCGAGCACCAGCGCGGGCCAGGTCGCCTCGCAGATCAACTATTATTACCGCGCCAGCGGCAGCCGCGACTGGCAGCGCCTCGGCAGCTCGGGCACCCGCACCGAGGCGGACATGGTTCCGCTGGCCGTCGATTCGGGGCTCGATTCGGCTTATTTCCTGCGCAAGCTGAACGGCCGCCAGGCGCTCTATCGGATCAAGCTCGACGGCTCGATGGCCACCGAGCTGGTCTACGCCAACGAGCGCGTCGACGTGGACGACGTCGTCTCCGCCAACCGCGGCTCGAAGATCATCGGCGTGACCTTCGCGGAGGAGCAGCGCCGGGTGATCTATTTCGATCACGACTACGAGGTGCTTGCCCGAGCGCTCGCCCGCGCCATACCCAATCTCAGCCAGATCAATTTCGGGACGACCAGCGCCGACGGCAACCGGGTGATCATCCACGCCGGCAGCGACACGGACGCGGGGCGCTACTACGTCTACGATCGTTCGGCGCGGGCGCTGAACGAGGTGCTGATGGTCCGGCCCCAGCTCGAGGGCGTCGCCACCGCCCAGGTCCGCGCGGTCTCCTATCCCGCCGCCGACGGCGTGATGGTGCCCGCCTATCTCACGCTTCCGCCGGGCTCGGACGGGCGCGGCCTGCCGGCGGTGATCCTGCCGCATGGCGGCCCCGAGGCGCGCGACGAATGGGGGTTCGACTGGATCGCCCAATATCTCGCCCGCCTGGGCTATGCCGTCCTCCAGCCCAATTTCCGGGGCTCGGCGGGCTATGGCGACGCCTGGCTGCAGCGCAACGGCTTCCAGGGCTGGCGCACCTCGATCGGCGATATCAGCGCCGGCGCCCGCTGGCTGGCGGCGCAGGGCATAGCCGACGCCAATCGGATGGCGATCGTCGGCTGGTCCTATGGCGGCTACGCGGCGCTCCAGTCGGGAGTCGCCGAGCCCGGCCTCTATCGGGCGATCGTGGCGATCGCGCCGGTCACCGATCTCCAGCAGCTCAAGCACGATTTCGACGATTATTCGAGCGCCCGCAGCGTCGCGGCGTTCGTCGGCGACGGGCCCCATGTGCGCGAGGGTTCGCCGCTCCAGAACGTCTCGGCGATCCGGGCTCCGGTGCTGCTGTTCCACGGCGACCGCGATCTCAATGTGCCCGTGTCCCACAGCCGCAGGATGGACGACGCCCTGCGCGACGCGGGCAAATCGAGCGAGCTTTCGCTCTTCCCGGGGCTCGAGCACGACCTCGCGGATTCGGCCGTCCGGACGCAGATGCTCGAGCGGATCGGAACCTTCCTCGCCGCCAATACGGCGGCCCGTTAGCAGGCAAAAAAAGGGCGGCTCCAGTGGAGCCGCCCGTTCCTTCCGGCAGAGGCCGATCGATCAGCGCGAGTAGAACTCGACGACCAGGTTCGGCTCCATCCGGACGGGGTAGGGAACCTCGTCCAGCGTCGGGATCCGGTTGAAGACGACCTTCGTCGTTCCGTCCTGGACGATATATTCGGGGATGTCGCGCTCGGGCAGGCCCTGAGCCTCGATCACCAGCGCCATCTCCTGCGCCTTCGCCCCGAGCTCGATGACGTCGCCGACCGAGACCTTGGCCGAGGCGATGTTGAGCTTCTTGCCGTTGACCCGGATGTGGCCGTGGTTGACGATCTGGCGCGCGGCCCAGATGGTCGGAGCGAACTTGGCGCGGTAGACGACCGCGTCGAGACGCCGCTCGAGCAGGCCGATCAGATTCTGGCCGGTGTCGCCCTTCATCTTGGCGGCTTCGGTATAGGCGCGCTTGAACTGCTTCTCGGTCACGTCGCCATAATAGCCCTTGAGCTTCTGCTTGGCGCGCAGCTGGATTCCGAAATCGGAAACCTTGCCCTTGCGGCGCTGGCCGTGCTGGCCGGGGCCGTATTCGCGGCGGTTGACCGGGCTCTTGGGCCGTCCGAAGACGTTCTCGCCCATGCGGCGGTCGAGCTTGTACTTGGCGCTGGTGCGCTTAGACATGTCTTACTCCAATTTGCTTCTGTCAGGTTCCCTGGGCCGCACCGCCGGACCTTGTTGTCCGGCGCGGCCGCCGCTTCACCAGGGGTGCGGGGCCAATTGCGAAGGCGGGCACATGCGGGCCGAGGCCCGCTAAGTCAAGCCGAAACGCCGCCCGGACGGACGGCGCAGGCTTCGACGCGGGGTTTCGGCAATCAGAACTGGCGCGCGCCGCGGTTGTTCTGCGTGCGCTCGGTATTCTCGCGCGTGAGGCGGCGGGAATCCACCCATTGCTGGCGGGTCATGCAAATGCGCTGGCGCCCGAGGCGCGAGCCCGTATCGTCCACGGTGCGGCAGACCAGCTCGTTCGGATCGAAGCCGGATTCATTGGCCTGGCCGGAACTCGGCGCCTGGGCCCAGGCGGCGCCGGAGGCCAGAAGCGCACTGACAAACACAATCTTCTTCATCGTCCACCCACTCTTTGTCTTGGAGCCGCGTGAAATGGTGTTGGGGGCCGGCGAAAGTCAAGTCCGGCTCAACGGCCAAGTGCAATCCGGAAGCTGAACCGAGCCTTGCTAGCGGCGGCGGGGCTCGGCGAGGGCGCGCACGATTCCCCGCACCGCCTGGATCTCGCGGGTGGACCAGGGGGCCTTGGTGAGGATCGTGCGAATCGTGTGCTTGGTCGCCTGGGTGCGATCTGGCGGATGGAAATAATCCGCCGCCGCGAGCGCGTCGAACAGCTGGTTGATCAGGCCTTCGAGGTGCGCCTGGGGCGCGCGCGGCTCCTCGATCCCGCCTTCGGTCGGGACGGCGAGCGCGACATGCCCCTCGTCGCCGCGCGGGATGAATTTCGACCATTCGTAGGCGACGAGGATCACCGCCTGGGCGAGGTTCAGCGATCGGAAATCGGGATTGACGGGGACCGTGACGATCTTCCCCGCGAGCGCCACCTCGTCGGTCTCGAGCCCCGAGCGCTCGGCGCCGAACAGGATCGCCGAGGGGCCGTCATTGCCGTGGATCTCGCGCCCCGCATCCTCGGGCGACACCACGGGCATGACCAGCCCCCGCTTCCTCACCGTCGTCGCATAGACGTGGGCGCAATCCGCGACCGCGTCGGCCACGCTGCCGAACACCCGCGCCCGCTCCAGAACCACGTCCGCGCCCGAAGCCGCGGGGCCTGCGGAGGGGTTGGGCCAGCCGTCGCGCGGGGCGACGAGGCGCAGGTCCGTGAGCCCGAAATTGAGCATCGCCCGAGCCGCCTTGCCGATATTCTCGCCGAGCTGGGGGCGGACGAGGATTATGGCGGGGGGTGGGGGGTGACCATTCTCGGCTGCGCCTATTGCCTCGGCTTCGCTCGGCGGGGTGTCTCGACTTCGCTCGACACGAACGGGGGGAGGGGGAGGGATAGGAGAAGGGGAAGAGGAAACCACAACAGATTCCGTTCGTCCCGAGCGAAGTCGAGGGACCCTCCCGAGCGAAGCCGAGGGACGAACCGTCGAGGCCCGTGCCGCACGCTCGCTCGGCGGTATGGCGGCCCAGCTCACCTCCCCCCAATCACCGCGGATCAGCGCCTCTTTCTTGGCCCGGGACCAGCTCTTCACCCGAAGCTCCGCCTCCAGCGCCTCGGCCCGCGTGGGAAATTCGTCGGCCCACATCAGTTCGACCGGGCGCTTGTCGTGCGTGTAGCCCCGGATCGCGCCGCTCTGGTGCTCGGCGATCCGGCGGTCGAGATCGTCGGTGTGCCCGGTATAATATATCCCGTTCGAGAGACGCAAAATGTAGGTCCAGAAGCTCATCGGTTCATCTCGGCTTCGCTCGATAGGTGTCTCGACGGAGTTTATCCAGAGCGTCGCCGCAGGTGGCGTCGATGGGCTCGACACGAACGGAATTGGGATCGGCTGGCGGAGCCTTACTCCCCCACCGTGCCCGCGAAATCCTCGAAATCCTTGGCTTCGCGGAAGTCCTTATAGACGCTGGCGAAGCGGATATAGGCGACGGGATCGAGCGCCTTCAGGCCCTCCATCACCAGCGCGCCGATCCGCGCCGAGGGCGTCTCGCTCTCGCCGCTGGTCTCGATCTGGCGCTGGATCGAGGAGGCGAGGCGCTCGATCCGCTCCACGGGCACGGGGCGCTTGCGGCAGGCGGTGGCGATCGAGCGCTCCAGCTTGGTGCGGTCGAACGGCTCGCGCCTCTCGCCCGACTTGACGATGGTCAGCTCGCGCAGCTGGACCCGCTCGAACGTGGTGAAGCGCGCCCCGCAATCCTCGCACTGGCGGCGGCGGCGGATCGACGAGCCGTCCTCGGTCGGACGGCTGTCCTTCACCTGGCTGTTCTCATGGGCGCAGAACGGGCATCTCATGACCCCTCTCCCCTCCGGGGAGAGGGAAGAGCCGCGAAGCGGCGAAGGGAGAGGGGGAGTCCGAGCGAGCCGCTCAAGACTCCCCCTCTCCCCGGCCCTCTCCCCCGAGGGGAGAGGGAGAATAGATCGGAAACCGGGCGCAAAGCTCGCGCACCCGCGCCTTCACCTCGGCCTCGACCGCCGGATCGCCGTCCTCGCCTTTGGCCCTGAGCCCTTCGAGCACGTCGGCGACCATGTCGGCGATGTCGCGGAACTCAGGCACTCCGAAGCCGCGGGTCGTGCCCGCGGGCGAGCCGACCCGGATTCCGCTGGTCTTGACCGGGGGAAGGGGATCGAACGGGATGCCGTTCTTGTTGCAGGTGATCGACGCGCGCTCGAGCGCCTCGTCGGCGTCCTTGCCGGTGATCCCGAGCGGGCGAAGGTCGACCAAAGCGAGGTGGGTGTCGGTGCCTCCGGCGACGAGATCGGCGCCGCGCTCCTTGAGGCGGCCGGCGAGCGCTTTGGCGTTGGCGATCACCGCCTTGGCATAATCCTTGAAATCGGGCCTCAGCGCCTCGCCGAACGCGACCGCCTTGGCGGCGATGACGTGCATCAGCGGGCCGCCCTGAAGGCCGGGGAAGACCGCCGAGTTGATCTTCTTGGCGATCACCTCGTCGTCGGTCAGCACCATGCCGCCGCGCGGGCCCCGAAGCGTCTTGTGGGTGGTGGTGGTGACGACATGGGCGTGGCCGAAGGGCGTCGGATGCTCGCCCGCCGCGACCAGGCCGGCGAAATGGGCCATGTCGCACATGAAGAGCGCTCCGACCTCGTCGGCGATGGCGCGGAAGCGGGCGAAATCGATGTGGCGCGGATAGGCGGAGCCGCCGGCGATGATCAGCGTCGGCCTGTGCTCCTTCGCCAGCGCCTCGACCTGATCGAAATCGATCAGATGGTCGTCGGGCCTCACCCCGTACTGGACGGCGTTGAACCACTTGCCGGACATGGCCGGCCGGGCGCCGTGGGTGAGGTGGCCGCCGGCGTCGAGCGACATGCCGAGGATCGTGTCGCCGGGCTTGGTCAGCGCCAGCATGACGGCCCCGTTCGCCTGCGCGCCCGAATGCGGCTGCACGTTGGCGAAACCGCAATCAAACAATTGCTTGGCGCGCTCTATTGCCAGCGTTTCTACGCTGTCCGACGGCCCGCAGCCCTGGTAGTAGCGCCGGCCCGGATAGCCTTCGGCATATTTGTTGGTGAGCACCGATCCCTGCGCCTCGAGCACCGCCCGGGAGACGATGTTCTCCGACGCGATCAGCTCGATCTGGTTCTGCTGCCGGTCGAGCTCGGCGCACACCGCGTCGGCGACCGCAGAATCCGCCTGGCGCAGCGTGTCGGTGAAGAAGCCGCCCGGCTGCAGGTCCCCCGACTCCGCATCTCGACTTCGCTCGATGCTCGCTCGGGATGAGCGGTCCATGGTGTCGCTGCTCATGCGGATTCCTCGGCGAAACGGGGGTGGGTCAGCTTCTCGACTCGATTATGGTGGCGGCCGCCCGCGAAGGGCGTGGCGATGAAGGTCTCGATGCACGCCTTGGCCATCTCGATGCCGACGAGGCGGGCGCCCATGGCGACGACGTTGGCGTCGTTATGCTCGCGCGCCAGGCGGGCGGAGAGCGGCTCGGAGACCAAAGCGCAGCGGCAGGCCGGGTGGCGGTTGGCGGCGATCGAGATGCCGATTCCGGAGCCGCACAGCGCGACTCCGAGATCGGCGCGTCCGGCGGCGATCTCGTCGGCCAGCTTGTAGCCGTAATCGGGATAGTCGACCGATTCGATTCCCTCCGGGCCGAGGTCCGCCACCGAGTGGCCGATCTCGCCGAGCCACCGGACGAGCTGCGCCTTCAGCTCGACCGCGGCATGATCGGAGGCGATGGCGATGCGCATGAGGCAAGCCCCTAGGCAATCGCGCGCGGATTCGCCACCGGATATTGGCTCCCTAGCGTCCGGTGAAGCGCGGTTTGCGCTTTTCCATGAAGGCGGCGACCCCCTCGCGATAATCGTCCGAAAAACCGAGCTCGCGCATCGCGTCGCGCTGCCGGTCGAGCTCGGAGCCGAGGCTCTGGCCCCAGCTTTCGCGGAGCATCGCCTTGATCCGGGCAAGGCCGAGCGTCGGACCGGCGGCGAAGCGCCCGGCCAGCGCGTCCACCTCGGAGTCGAGCGCCTCGTCCTCCACCGCCTTCCAGATCAGCCCCCATTCGGCCGCCCGCTCGGCCTCGAGCGGCTCGCCGGTCAGCGCCAGGCCGAGCGCCCGCGCCTGGCCGACCAGCCGCGGAAGCACCCAGGTGCCGCCGCTGTCGGGGATCAGGCCGATCGCGGCGAACGACTGGATGAACTTCGCGCTCTTCGCCGCGACCACGACATCGCAGGCCAAGGCGATATTGGCCCCCGCGCCGGCCGCGACTCCGTTGACTCGGGCGATCACCGGCATCGGCAAGGCGGTGAGCGTGCGGATCAGCGGGTTGTACCGGCGCTCTACCGACTCGCCGAGGTCGACCGCCTCGCCCGGCGCCACCGCGCGGTCGTTCAGGTCCTGGCCGGCGCAAAAGCCGCGCCCCGCGCCGGTGAGGATCAGGGTCCGCGCGCCCTCGAGCCGGTTCAGCGCGTCGGCCACCTCCTCGTGCATCTCGACGGTGAAGCTGTTGAGGCGGTCGGGACGGTTGAGCGTCAGCCGGGCGATCCCGCCTTCGATGGCGAAGAGGATGGTTCGATAGGGCATTACCGGCCCCTAGCGCTCGCCGCCGCGCAAATAAATTCGATTCTCCCGCTTGCCCTTTCGCGCGCCGTGCCCTTAAGCCTCGACTCCCATGGCGCGGTTCATTTTCATCACCGGCGGCGTGGTCTCATCGCTTGGCAAGGGCCTGATGGCGGCGTCGCTCGCGGCGCTTCTCCAGGCCCGCGGCTATACGGTCCGCCTGAGGAAGCTCGATCCCTATCTCAACGTCGATCCCGGCACGATGAGCCCCTACCAGCACGGCGAAGTCTACGTCACCGACGACGGCGCCGAGACCGACCTCGATCTCGGCCATTACGAGCGCTTCACCGGAGTCCCCGCGCGCCAGAGCGACAACGTCACCTCGGGGCGAATCTACCAGGGAATCATCCAGCGCGAGCGGCGCGGCGACTATCTCGGCGCCACCGTCCAGGTCATCCCGCACGTCACCAACGCGATCAAGGACTTCATCCGCGCCGACATCGACCCGGAATGCGACTTCATCATCTGCGAGGTCGGCGGAACGGTCGGCGACATCGAATCCCTGCCCTTCGTCGAGGCGATCCGCCAGTTCCGCAACGAAAGCGAGCGCGGCTCCACCCTCTCGATCCACACCACTTTAGTCCCCTACATCGCCGCCGCCGGCGAGCTGAAGACCAAGCCGACCCAGCACTCGGTCCGCGAGCTGACCAGCCTCGGAATCCAGCCCGAGATCATCGTCACCCGCCTCGAACACCCCTTGCCCGACAACGAGCGGGCCAAGATCGCGCTCTTCTGCAACGTGCGCAAGGAAGCGGTCATCCCCGCGCTCGACGCGAAGAGCATCTACGCCGTCCCCGCCCAATATCACGAGGCCGGCCTCGACGCCGAGGTGCTGCGCGCCTTCGGCATCGCGGACGCGCGCGAGCCCGAAATGGCCCGCTGGAGCGACGTCACCGACCGCCTGTTCAACCCCGAGGGCGAGGTGACGATCGGCGTGGTCGGCAAATATGTCGGCCTCCAGGATGCCTATAAGAGCCTCACCGAAGCGCTCGTCCACGGCGGCCTCGCCAACCGGGTCAAGGTCAACATCCAGTGGCTCGACGCGGAATTGTTCGAGCATCCCGAGGCCGAGATCGCCGCCTCGCTCGAGCCGATGCACGCCATCCTCGTCCCCGGCGGCTTCGGCGAGCGCGGCAGCGAGGGCAAGATCGCCGCCGTCCACTTCGCCCGCGAACGCGCCGTCCCCTTCTTCGGCATCTGCCTCGGAATGCAGATGGCCTGCATCGAGGCGGCGCGGAACACCGCGGGGCTGGCGGGGGCGGGGAGCAGCGAGTTCGGCGAGGCGGAGGAGCCGATCATCGGCCTGATCACCGAATGGATGAGCGAGGAGGGCCTGCAGAAGAGGGCGGAGGGCGGCGATCTCGGCGGCACGATGCGGCTCGGGGCCTATGAAGCGGTGCTCGGCGGCAACAGCGTGGTCCGAAGCGTCTACGGCGCCGAACGCATCAGCGAACGCCACCGCCACCGCTACGAGGTCAACGTCCACTACAAGGAAGCGCTGGAGCAGGGCGGGCTGGTCTTCTCAGGAATGAGCCCGGACGGGGAATTGCCGGAGATCGTCGAGCGGCCGGATCATCCCTGGTTTATCGGGGTTCAGTTCCACCCGGAGCTGAAGTCCAAGCCGTTTGAACCTCACCCCTTATTCGCCAGCTTCATAGAAGCCGCCGTCAAACAATCTCGTCTTGTTTGAGGGCTCCACCCTCCGATCGTCCTGAGCCTGTCGAAGGATTATCGAGGCGGCCATGAAACAATCACGGCTCGTTTGAGGGGGTGAGCTTCAAACTCCGCTGATGTCCGATCGAGCGGAGACGAGAGCGGACCCCCCGCTCATCCTGAGCCGGTCCTGACCGAAGGGAATGGCCGAGTCGAAGGAACCCTCTCTTCGCAAGCTTCATCGAGGCTGCGGTCAAGCAGTCTCGCCTCGTTTGACGGGGCTGAAACTCCGCTGAAACCCGCTCATCCTGAGCGCAGCCCGACCGAAGGGAGTGGTGCAGTCGAAGGAAGCCACTGTTCGCGAGCTTCATTGAGGCCCGCCGTCAAGCAATCGCGGCTGGTCTAGCCGTGGCGTTCGGGATCGAAGGGTTTGCCGCTGATGTTGGATCGAGCGAAGCCGAGAGCCGACACCCCGAATGTCCTGAGCCCGTCCCGAGCGCAGCGAGTGGCGGAGTCGAAGGAACCGCATCCTCTCTTCGCAAGCTTCATCGAGGCTGCGGTCAAGCAATCTCGGCTCGTTTGAATTGCTGAGTTTACGCCAGCCAAACGCCATGTTACTGCTTTGTTCTACTGAATTGGAGCGGGCGATTGGTGCCGACAACTGACCTTATTTCTGAGCGAACGAGCTGACCGGTGGCCAGTGCCGTATATAAACGCGTTCTTCAAGAAACCGGCTATTTGGCGCCCGATGGTTCGCCTGCGAGGGGGCTAGTAGCATCAGGCGACTCTAGGGCTCGACAATATCGGGCGGTTTTCTCGCCGGAAATCGGTCTCGAAGCGGACGATCTTTTCTTTGCGCAGAATTCCGCGACAAGTGTCTTCAAAGACTCGGGTGAGGAAGACCCGACGCCCGATCAGCTAAAGCACTGGCACGAGACCGCGTGGAATATCGGCTTTGCGCCGTTACTGTGGATCATCACACCCGTTGAGGTCCGCCTGTATGATTGTTATGCAGCACCTCGCATATGGAACGAGAAGAGTGGTACTAAGCCACTTCAAGTGTTCGCACTTGGCGTGGATGGATTGAAATCTCTCAATGCGATCTGTGGACGTGTTGCAACAGAGACGGGCGCTTTCTGGAGCAGTTCGCTTGGATCATCAATCAATCGCAACTGTCGTATTGACCGTGAGCTACTGGCTGAGATTGATGCTTTAGAAAACGAATTGGCTTTCGCTCCTTCGGGTTTGAGTGAAGCAGCGGTTGTGGATCGGCCTGCAGTTATCCGCGATTTATCTCAACGCTTTATTGGTCGATGCATATTCACTTGGTATTTGATCGATCGGGGCATCGCTCAGAGATTTTTACCCGACGACATACCGGCAGACCTCGGAAAAATCTTCCAGGAGAAGAGGACAACCTTTGCGCTGTTTGCATGGCTCCGGTCGACGTTCGACGGGGACCTGTTTCCCATGGAAGACCAAGGGCTTGAAGAGGAGCATCTTACCGACGCGCACCTGGTATTGCTTCGCGACTTTGTAGACAGCCGAAGCTTAGTTCCCGAAAAAAGGGGTCAAGGAAGATTATTCAAGTTTCGGTTCAATGCGATCCCTGTTGACCTAATTAGTTCTATATATCAACAGTTCGCTCGATCGTCCGCAGCCGAGGAGGCTGCGGCGCAAGGACTCCATTACACTCCCATCGAACTCGTGCATTTGACCCTCGATCCCGTATTTGAGGATTTGGATAGCGAAGCGCGGATTGTAGATCCCACCTGTGGTTCAGGGGCATTTCTCGTAGAAGCTTTCCGCCGTTTGGTTTGGAAAGCGACTAAAGGGGCGCCATCCACTCGGAACATAGTTCGCAGAATCCTATACACACAGCTCTTTGGGATCGATGTTAATAAATCTGCACTCGGGATTGCGGCATTCAGTCTATACCTCGCCGCCCTCGAATTCGACGAAGAAAGCATCAACGATATCTCGGATTTGAGGTTCGAACACCTCTTAGGAACAACATTATTTCATGCAGATTCCTTGGCAGATGAGCTCCCGGCTACCCTTAATCAAGTCCCATTCGACGCCGTGGTTGGCAACCCACCCTGGACCTACGTCAAGCTAGACGGAGGATATCCGACGCGTAACCTACAGGATGAGAAAACGCTTCGTCCGCGCCGTAGCCCGGATCAGCAATTTCTAACAGTTGCAGCGTCCCTGGCAGGGGCTTCCGGCAGAGTCGGCATGATCATGAAAGCCACTCCATTCTTTTCGGGCGACGACTTTGCGATTCAATCGCGTTCGTCGCTTATGGAGCGACTTGCGCCAACCGCTCTGATAAATTTGTCGTTTCTGAGAAAGGAGGATCTCTTTCCTGACGCATCGGGGCCCGCGCTACTGTTTTTTGCGCGATGTGCACTGACGACAGTAAAGGAGCGAGTGCTCGTCGGATCAATTCCTTGGGCCCCTCATTTCAAGGGTAGTGGGATTTTCCAGATTGGCCCTGCCGAGATTAAGTCAGTGCCACTGGCCGATATCAAAGCGGCTCCTACCTTTCTGAAAGCCGCCACGTTCGGCACCATTCGTGACGGATGGCTCATTCGCCGTCTCTGGGAGAATTTTCCGACGCTCGAACATCAACTTAATTGCCTTGACGTTGATCCGGAGCAGGGGCGGGGGCAAGGCTACATTGTGGGAGGATCCCCACAGAGGTCTGTTCCCCCGTCGTACTACAAACTTCCGGTTGTCACCCCCATGGAATTTCGGCCGCTTCGTATCGCGACCGAAGGGTTAGACCATCTTGAGCGGGCCACCCTTCACCGACCACGTAAGCGTTCGATATTTTCAGGCCCTCTCGTTCTCTGCCCGAAAGGGGCCTACTCATTCGGTATTGAGAGAGGCCGTTATGCAGCATCCATAGTATTGGACGACGCTCTTTATACCCAGAATCTTTATGGCATATCATTTTCTGGACTAGACGGAAGGTATCCGTTCGTCTTGTCGGCAATTTTAAATTCTGCGATTACTACTTTTCAATTGGCATTTGGGGGCCCGACATGGGGGTTGGAGCGGCCCACAGTGACGCCAGAGGATATACTATCCTTAAGAGTCCCTGATCTGGCGAGATGCCCAGAACATTTATTGAAACAAGCCGTTGATCGAGAAAGGGCACTTGCAGACTCGCCGCACTCGCAAGAGGCCCTCAGGGCTCTAGATAAAGCGGTTTTTGATCTTTACGAATTGGAGGATCAAGAACGTGTAATAGTTGAGGATAGTGTCGAGAGAGCACGGTTCTTGATATTTGAAGGGCGAAGCGAACGCTGTCGCGCGGTGAAGAGACCCAATGTCGGAGACTTAGAGACCTATGCCCTCGCAGCCGTGGCAACTGTAAACGGTTATCTTAGGGCACGAGGCGAGCGACATTTGAGAGCTTCGTTATACGATGCGCAGGTTGAAGGTGGTGATCTGTCCAAAGGCATTCCCGGGATTACAGCGGTCAGATTCAGCATGGCCCCTGGAAGCCCCGATGGTTCGTGCTCCGTTGGCATGGGCGATGCGAAAGACCTTGCAAATCTAGCCACTCTGCTTGGCGGAAAGTCTGAGACTCATGCGCCCCCATATCTCAACGAGCGTAGACACTTGCGGTTTTACATTCAAAACAGCCTATTTATTCTCAAGCCGTCTGAACAACGGTACTGGACGGCGACTGCTGGCTTGAATGACGGGGATGTTGTGTTAGCGGATCATTGGCTCCAGACTCAGCATGCCGCTGCTTAGCTCCGACGACCCTATCGGCAATCCGGCTTTCGGACTTGGTGCTGATCAAGTTGCGACAGTAGTGGATTTGATATGCCGTGGGGCTGAGGAAGCAAGGCCGCATATCGAAGCGAAGATGCTGGAAGTCCCTATAACAATGGTCGTTCGGAAAGCTGTGCGCCGGGTTAAAGTGGCGTTGGGCCTTACAAATCTCGAAATTCGCGGCGAGCATGAGCTGGAGGACATGTCAACAATGGGCCCCGAGATCCTAGGTAGAATAGATATCACGATGAAATTCACGCATCAGTTTGGATTTGAAGATGCGTACGTTCCGGTGGAGTGTAAGAGGGTGGCAGCGGGAGATTCCACGCTGAATGCAAATTATGTGGTGAAAGGTGTCCAACGGTACGTAGCGGGGCAATACGGCTCGGGTTTGGAGTGGGGCTTTATGCTTGGGTATGTTCTGAAGCCTCCTGTGAATGACGTGGTAGAAGCGATAGATGCATCCATCTGCCACCACTACGGAACTCCCGCCAAGCTTGCTACGTGCGAAGGGCATCCACTCGCATTAGCCCTACTGGAGGGGACGGTATTGCAAAATGGCGCGCATCCATTGCGCCTTAAGCACGTCTTTGTAGAGATGAGCGCTGCGGCGTGACCTCGTAATCTGTGCTCAGCGACGGTCGGTGACGGACTTCCTTGGTGTAATACGATAGACCTCGAATTGATCTGGAAATGTTCCTGCCACGTTCTTGCGAGCTCGAGCTCTGTCTGCTAAATTAGTGCGACTCGGCGCTCGCCCGCCGGGCGGCTGATTCTCAGTTGGGAAAAGGTGCGCGCCTACCGATCCGGGCTTGGCCGTCGCATTGCTCATGGCCACCGCGAACATTGGGACCATTCGCGCGGAAACGCACCTGAGCAGCGCGCAGCGCAGCGACGGAGAGGTTGAACGCCCGGCCGACAGGTGGGCGAAGCCCAGCTTGATCGTAATCTGCTCCCGCACGCTCCCGCCCCGGCCGAACAAATCCCGGAAGGTTCAGGTTTTTCTCTCCCTAAGGAAGCGGAAACTTCGGAAACTTCCGCCTGTGCCGAGCCTGCCGAAAGGGCCTGTCCTGAGCGTGTCGAAGGGCCCCTCAGGGCTTCGGCGCGGCGGCCACGATATAGCTCACGACGCGCCCGACATGAGCGCGCGGGCCGCCGGTTTCGCTGATGATGATCTCAAGATCGCCCAGGCGGAAGCGGGCCTCGCGGCGCGTCTCGGCGGGCAAAGCGGCCGCTTCGGGAAGGCAGGCCCTGGTCAGCGCGGTCAGCCGCTCGGCGCTGAGATGGTCGGGCGCGAGGCTCTGGTGGCAGTGCCAGTAGCTCCGCCGTGCGTCGCCGGCGCGGAAGCAATGGGTGAAGCCCAGGCGGGGCGGGGCCGCGGCGCTCCGCTCCAGGCTGTAGAAGGGCTCGGGCGTCTCCGCCGCCGCGGCGATGATCCGGCCGAGATCGTGGCAGAACTGCGCCTCGGCGCTCGGCACCTGCGCCGCCGCCCCGCTCGTCATCGCCAGCCCGGCCAGCACCGCCGTCGCTCCCCGCATCGCATCCTCCCTCGTCGAGCCTCGAAGGTCGCGCCCGCGACATGAGCGGCGCCTGAACTGCCTCACGGCACCAAAGCGGACCAGCCGCGTTTTGCAACACAGGTAAGCGCGAACCTCCGTCCCCTTCGGCGGCCGCGCCAGTAAAAGTGGAGTATCCTATGTCCGGTGGTGCCCCCCGGCTGCGGCGCGCGCTCGCGCTCGGCCTTCTTTCCCTCAGCCTTTCCGCAACGATCCCGGCCGCCGCTTATGCCGCGACAGACCCCGAAATCCCGGCCGCCGCCGAGGGCGCCGATCTCGCCTCCGACGGTCTTCGCCCCGGCCAGTATCGCTGGCACCCGGCGGCCGCGCCCGGTGACGGCCCGGTGGCCATCGTCGTCAGCCTGCCGCTCCAGCGCGCCTTCGTCTTCCGCTCCGGCGCCCTGATCGGCGTCTCCACCATCTCCAGCGGCCAGCCGGGCTACGACACGCCCACCGGCACCTTCCCGATCCTGCAGAAGGAGGTCGACCACCATTCCAACCTCTACGACGACGCGCCGATGCCCTTCATGCAGCGGCTTACGTGGGACGGAGTCGCGCTCCACGCCGGCCAGATCCCCGGCCATCCCGCCTCGCACGGCTGCGTCCGCCTGCCGCGCGCCTTCGCCCAGCGGCTCTACGGAGTGACCGCGCTCGGCAGCCAGGTGGTGGTGACCGACGAGGCGCCCTCCAGCCCGGAGGAAGCGCTGGCGCTGGCCGCGCCCCTGCCGGTCGCCACCCAGCTCGCCGCGGATTGAGCGAAGGGGCGAGGCCTGCCATGGTGACGGCCTCACCGCCGTCCGGAGCACATGCTTGGCCCTTCCCGAAATCCTCGGCTTCCTGCTCCTCGCCGCGGCGCAGGGGCCGGCGCATCCGCCGCCGCCGCCGGGAAGCGCGCTCGAGCGCTTCTTCGTCGGCCGCACCGAGGGCTCGGGCATTGTGCACATCATCATGTCCGGCCGCCACGCCGTTCGCGATCGTGCCACCGGGCGCATGCAGGGGGGCACGCTGGTGCTCGATCAGGTCGTCGAGGAGGAGGGCAAGCCGGCGCGGCGCCGGGTCTGGCGGCTGACCCGCGGCGCTGCCAACGCGGTGACCGGGACGATCAGCGACGCGCGCGGCGCGGTCGCCGGCGAAGTGTCCGGCGCCACCCTCCACCTGCGCTACCGCCTTGCCGAGGGGCCCTCGGTCGAGCAGTGGATCACGCTCCAGCCGGGCGGCCGCGCCGCCTCGAACCGGATGACCATCCGCCGCTTCGGCTTCAACGTCGCCACCGTCGAAACGACCGTCCGCCGCGTCGATTAGGGCCGTCGACTAGCAGCTGCCGATGTCGACCCAGCGCCCGTTCCAGCATTTGAAGCGCTGGTGGTTGTCGCAAACGGTCGCGCCGTCCGAATATTTCTTGTCGTTCCAATAGCATTCGGCGGCGGCCAGGCCTTGCAGATCGTCGCCGGCCTCGTCCTCGCTCGCTTTTGGCGAGCTCCTCAGCGAAGCGTCCTGCGGATCGACATGTTCGTCTTCCTGCATCGTTTTCCTCCTTGCTGCCGGAGCCGAACCTATCATCGCCGCGGAGCGAGCACCACTCGGCTCGGACGGCGGACTGGGAGGAGACGGGGCCCAAACGACAAGTGCCCGGGCCTTGCGGACCGGGCACCCGTGAGACGGCTCGCGCCGTCTACCCCCTTGTGATGCCCCGGCCCGCGCGCTTTCTCACCTCGCCAGAGAAAACGGGACCGGAGCTTCCCCGAACCAGGGCGTTAAGTCCTTGGTTGCGTGGCCCGGTACCTATGCCCGCCCACCGGCCTTGTCATCGCCCGATCGCCAATCGTGGCGACTTTGCGGCGAAACTGTTGCCGACCCGCAACAGAAGCTGCGAACGATCCGCAACAGGCGCCTTAATCAGGCGCTCGTCCTGATCTGGCTTTGCGTTGCGTTGCGCTGGCGGCATCCGTAAGGCGTCGCCATGCGCCTGTCCCGTTACTTCCTCCCCGTCGTCAAGGAGACGCCCGCCGACGCCCAGATCGTCAGCCACAAGCTGATGCTCCGCGCCGGCCTCATCCGCCAGACCGCCGCCGGAATCTACGCCTGGCTTCCGCTCGGCCACCGGGTGCTCAAGAGGATCGAGCAGGTCGTTCGCGAGGAGCAGGACAAGGCCGGCGCGGTCGAGCTGCTGATGCCGACCATCCAGTCGGCCGAGCTGTGGCGCCAGTCGGGCCGCTACGACGCCTACGGTCCCGAAATGCTTCGCTTCCCGGACCGCAAGGGCAGCGAGATGCTCTACGGGCCGACCAACGAGGAAATGATCACCCAGATCTTCCTCGGCAGCGTCAAGAGCTACCGCGATCTTCCGCGCACGCTCTACCACATCCAGTGGAAGTTCCGCGACGAGATCCGCCCGCGCTTCGGGATCATGCGCGGCCGCGAGTTCCTGATGAAGGACGCCTACAGCTTCGATCTCGACGAGGCGGGTTTGAAGGCGAGCTACGAGGCGATGTTCGTCGCTTACCTTCGCACCTTCGCCCGGCTCGGCCTCCAGGCGGTTCCGGTGCGCGCCCCGACCGGGCCGATCGGCGGCGATCTCAGCCACGAATTCCACATCCTCGCTGAGACCGGCGAGAGCGCGATCTTCTACGACGCGGCGATCGAGGAGGTCACTCGGGAGGACCTGCTCGGCGCCGATGCCGCGACCATCGCCCGCCTCACCGGCCTCTACGCGATGGAGGAAGAGGAGCACGCCAAGGTTCCCGACTGCCCCGTGCCCGCCGATCGCCTGCGGCAGCGGCGCGGAATCGAGGTCGGCCACATCTTCGCCTTCGGCACCAAATACAGCGAGTCCATGGGCCTCAGCGTGCAGACGGCGGACGGCGCTCAGGTTCACCCGCAAATGGGCAGCTACGGCATCGGCGTGTCGCGCCTGATGGGCGCGATCATCGAGGCGAGCCACGATGAGGGCGGCATCGTCTGGCCGGAGGCGGTCGCGCCGTTCCGCGTCGGCCTCGTCAACATGCGCGCCGACGACGGCAGCGTCACCAGCGCCGCCGACGAGATCTACGGCCGGCTGCAAGAGGCCGGCGTCGACACCCTTTACGACGACCGCGACGAGCGCGGCGGCGCCAAGTTCGCGACGATGGACCTGATCGGCCTGCCCTGGCAGCTGATCGTCGGCCCCAAGGGGCTGGAGAAGGGCGTCGTCGAGCTGAAGCGCCGCTCCACCGGCGAACGCGAGGAGCTGAGCATCGAAAGCGCGCTTGCGAGGCTGACCGCGTGAAGATCGCCACTCCGTCCGTTCGTGTCGAGCGAAGTCGAGACACCCTCCCGAGCGAAGTCGAGGGACGAAGCGAAGCCGAGGCCTGTTCTCGCTCCGCTCGAAAGGGTCCCTCGACTTCGCTCGGGACGAACGGGGGACAGCGGCTCCGATGATCCTCACCCGCTACGAGCGCATGATCGCCCGGCGCTATCTCCTGCCGGGCAAGGGCGAGGGCTTCATCTTCCTCGTCGCCGGGATCAGCCTGGCCGCGGTGATGCTCGGAGTCGCCGCTTTGATCATCGTCATGAGCGTGATGAACGGCTTTCGCGCCGAGCTGTTCGACAAGGTGGTGGGCCTGAACGGCCATGCCGTGATCCAGGGCTATGGCGGCCGGCTCGACGATTGGCGCCCGGTGCTCGATGCGGCGCGGCGCACGCCGGGGGTCACCTCCGCCCACGCGCTGATCGAGCAGCCGTTGATGGCCACGCACGAAGGGCGGGTCGAGGCGATCCTTCTGCGTGGCATGCCGGCGCCGGACATCGCCGCCAACAGGGCGATCAACGCGAACGTGATCGCCGGTTCCATGGCCTCGCTTCGCCCCGGCAGCAACAATGTCGCGATCGGCTCGCGCCTCGCCCAATTGCTCGGCATCAGCGTCGGCGGCTCGATCACCATCATCTCGCCGCAGGGGCGGGCGACCCCCTTCGGAACCGTGCCGCGGATCGTCGACTACAACGTCACCGCGATCTTCGAGGTCGGCCTCTACGATTTCGACAAGGCCTTCGTGATCATGCCGCTGGAGGAAGCGCAGAACTTCCTTCTGATGGGCGATTCGATCGGCATGGTCGAGGTCGACACCGCCGACGCCGACCGGGTCGAGGACATCCTGGCGCCGCTTTCCGGGCAGCTCGCCAACCGGGCGATCGTCAGCGACTGGCGCTCGATGAATTCGGCCCTGTTCGAGGCGCTGCAGGTCGAGCGGGTGGTGATGTTCGTGGTCCTTTCGATCATCATCCTCGTCGCCGCGTTCAACATCCTTTCCTCGCTGATCATGCTGGTCCGCGCCAAGCATCGCGACATCGCCATCCTTCGGACGATGGGCGCCACCCGCGCGGGCGTGATGAGGATCTTCATGACGGTCGGCCTGACGATCGGCGTGCTCGGAATCCTCGCCGGCTTCGTCCTCGGCACGCTCGGCCTCTATTTCCGCCAGCCGGTCGTCGATTTCTTCCAGCGGCTCACCGGCCAAAATCTTTGGGATCCCTCGGTCCGCTTCCTCACCGAGCTTCCGGCCAAGCCCGATCCCGTAGAGGTGATGGCGATCGTCCTGATGGCGCTGGTGCTGAGCTTCATCGCCACCGTCATTCCGGCCTGGCGCGCGTCGAAGACCGATCCGGTTCAGGTGCTTCGCTATGAGTGAGGTGCTCGAAACCGCCGGACTCAGGCGCAGCTTCGTCCAGGGGGACGTCACCATCCAGGTGCTGCGCGGAATCGACCTGACGGTGCGCGCCGGCGAGATCGTGGCGCTTCTCGGCCCCTCCGGCTCGGGCAAGTCGACCTTGCTCCAGGCGGTCGGGTTGCTCGAGGGCGGCTTTGAGGGCTCGATCCGGATCGCCGGCGAGGAAGCCGCGGCGCTCGACGATTCGAACCGCACCCGGGTGCGCCGCGACACGCTCGGCTTCGTCTACCAGTTCCACCATCTGCTGCCCGATTTCAGCGCCGAGGAAAATGTCGTCATCCCGCAGCTCGTCCACGGCGCGACGACGGCCGCGGCCCGCGAGCGCGCCCGCTCGCTGCTCGGAGCGCTCGGCCTTTCCGAGCGGCTGACCCATCCGCCGAGCAAGCTTTCGGGCGGCGAGCAGCAGCGAGTCGCCGTCGCCCGGGCGCTCGCCAACCGGCCCGCTCTGGTGCTCGCCGACGAGCCCACCGGCAACCTCGACGAAGCCACCGCCGACATCGTCTTCGCCGAATTCCTCAGCCTCGTCCGCGAGGAAGGCAGCGCCGCCCTCGTCGCCACCCACAACGAGCGCATAGCGGCGAAGATGGACCGGGTGCTGAGGCTGCACGAGGGCGTGATCGAGTGAGAAACGTCCGGACGGCCCATGCCGTCCGGGTCCGTCTCGCGATCAAACCTCCTGCCAGTTGGTGCAATTGACCTGCTCCTTGATGCCGACCGACAGCTGTTCGAGGAGCTTCACGCCCTTCTGCTGCAGGCAGTTGACGAGCACGATCCGGAGCACGTTCAGGAACACGTCGAATTTCTTCTGGATCAGCAGGGCGAGGAGCGCCTCGCTGAGCGACTTTTTGAGGCAGTCGAGGATGGCGGCCATGATCTCGCCGATGGTCGGATGACAGATCTGCAGATAGTAGCTGCGCGTGCAGACCCGCTTGTAGATGTAGGGCCAGGGGATGCACACCGTCCACCATTTGACCTTGTAGCAGCGCTTGCCCCAGACCGTCTTGAATTCGGGCCAGCTGACCAGGTTCAGGAGGTGGACCTGCTGGCATGCGATCGAGACTTTCGCGGCCTCGTTGGTGTCGGCCTGGAGCGAGAAGAAATTCTCGTCGAAAAGCTCGGCTTCGGCCAGTTCGCGCGGAAGCTCGCGCGGCCGCTCGACGGCGTGCTTCTCGAAATCGATCGTGAACAGCGGGCCTTCGACTTCACCCCGTATGCCGCCGGGTCCGCCGGGTTGCTTGCTGGCCATGGAAACCTCCGTTCGATGAGTAGTGCGGCGCGAGTGGCGCCGCATAGCCAAACAGGCGCTTTCGTGAGCCGCGCTGAAGTCAGGCGGCGTCGATGGAGCGCATGTGTAGCTAGTCACGGAACATTTTTAGAGTCTAGATTGGAATCGTCCGATTCAGGTTGGAATCTCCTGAAGTAAATAGCTAGGTAATCTACAGTCAAACTGTCTGAGGTGTCCATTTCGGCGCAATCTTTCAATTCGCCAAATGCTATCCTGATTTATCGCGCTGCTTTCCGTCCCGGCTGCCAACGGCTCCGGATTCTGCCTTAACGAAAGATAGAAGCTTCGATTCGATCATGCTGTTTGGGCGGATCGGGCGGCAGGCCGGGTGAGCCGGATTCCTGTGGGCGAATCGCCGCAGGAGGCTTTCGCGCCGCCGATGAAGGCACCATAGTCGCCTCATGTCGGCCGCGCCCTACGTCCCGCTTCGAATCTTCTCCTGCTACACGATGCTCGAGGGCGCGATCGAGCCGAAGGCGATCGCCAGGCAGGCCAAAAGGCTCGATTTCCCCGCGGTGGCGCTGACCGACCGCAACGGGCTCTACGCCGCCATGCCGTTCACCGATGCCTGCATCGAGGCGGGCGTGCAGCCGATCGTCGGCGCCTTGCTCGGGGTCGCCCGGCCCGGCGCCGAGGGACGGGCGCCGCTGATCGACTGGCTCGCGCTCTACGCGCAGGACGAGACGGGCTACGTCAACCTTTGCGCGCTGGTCTCCGAAGCGCATCTCGGCCGCCCGGTCGAGGAGGAGGCCCACGTCACGTTCGACGCGCTCGAAGGGCGCACCGCGGGGCTGATCGCGCTGACCGGGGGCGGGGAGGGCGCGCTCGCCCGGCTGATCGCCGAGGAGCAGCCGTTCAACGACGTGGCCAACCGCCTGGAGCGCCTGTTCCCCGGCCGGCTCTACGTCGAGCTCAGCCGGCGCGGCGATCCGGTCGAGCAGGCCGCCGAGGCCGGGCTGATCGCGCTCGCTTATGCGCGGAACCTTCCGCTGGTGGCGACCAATCCGGCGTCTTACGCCGACGCCGACTTCCATCGCGCCCACGACGCGATGCTGTGCATCGCCCAGTCGAGCCAGATCGACCGCGACGACCGCGTTCGCTCTTCGCCCGAGGCATGGATGAAGCCTGCCGCCGACATGCGCGCCTTGTTCGCCGACCTTCCGGAGGCGATCGACAACAGCTCGGTCATCGCGCGGCGCTGCGCGGTCGGAGCGCCCAAGCGCAAGCCCATCCTCCCGTCCATCGCCGGCGATCTGGAGGCCGAGGCAAGCCAGCTCCGGGCGGACGCGAAGGCCGGCCTCGATGCGCGCCTCGCGCTCTACGACGATCTCTCGGATGAGGACCGCAAGGCCTATTTCGACCGGCTCGCCTTCGAGACCGAGATCATCATCGACATGGGCTTCGCGGCCTATTTCCTGATCGTCGCCGACTTCATCAAATGGGCCAAGGACCAGGACATTCCGGTCGGCCCGGGCCGCGGCTCCGGGGCCGGCTCGGTGGTCGCCTGGGCGCTGACCATCACCGATCTCGATCCGATCCGCCTCGGCCTGCTGTTCGAGCGCTTCCTCAACCCCGAACGCGTGTCGATGCCGGATTTCGACATCGACTTTTGCGAGACCCGGCGCGGCGAGGTGATCCGCTACGTCCAGGAGCGCTACGGGTCGGACAAGGTCGCCCAGATCATCACCTTCGGGAAATTGAAGGCGCGCGCGGTGCTCAAGGATACCGGCCGCGTCCTGCAAATGCCCTACGGCCAGGTCGACCGGCTGGCCAAGCTCATCCCCAACCATCCGACCGATCCCTGGACCTTGGAGCGGGCGCTCAACGGCGTCACCGAGCTCGCCGCCGAATATCGCAACGACGCCCAGGTCCGCCGCCTGTTCGATCTGGCGATGAAGCTCGAGGGCCTTCCCCGCCACGCCTCGACCCACGCCGCGGGCGTCGTCATCGGCGACCGCCGCCTCGACGCGCTCGTGCCGCTCTACCGCGATCCGCGCTCGGACATGCCGGTGACCCAGTTCGACATGAAATATGTCGAGGCCGCGGGGCTGGTGAAGTTCGACTTCCTCGGCCTCAAGACGCTCTCCGTGCTGCGCAAGGCAGTCGCTTTGCT
The DNA here is from genome assembly GCA_005883305.1 of Alphaproteobacteria bacterium. Taxonomy (NCBI): domain Bacteria; kingdom Pseudomonadati; phylum Pseudomonadota; class Alphaproteobacteria; species Alphaproteobacteria bacterium. Next base: position 1,068,334 of record VBAC01000001.1, on the reverse strand, counting down.
CGCCAGGCGCGGAGTCGAGGTCGATCTCGACCGGCTGATGCCGTGGGACGATCCGGACGTCTACGCGCTGCTCCAGAAGGGCGACACGGTCGGCGTGTTCCAGCTCGAATCGGAAGGCATGCGCCGAACGCTGGCGGCCGTCCGCCCGTCCAATTTCGGCGACATCATCGCGCTCGTCTCGCTCTACCGGCCGGGCCCGATGGACAATATCCCGATGTTCGGCGACCGCAAGAACGGCCGCGCGCGAATCGAATATCCGCACCCTTTGCTCGAAGACGTGCTCAAGGAAACCTACGGCATCTTCGTCTACCAGGAGCAGGTGATGGAGGCGGCCAAGGTGCTTGCCGGCTACAGCCTCGGCGAGGCGGACCTGCTGCGCCGCGCCATGGGCAAGAAGATCAAGTCGGAGATGGACGCGCAGCGCGAGCGCTTCATCACCGGCTGCGCGGTCAATGCCATCGCCCGGCCGAAGGCCAACGAGCTGTTCGACCTGATCGACAAGTTCGCCGGCTACGGCTTCAACAAGAGCCACGCCGCCGCCTACGCGCTGGTCGCCTACCAGACGGCGTGGCTCAAGGCCCATTACCCGGTCGAATTCTACGCCGCCTCGATGGCTTTCGACATCCACCTCACCGACAAGCTGGCGATCTTCGTCGACGACATGCGCCGGCGCGGAGACTCGATCCTGCCCCCCTCGATCAACGCCAGCGAAGCCGACTTTTCGGTCGAGCCCCACGGCGAGGGCCACGCGGTGCGCTACGCCCTGGGCGCGCTCAAGGGGGTCGGGGAGAAGGCGATGGAGGTGCTGGTCGAGGAGCGCGATCGCGGAGGCGCCTTCCGGACGCTCGACGATTTCGCCGCCCGGATCGATCCGCGGCAGCTCAACCGCCGCCAGCTCGAAAGCCTCGCCGCCGCCGGCGCGTTCGACGGGATCGCCGAGCGCTGGGCGGCGTTCGGCGCGGCCGAGACGATCCTCTCCGCGGCATCGAGCGCGGCCGATGCGCGGGTCAGCGGGCAGGGCGGTCTGTTCGGCGAGGGCGCCGCCAATGTCGTCCCTATCCGAATGCCCGCGGCGGAGAACTGGACTCTCGCCCAGCGGATGGCCGCCGAGAAGGAGGCCTTCGGCTTCTATTTCTCCGCCCACCCGGTCGACAATTACCGCCACCTCGCGGCCGCCCACGGCGCGCGCCGCTTCGGCGACCTTTCGGCGCTCGCCGCTCCCGCCGACGGCGGCCGGACAGGCGCGGTGATGGCCGGAATGATCGAGGACGTGCGCTGGCGAACCTCGGCCAAGGGCCGCCGCTACATGATCGCCACCTTGTCCGATTCCTCCGGTCAGTTCGAAGCGACGATCTTCGACGACGCCGTGGCCGATCAGGTCGCCGCTTTCGCCAAGGACGGCCAGTGCGCCCTGCTCAGCGTCGAGCTCGACCGGCGCCCGGGCGAGGAGACGCCGCGCCTCGCCATCCGCTCGCTTCAGGGCTTCGAGGGGCTGTCGCGCCGGACTCGCCTCCAGCTCGAGGTCGAGGTCGACGATCCGGCCGCGCTCGGCGAACTGGCAGCGATCGTCCTTGCGGAGCGCGGCGGCAACGGCCAGCTCACCTGCCGCGCGGCGTGGAGCGGCGGCGAGGCGGAAATGGTGCTCGGCCGGGACTATAAGGTCGACGCCGAGCTGGCCGCGCGAATCGAACGCGTCGGCGGGATCCGCGCCGTGCGCCTGTCGGTCGCCGAGGCGCCCAGGCTTGCGCTCGTTTCGTAAGCGAATAGACTCCCGCGCATAGACGGAGCGGGAGAGTTCGAATGCTGGGCGGGATGCAGGATTTCGAGCTGCGCGTGCCGCGGCTCATCGACCATGCCGAGCGCGAGCACGGCGCTCGCGAAATCGTCACCGGCTGGGCCGACGGCAGGGTCGAGCGCACCAGCTGGGCCGGCATCGCACGCGATTCGAGGAAGCTCGCGCAAGCGCTTGAGAAGATGGGCCTGAAGCGCGGCGACCGGGTCGGCACCTTGGCCATGAACCACCATTATCACCTGATCGCCTGGTACGGCGCGATCGGCATGGGCGGCGTCATCCACACGATCAATCCGCGCCTGTTCGACGAGCAGCTCGTCTACATCGCCAACCATGCCGAGGATAAGGTCCTCTTCTACGACAAATTGTTCCAGCCGATCGTCGACCGCCTCAAGGACCAGTGGACCTCCATCGACCATTACGTCTGCTTCGACGACGGCGCGTTCCAGGCCCTGCTCGACGCCGAGGACGGCGATTATTCCTGGGTCGAGGGCTCGGAGCGCGAGCCCTGCATGCTCTGCTATACCTCGGGGACGACCGGCAATCCCAAGGGCGTTCTCTACGAGCATCGCTCCTCGGTGATCCACGCCATGGCCGAGGTCGCGCCGTCCTGCTTCGATCTTTCGCCGAGCACGGTGGCGCTGCCGATCGTGCCGATGTTCCACGCCGCGGCCTGGGGTCTTCCCTTCTCCGGAGCGATGGCCGGGATCAAGATGGTCTACGCGGCGGTCAATGATCCGGTCTTGCTCTGCCGCCTGATGAACGAGGAGAAGGTGACCCACAGCGCGGGAGTCCCGACGGTCTGGCTCTCCATGTTCCAGCATATCGACAAGACCGGCGAGATGCCGAAGCATCTTCGGATCGTCACCATCGGCGGCTCGGCGGCGCCGCGCTCGATGGTCGAGCGGCTGATGAAGACCGGTATCCGAGTCGGCCACGCCTGGGGGATGACCGAGACCTCGCCCATCGGCACGATCGGCTCGCCGCCCGCCAATTGGGAGGAATTGAGCTTCGACGAGCAGGTCGATCTCGTCTGCAAGCAGGGCCGGGTGCCCTTCGGAGTCGAGCTCCGGGTCGTCGACGACGAGGAGAAGGAACAGCCGCGCGACGGCCAGAGCTCGGGCCGCCTCCAGATTCGCGGCCCCTGGGTGATCCGCCGCTATTTTCAGGACCAGGCGGGCGATTGCGCGGGCGAGGGCAGCTGGTTCGACACCGGGGACGTCGCCGTCCTCCACCCCTGCGGCACGCTCCAGATCACCGACCGTTCCAAGGACGTGATCAAATCCGGCGGCGAATGGATCAGCTCGGTCGAGCTGGAGAATGCGGCGGTCGGCTGCCCGGGCGTCGCCGAGGCGGCGGCGATCGGCGCGCGGCATCCCAAATGGGACGAGCGGCCGCTGTTGCTGGTCGTCCGCAAGGAAGGCTCGGAGGTCGGCGCCGACGCGATCCTCGCCCATCTCGGCACGCGAGTCGCCAAATGGTGGCTTCCGGACGAAATCCTGTTCGTCGACAGCCTTCCGCACACGGCCACCGGCAAACTGCTCAAGACGGCCCTGCGCGATCGCTATCGCGACCATCTTCTCCAGACGGCATGAGCTTCTCTCCGCACCATTAATTTACCTCTGTCGGCTATCGCGCGCCGATGAGTTCGATGGGCCGGATCGAGACGTCGGCGGAGCGCCGCGCCGCCTCGCGGGCGCCGCTCGCCGCCATGTCGGCGGCAGGGGTCCGCGCGCGGCTTCGTCCCGCCCGCCTCGCGCTTGCCGATCTGGCCGGCGAATGGGACGATCTGGTCCTGCGCGCCGCCGAGCCAAACCCCTTTCACGAGCGCTGGTTCGTCGCCGCTTCGCTCGCCCATCTCGCCGGGGATCGCGACATCCGCCTGGCCGAGGTCCGCCGCGGCGCGCGCCTGATCGGCCTGCTGCCGCTGACGATCGAGCGGGGTTATGCGCATTTGCCGGTCCGCTTCGTCCAGAACTGGTATCACGACCACGCCTTTCTGGGCTCGCCGCTCGTCGCCGCGGGCGAGGAGGCCGCCTTCTGGGAGGCTCTTCTCGGCCTGCTCGACCGCGACGATTGGGCCGGTGCTTTCCTTCACCTGCGCGGATTGGCGGAGGACGGCCCCCTGTTCCGGGCGCTCGGCCGCGGCGAGGTCGTTCACCGCCGCCGCCGTGCGATGCTCGACACCCGGCTCGACCCCGGCGCCTATTTCGAGCTCGCCGTCCGCGGCAAGAAGCGCAAGGAGCTGCGCCGCCAGCGCAGCCGCCTCGGCGAGCTCGGCGATCTCGGCTTTCGCCGCCTGGCGGAAGGGTCCGAGCTCTCCGCCTGGTGCGACGATTATCTCGCTTTGGAGCGCAAGGGCTGGAAGGGCAAGGCGGGCACCGGGCTCGCGGTGGACGCCGCGGCCGAAGCCTTCTTCCGCGCCGCCGCCGCCGGGGCGTGGGAAGCGGGCCGCCTCCAGTTCCTGCGCCTCGATCTCGACGGCCGCGCCATCGCCATGCTCGCCAATTTCCTGACGCCGCCGGGCGGCTTTTCGTTCAAGACCGCGTTCGACGAGGATTATGGCCGTTTCTCGCCCGGAGTCCTCCTCCAGATCGAAAATCTGCGCATCCTCGAGGATCCCGACATAGAATGGGTCGACAGCTGCGCGATGGACCATCATTCGATGATCGACGGTCTCTGGCGCGAGCGGCGCTCCGTCGTCCGGGTCACGATTCCGCTGAAGGGCGCGCGCCGCCGCGCCGTCCATGCGCTCTGCCGCGGGCTCGAGCGCGCGTCGGCGCTGGTCAAGGGACAGCGGCCGTGACGCCCGAGCTGCTGATCGTCGTCGACACCGAGGAGGAGTTCGACTGGACGGCGCCGTTCTCGCGCGACAGCCGCGCGACCCGCTCGATCCCGGCCCAGGCGCTCGCTCACGAAATCTACCACCGTCTCGGGATCGTGCCGACCTACGCCGTCGATTACCCGGTCGCGACCGATCCGGAGGCGGTCGCGTTTCTCTCGAGCCTGCGCGACGCCGGCAGGGCCGGGATCGCCGCGCACCTCCATCCGTGGGTCACTCCGCCCTATGAGGAGGAGGTCAACGCCCGCAATTCCTATCACTGCAACCTGCCGCCGTGGCTGGAACGCGCCAAGATCGAGGCGCTGACCGGAGCGATCGAGAAGAATTTCGGCGAGGCTCCGGGCGCGTTCAAGGCCGGCCGCTACGGCTACGGGCCGAATACCGGCCGAATCCTCGCCGATCTCGGCTACCGGATCGATTGCAGCTTCGTGCCGCACAGCGATTTCTCCGGCGATGGCGGCCCCGATTTCCGCGGCCGCCCGGATCGGCCGCATTGGCTGCCGGAAGGCCTGCTCGAAATACCGCTGAGCGTCGGCTTCCTCGGCGCGATGCCCGCGCTGGGGGAACGCGCCGGCTGGCTGTTCGACAGTCCCGGCGCCGGTCGTCTGCGCCTGCCCGGCGTGCTGGCGCGCTCGGGAATCGTCGCCCGCTCGCGGCTCACGCCCGAGGGAACGCCCCCGCACGAGCAGTGCCGGCTGATCGAGGCGATGGCGGCGCGCGGCCACCGCCTTTTCAGCCTCACCTATCACAGCCCCAGCCTCGCGCCGGGCCACACGCCCTACGTCCGCGACGAGGCGGACCTCGCCGCCTTCCTCGCCGGCATCGAGCAGGTGCTGACCTTCTTCCGAGACCACATGGGCGGGCGCTTCACTACGCTCGACGGCGTCTACCGCGCCGCGCTGGAGGGCCGCGAGGCCGCCTGAGGCGGCTGCGGCGCGCGCGCCTGCTGGCCGCCGAAGGCGTCGCCGAAGAAGCTTCCCGCATACCAGCGCGGCGCTTCGGCCCCGTCGGCGATTTCCCGCGCGATCAGATAGTTGAGCTGGGCGAAGCGCGCGCCTGCCTGCCAGTTGAACGGCAAGGTCACCTCGTCGCGCGGGCTGTGATATTGATGCTCGAGGAAGTCGGTGAAATGTTCGCGCCCGCCATTGGCGAAGCCGGTCATCAGGAACACCGAAGGCACGCCCTGCTGGACGAAGCGGTAATGGTCCGATCGGGTGAACAGCCCTTCCTCGGGCAGCGGATCGGGGGACAGGCCGACATGCATCCGCGCCGCTGCGCGCTGGACGATCGCCCCCATCGTCGAATGCTCGGCGCCGAAGGCCGTCACGTCCTGGAAGTCGTAGGTCAGCACCGGCATGTCGAGATTGACGACCGAGATCACGCGTCCCTGGCCGACCACCGGATGGCGCGAGAGATATTGGGCGCCGAGCAGGCCCTTCTCCTCTGCGGTCACCGCGGCGATCAGGATCGGGCGGCGCGGGCGGTTGCCGGGCCGGCTGAACTGCCGCGCGACCTCGATCAGGGTGGCGATTCCGGTGGCGTTGTCCATCGCTCCGTTGTTGATCCGGTCGCCCTCGCCGCTGGTGCGCACGCCGATATGGTCGAGATGGGCCATCAGCAGCACATATTCATTGGCGACGCTGGGGTCGGTCCCCGGCAGGACGGCGATCACGTTCGGGCTGGAGAAGCGCGTCGTCTCGGCTGCCTCGCGAGCGAAATGAGCGGTCTGCGTGAGCGCGAAGCCGTGCGGGCGGGCGCCGGTCCGGGCGGCCTCGTCGAGCACCTGCGCGGTCGTGCGCCGCGCCCCGCGGAACAGCGCCTCGGCCGCGGCGTCGCTCATCGTGGCGCTGAACCTGAGGCCGCTGCCGTCGACGAACGGGGTTCCGTCCGCTTCGAGCCAGGTGGTGCCGGGCCGGTCGGCGAAGCGCAATGTCCGCTCCCACGGCGTCTCCGCGATATCGTGGCGGGTACGGATGGAGATCATGCCGACGGCGCCGCGCGCGGCCGCCATCCGCCTCTTGTCGCCGTTCATATGGGCGGAAACGTCGCTTGGGATACCCTCGGGAACGCCGCTCAGCACGACGACGATCTTCCCGCGCGCGTCGATGCCCTGATAGTCGTTAAAGCCGTGGCTCGGCATGTCGAGCCCGTAGCCGGCGAAGACCAAAGGCGCGTCGAGCGTCAGCGGGGCCGCCTCGGGGCTGGCCCTCACGATCATCTCGCGCCCGTGGGTGTAGGTCTGGCCGGCGACGGTCAGCGTCGGCTGGCCGTGGGTGCTGTAGCGGACGAACTCGACCGGCTGGAACCAGCCGTTGGCGGTTCCGGGCCTCAGGCCCAGCGCCTCGAACTGGGTGGCGACATAGCGCGCCGCGATGTCGTAGCCGCGAGTCCCCGCCTCGCGTCCCTCGAGCAGATCGTCGGCGAGGAACGTCACATGGGCGCGAAAGGCGTCGGCGCTGAAATCGCCGGCATTTGCCGCCGGCGCCTGCGCCATCCCGGACGCCGACAGGGAAAGCGCGGCGAGGCCGGCGAGCAACGGCTTGAACTGCATGAAAACCACCTTGGAGAGGAGAAGACTGTGCCGCTCGACTAGAACAGTTCCCCGCGCGTGGCAATGAAGCGGGGAGGGCGGCGACTTGGCTTGCCCTCGCGCCCCTCGCTGCTATAGACGCCGCCTTGCCGTGGCCGAAGCGGGCGTGGCGGAACTGGTAGACGCGCCAGGTTTAGGTCCTGGTATCGAAAGATGTGGGGGTTCGAGCCCCTCCGCCCGCACCAGCGGCCGCCCGAATCCTTGCTGACATGAAGGTTTGAAATGCAGACTGTCGAGACGTTGAACGAGGGCCTGAAGCGCGCCTTCCGGATCACCATTCCCGCCAAGGACATCGACGCCCGGGTCGATCAGGAGCTGAAGAAGGTCGCGCCTCAGGTGCGCATGCCCGGCTTCCGTCCCGGCAAGGTTCCGGCCAATCTGGTGCGCAAGATGCACGGGCCGGCGCTTCAGCAGCAGGCGCTGAACGAAGCGGTGCAGGACGGCGTCCAGCAGCTGATGACCGAGCAGAACATCCGCCCGGCGATGCAGCCCGAGGTCGCGCTCGAAGAGGGCGGCGACGCCGGCACCGACGCGGTCGTCACCGTCGCGCTCGAGGCGCTCCCCGACGTGCCCGAGGCGAAGATCGAGGGCCTCAAGATCGAGCGCCTGACGGTCGAGGCCGACGAGGCCGCGGTCGACCAGGCCGTGGCGCGTCTCGCCGAAGGCCAGAAGAGCTACGATCCCGCCCCGGCCAAGCACAAGGCCGAAAAGGGCGACCTCGTGATCATGGATTTCGAGGGCAAGGTCGACGGCGAGCCCTTCGAGGGCGGCAAGGGCGAGGGCATGTCGGTCGAGCTCGGCTCGGGCCGGCTGATCCCGGGCTTCGAGGACCAGCTCGTCGGCGCCAGGGCGAACGACGCGCTGACCATCAAAGTCACCTTCCCCGAGGATTATAACGTCGACTATCTCAAGGGCCGCCCGGCGACCTTCGACGTGGTCGTGGGCGAGGTCCAGACGCCCAGGGAAATGAAGGCGGACGACGCCTTCGCCAAGTCGATGGGCCTCGAAGGCATCGATCAGCTGCGCGGCCTTTTGAAGGGCCAGGTCGAGCAGGAGCTGAACGGCCTCACCCGCACCCATATGAAGCGCCAGCTTCTCGACCAGCTCGCCTCCGCCCACGATTTTCCGGTTCCGGAATCGATGGTCGAGGCCGAGTTCGGCCAGATCTGGCAGCAGCTCGAGCACGAGGCGACCCACGAGGAAGACCCGAAGGCCGCGCGCGAGGAGATGGAGAAGGAGCGCGGCGAATATCGCGCCATCGCCGAGCGCCGCGTCCGCCTCGGCCTGCTGCTCTCGGAGATCGGCCAGAAGAACGGCATCCAGATCAGCCCGCAGGAGATGAACCAGCTGATCATGCAGGCCGCCCAGCAATACCGCCCCGACCAGCGCCAGCAGTTCGCCGAATATGTCCGCGGCGACGCAATGGCCCAGGCGCAGCTCCGCGCGCCTTTGTTCGAGGACAAGGTGGTCGACTTCCTGTTCGGCACCGCCGAAATCACCGAGCGCTCGACGACCCGCGAGGCGCTCGAGGCGGCGATCGAGTCCGAGGAAGGGCACGTCCACGGCCCCGGCTGCGGCCACGATCACGATCATGGCGCCAAGCCGGCCAGGAAGCCTGTCCCGAGCAAGGTCGAGGGAGCCGCCGCGAAGAAGCCCGCCGCCAAGGCCGGGGCCGCGGAGAAGCCGGCGAAGAAGGCTGCGCCTGCCAAGGCGGACGCCGCGCCGGCTAAGAAGCTTGCGGCCAAGAAGGCTCCCGCCAAAAAGGCGTAATCCTTCGATACGGGCTCTCGCCAGGCTCGATCCCTACTCAGGATGAGCGGATAGGGCTTAATTTATTCGCTCATGCTGAGTAGGCATTGAGCGAAGTCGAAATGCCGTATCGAAGCACGGCCGACGTCGAACGGGGGCGGGAATGCCGATCGAGATCTCCGAACTCCGCGTCGCGGTCCTGCTCCCCTGCTATAACGAGGAAGCCGCGATCGCGCAGACGGTCGCGGCGTTCCGCGCCGCGCTCCCCGGGGCCGCGATCTACGTCTACGACAATAACAGCTCGGACGACACCCGCGAGGTTGCGGCCCGGGCCGGCGCCATCGTCCGCTCGGAGAAGATGCAGGGCAAGGGCCATGTCGTGCGCCGAATGTTCGCCGACGTCGAGGCCGACATCTACGTCATGGCCGACGGCGATTCGACCTACGACGCGTCGGCCGCCCCCGCTTTGGTCGCCAAATTGCTCGACGAGCAACTCGACATGGTCGTCGGCGCGAGGCGGACGCCGGCCGAGCGGGAAGGCGAGGCCTATCGCGCCGGCCACGTGCTCGGCAACAGGCTCTTCACCGGGCTCCTCGCCGGCCTGTTCGGGCGCAGCTTCACCGACATCTTCTCCGGCTACCGCATCTTCTCGCGCCGCTTCGCCAAGTCCTTCCCGGCGCTCTCGCGCGGCTTCGAGACCGAGACCGAAATCAGCGTCCACGCGCTCGAATTGGTCATGCCGGTCGGCGAGGTCGAGACCGATTACGGCGCCCGCCCGGAAGGCTCGGTCTCCAAGCTCTCGACCTACCGCGACGGCTGGCGGATCCTCAAGACCATCCTCCACCTCTACCGGATCGAGCGCCCGGTCCTGTTCTACGGCAGCTTCAGCCTGTTCCTCGCCGCGCTGGCGATCGTCCTCGCGGTGCCGCTGGTCGTCACCTACGTCCAGACCGGCCTCGTCCCCCGCTTCCCGACCGCGATCCTGGTCACCGGCCTGATGATCCTCGCCTTCCTCGCCTTCTTCACCGGCCTGATCCTCGACACGGTGGTGCGCGGGCGGCGCGAGGTCAGGCGGCTTCATTATCTCGGCCTGCCGGCGCCGGGCGCGGAGCGCTAGGGCCGGCGCCGGGAACGCGGGCCTGCTGAAGCTGGCGCGCGGTTACCTGATCCGACGCCCCGCCGGCGAGCCTTCAGCGCCCGTCACCGCGGCGGCGCGTGAGCCACGCACCAGGATGCCGCGGCCTGACGCAGCGGCGGCGGCGTGGGGGCGAGCGGGTTGACGCTGCTGCCGATCATCTGCCGGGCGCCGGCCTCGCCGAGCCGGCGGACCAGGCGGGCGCGCCACGCATCGCCGGCGTGGTCGACGGCCGAACGCTGGCGCCTCGTCGCCGAAGGGCGATAGAGGCCGAGGAGGACGACGCATTCCTCGGGCTCGAGCCGCCGGCCCGGCCGCAGCTGGGCGGCGAGCTGCGGGTCGTCGATGCTCCGCCAGGCCCGCTCGATCGCGGCGCTCGGCGGAGCGGGGATGGTCGGCGGGTGCGACGCAGTTGCTGAGGCAGCAGCCCCGAGCATGGCGACGGCAGCGAGGCCGCGAAGGCCGAAAAAGCCCCGGATCAGCAGGGCGGGAAGGATCGGAACGCGCGACATCCACATCCCGCACCCGTGCGACGATTCGATGCGACCGGCAACCCGCTGCCGCCCCTCTGCGAACCAGATCGGTGAGCTATGTTGACAAAGCAAGAACAATACGGCACATGTAGGGAACTTCGGGAGGTGCGACTCACATGGCCGCAAAGAAAAGCGCCCGCCGCGGGCCGCCGGGGCGCGGGCGCCGCGCGTCGGGCAAGGACGGGCCTCAGATCATCCACAGCGCCGGCGCGCGCTGGACCGACGAGGCGGAAAGCCTCTTCCTCGACACGCTCGCCGCCACCAACAACGTCCGCCTCGCCGCCGAGAAGGCTGGCTTCAGCAGGGAGGCGATCTACGCCCGCGCCCGCCGCGATCCGGATTTCGCCGAGAAGAAGGCCCATGCCCGAGCGATCGGCTGCGGCCGCATCGAGGACGGGCTGTTCCAGGCCGCCGACCATGTCCTCTCGGGCAAGCCGCCGCCGCCCGAATGCCCTTGGCCGAACATGAGTGTCCAGGAGGCGATCGCCATCGCCAAATTGAACCGCCCGGCTTTGGCGGGGGAGGGCCGCCGCCCGGCCTGGCCGGCCCGCCGCCGAAGCCTCGCCGAGGTCCACGAATCGATCCTCGCCAAGCTCTCGGCGATCGCGAGGCAGCGTGGGCTCCTCTAGCCACCGGCGCCCTGGCCGCCGGCTTCCCGAACCGTGGCACCGCGCGCCCCGCTTCCCGCGCGGCACCGGAATCCTCCATATCCTGCTCGACGCCCCTCCGGACGTGCGCGAGGCGATGGTCCGCGCGCTCGGGCCCGAGGACGCCGACGCCCTCGACGGCGATTTCGAAAGCTGGGCCCACGAGGGCCAGCTCCCGCCCGAGAAACGCGAGGATGGCGCCGACTGGTCGACCTGCGTCGTCATGGGCGGCCGCGGCTTCGGCAAGACCTTCGCCGGCGCCAAGTGGATCGAGCAGCAGGTCGCGGCGGCTGCTCCCGGCACGCGCCTGCGCATCGCCCTCGTCGGCGCCACGCTGGCCGAAGCCCGCCGCGTGATGGTCGAGGGGCCGAGCGGCTTGCTCGAGGTCGCCGGCCACTGCATCCGCGAATGGCGCCCGAGCCACGGCCTCGTCCGTTTCCGCGGCGGCGCCGAGGCCCAGCTCTTCTCGGGCCACTCGCCCGAATTGCTCCGCGGCCCCCAGCACCACCTCGCCTGGTGCGACGAGCTCGCCAAGTGGGAGAAGGCGCAGGAGACCTGGGACATGCTCCAGCTCGGCCTTCGCCTCGGCGAGGATCCCCGCGCGATCGTCACCACCACCCCGCGCCCTGGCCCGGTGCTGACGGCGATCATGGCCGCCCCGGACACGGTGGTGATCGGCGGCCCGACCCACCGCAACCCCCACAACAGCGAGCGCTGGAACCGGCGCATGCAGTCCCTCTACGCCGGCACCCGCCTGGGGCGCCAGGAACTCGGCGGCGAGCTGCTCGCGGATTCGCCGGGGCAATTGTGGACGGTGGAATTGCTGGAGACGTGCCGGCGCCCATCCTCCCCCCACTGGGGGGAGGGTCGACTCGCCGAAGGCGAGCGGGGAGAGGGGGACCCCAAGCCTCCGCACCCTATGCCCGCCGCCCCAGCCCCTCTCTCCAACTCTCTCCCCGGAGGGGAGAGAGGGCGCTTCACTCGCATCGTCATCGGCGTCGATCCCCCCGCCGCCGGCGGCACCTGCGGCATAATCGTCTGCGCCAGGGACAGCGAGGGCAGGGCCCACGTCCTCGCCGATCACAGCGTCACCGGCCGCACCCCCGAAGGCTGGTCCCGAGCGGTGGCCGACGCGGCAAGGATCTGGAGCATGGTCCCCGGCGAAGGCCGGGGCCCAGGCCCCGAAGGGGCGCGGCAGCCCAGTCCCGAGGAGGATGACCCCGGATCGCCACGCCGCGTTTATCCTGATCGCCTGCGAGGCAGTCGAAGCGCCGGCAACGAGGGCAAGAAGCGCTCCCACCCCATCCCCATCCTCATCGTCGCCGAACAAAACCAGGGCGGCCGAATGGTCGAAGCCATCCTCCACACCGCCGACCCGAAACTGCGAGTCCGCCCGGTGACCGCGACGCTTTCCAAGGCCGAGCGCGCGGCCCCGGTGGCGATGCTGTTCGAGGCCGGCAAGGTGGTGCTTCACGGGCGCTTTCCGGAGCTGGAGGCGGAGCTTTGCGGGATTATTGCCGGCGCTGATTACGAGGGCCCTGGCAAGAGCCCGGACCGGGCCGATGCGATGGTGTGGGCACTCACCGAACTGATGCTAGGCGTCCAGCGCGAGCCACGCGTGCGAGCGCTGTAGCGCCGAGCCGCTCCCCTTCGTCATCCCGGACTTGATCCGGGATCCACTTTATCTTCCGCGAAGCAAACCGCAGCTTGGGCGTAGAGCCGCGGCACGCCCGGCCGGCGGGGCGCTCCGTTTCAGCGGAGCGAACCCGTTTGCCTGTCCCGGACTGGATCCGGGATCACGGCACAATGGTGCCTTGACGGTTCTCCAGCGCCGAGCAGCGCCCCTCGATCCTCGCCCCCCGGCTTGATCGGGCTCCAGCTTTCCCCTTACCGAGCAAGCAGGAGTGTCGTCATGAATCCGCGTTTCGCCCGCCTTGTGCTTTGCGTCCTCGCCGCTCTGCCGGCCGCGTGCGCGCCGGCTCCACCGCCCGCGCCGCCGCCGCCGCTCCCCTATGTCGAGCCGCGCCCGAGCGGGTTCGGCCCCGAGCGGACCTTCACCGGAACGCTCGTGCTCGGCTTCGAGCGGCAGTCGCTCGATCATTGCTGGCTCGATTTCACCGGCACGGCGGTGGCGGACCTGACCCGGCTCGCCCCGAGCCCCGCTTTGGACAGCCAGACCGCGCCCTACAGCGCCGAAGTGACGCTCGTCGGCCGCGAGCGGCACATGATCGTGGCGCAGGGTTATCCTCCGCCACCCGTCGGCTTCGGCCACCTCAGCCAATATCCCTGCCTGATCGAGGCCCGGCAGATCATTGCGGCGCGGTTGCTGCCGTAGCGCCGAGCGTAAGCACGTCTTTGCGCAGCAAAGGCGTGCTTAGGCGAAGAGCCGCGCAGGCGCGGCCGGCGGGGCGGCGGACAGTAAGTTCGCGGAGCCCGTTCGACGTCACGGGACAATGGTCCCGAGGCGGGTTCGAGATGTGCGAGCCGAGCCTCATCACAAGCGGTTGTGAAACTGAGATGGCCACCCCAAATCTGGGAAGCGCAATGCAGAAATAGAGGGAAAGCGACCTTGGCTTGTTCAAGAGGGAGGGCAAATCCGAACCAGCCCACTCGGCTGCGGCTTTTTGCGGACTCTGCTGGCTTTTGCCAGAACCCTGGATGCTCGCGGGAACTGTTCACTGAGCTGCCGTCAGGCCACGTCCACATTGGCGAACTCGCTCACATATTCGCCGCCAGCGACGCTGGCCCCCGGGGCAATACGGAACTGTCTGAGGAAGAACGGGGTACGTACGAAAATCTCATTCTTCTCTGCGCCAACTGCCACACAATCATCGACAAAGCTCCGGACGATTTCCCCGATGCTTTGATCCGGCATTGGAAGCGCGAACGGGTCGAGAGATTGGCGGGACTCTTTGGAGCGACCAAACTGGCATCGCGGGAAGAGGTACGACGCCTCATTGAACCGCTTATGCTCGAGAGCAAACACATCCTGGACGAATACGGCCCGAATACCGACGCGCGGTACGATAGCGAAGGAAACGCGCGAGAGGTGTGGACGCGAAAAATGTTGACACGAATCTTGCCCAACAATCGCAAGATCATTGCGGTGTTAGACGCTAATATCGATCATATGAAGGGTGATGAGCGAGCCGTGCTTGAGGCCTTCCGCCAGCACGTTGACGATCTCGCTGCCCGCCACCTTGAAGATGTTACCGGTGGCAGGCAGTACCCGAGCGGGATGCAGGTCATTATGGAGGGTGACTGATGGGCGGAGGACCCGCAGCATGGGTATCCAAGGTGCTCGCGGAAGATGATTTCGCGACCACTCAGCTTGGGTCGAATCTCATCGAGATCGAGCGCACGCCTCAATCGACGTTTCAGTTGGGAGTGATCTCTTCCGTTCGCGTCGGCCATCAGGATGTCGCACAATTTCTCGATGGCAGTTCCGACCCGAGCTTCGTCGTAAATATTCCAAGAGAGGCTATTTGGACCGGCGAGGCGATCGAGGCGCTGCAAAATGCAAACATCGCGTTCGGCGGGATGGGAGATATCCACCGCGCAATCTGCGAAACCGACCCCCGTACCTACGTTTTCAGAGAATATGCCTATGTCGAGCGTCGACTTCGACAGCACCGCTCGGTGACGCACATAACTCGTCTTTTTGACCGCGTTTGGCGGGTGCAGCGGGGACGCGGTGATGTGCTCGATATTGCGATCTCAAACGAGTATGATTTGACCGCTGATGAAGTCCGTACGCTTTGGGATCGTTACGGTAGTTTCGACGCCCTGTTTCATACCAACAATCTGGGCCGTATCACCACGCAGGCCCGGGAAGCAGCGCGAGATCTAGAGGTGGAACTCGTCGAATCTCGCGGACTTTCGGACCTGCTGCGTCGGTGACGCTCGAATCCCTTTTGGCTGATGTCGCTGCGGCTGTGTCCGTCGTCGCGCCTAGGGCATCCACAAAGGGTTATCTCTTCGGCTCCGCACTGCGGCCGAGTTTTCGCTGGACTGATGTCGATATCTTGATCGTTTGCGATAACGCTGAAGATATTGCACGAATGCGAGCCTTGCTTATGCCCGTATGTGCTGCCGCGCCGGTCGATCTGCTGCTCATGTCATCTGCGGAAGAAGCCGAACTGAATTTTGTATCCGGCCAAGGCTGCCGACTACTATTCAAATTTTCCCCCTAGCTGGCATCGACAAGGGTGTTTGGATGGGCGCGCAACGGAAAACCTAAAAAGAAATTTCGTCGTCTTCGTCAGGATCTTCAATCTCGTCAATCCAGCCTTCTCGTGCGAATCCGACCGTAAAGCTCGACATGAACCGATCGTAGTGCTCGGCCCCGTCCAACTGAAAGCGATCGCTGTGGGGGTGGGTCGGCACGTATCGGATATCCCAATGTGTGAGATACCACATTCCCGAGTCGTCTTGATGGAGTCCCATTCCGGACTGCAATACCTTATTTAATGCCGCCGGCTTGATAGTCGATGCCACATCGTCATGAGGATACAGATAGTCTGCAAAGACGCTGAACTGTTCGTGCTTGTCGTCGAAGTATACTGCTCTAAGGCGAATATAGTGCTGAGAATCCCCGTCTCCTGGAAGGGCTATGGATTCGAGCTTGGAAGCGATAAATTCGACTTCGCGAAGATCTGGAAAAGCATGACCAATCCTGCAGTTCAAATATAGGAAGTAGTCCTTATAATAGGCGGCCCAAACAGACGGCGACTGAGTCGCGAAAATCTTCCAAGGCTGGCTCTTGGCGCTTTCAGGTAGAAATTGGTGTATAAGGGGAAAGAGTTCTGGAACATTGAGGCGTCTCTCAATTTCGACTCCATCCCAGAAGCTGGTTAGGACGGAGCCTTCCGATTGAAGCTCTTCCAGTCGTTTTACAACCCCGGAAGTGGGCTGTGTTGAACACGCCAAAAGGAAGCCGGCGGCGCCCACAGCTTTGCAGGCGTCCGTTATGTCTGTGACGTCGCTTACGCCGACGGACCCACCACCATGCGCCTTGTGTTTACAACTGACCAACCACTTGCGTGAGAAGGGAGCCAGCAGTCCTTGGACCTTTTCTGTGGCTACTAGATCGCGTCCTCCGTCTGCACCGACGCCGGTCCAATGAACCTCAAAGCCGCTACGGATGAGCATTTCACGTACAAGCTGCTCGAAACGTACGCCATCCGCTGGGAGTTCGATAAAGTTAAGCATCTTGTTTGAGTCGCGCCAGAAGGGGCGTGAGTCAACGCCAACTCATTTGGACGATGGCGCTCTCGGTCTTGGCGCGACTAAAGTTGCTGCAACTGAGGTAGGGTCGAGCTATCGGCAAGGCCCAAAGGGCGGAATGGCCTTCGCTGACTAAGCCTATCCTAGCCTCATTGATCCCAGAAGCTCAGCATCTTCCGCGACCGTGACGGATGCTCCTGCGTCATGCTCGCCAGTCCCCCGGACTGGCTGCGCGTGCCGCATCCGCAACGCCTTGGCCTCGACAAGCGGAAGAGCCTTGCGTGAAGTGCTCAGGGCTGCCCCCGGCAGCCGCTGCGCTCGGTCACTGATCGAGGAAGGAGCGCATCTTTCGGCTGCGCGAAGGGTGCTTGAGCTTGCGCAAGGCTTTGGCTTCAATCTGCCGGATCCGCTCCCTCGTCACCGAGAATTGCTGCCCGACCTCCTCGAGCGTGTGATCGGTGTTCATCCCGATCCCAAACCGCATCCGAAGCACGCGCTCCTCGCGCTCACGCCGCCCGGTCCAGCCGGTCGCTCAGCCACATCGTGATCAGCGCCTGGCGCGTGACGCCGCGCCGCTTCGCCTCGCGATCGAGCCGCGCCACCATTCCGGTCGGCAGATTGAACCCGACCCGAACGCGCCTCAGCATTTCTTCAGTCGGATAATCATCGCCTGCCATCCTTCCCTCCTTTGCGCCTTCGCGGCTTCGCGTGAGACCGACAACCGATCTCACCGCAGGCCCGAACTCAAGAGGTTATCTCACGCAAAGACGCTAAGACGCAAAGAAAAGCCTATTGGTCCAAAAAGCTGTGCATCTTCCGCGACCGGCTCGGATGCCTCAGCTTCTCAGCGCCTTCGCCTCGATCCTCCTACGGGACATCGATCCGGCGCCCGGCGGCTTCGGCGGTCAGCCTCGTGCGCATCTCGTCGGTGCACACATCGTGGTCTTGCTCCATCGCCGCCGTCGTCCATTCCTGGCTGATTCCATGGAGAAGGCCGACAAAGGCCATCGGCTTGCCCCGGTAGCGCCGGCGAAGGGCCTGCATGTAGGGCAGGTAGCTGAGGTTCTGCCAGTCCAGCCCGCAATACGCCATCCGGCCGGTCAATATGCCGCGCTCGATCGTCTGTGCTTCGAGCGCTCGTGGCACGATCGGCCGGGACCGTTCGGCCTCGGTTTCAGGCGGGACATTCGATCCATCTTCAAGTCGGGCCATCGGCAGGGCTTCGCGCGCGAGCGCCGCCATCTGTTCAACCAGATCGGCCGGTAGCTCGCTTTCCTGAGCCCAAGTCGGCGCGGCCGCGAAAAGCATCGCGCCGAGGGTCAGGCCAAGACGAGCCTTACTGATCCAGGAAGCTCCGCATTTTCCTCGAACGCGAGGGGTGCTTGAGCTTGCGCAAGGCCTTCGCCTCGATCTGCCGAATACGCTCGCGCGTCACCGAGAATTGCTGCCCGACCTCCTCCAGCGTGTGATCGGTGTTCATGCCGATGCCGAACCGCATCCGAAGCACGCGCTCCTCGCGCGGCGTCAGGCTCGCCAGCACCCGGGTCACCGTCTCCTTCAAATTGGCCTGGATCGCGGCATCCACCGGGATCACCGCATTCTTGTCCTCGATGAAGTCGCCGAGGTGGCTGTCCTCCTCGTCGCCGATCGGCGTCTCGAGGCTGATCGGCTCCTTGGCGATCTTCATCACCTTGCGGACCTTCTCCAAGGGCATGGAGAGGCGCTCGGCCAGCTCCTCGGGGGTCGGCTCGCGGCCGATCTCGTGGAGGATCTGGCGGCTGGTCCGAACCAGCTTGTTGATCGTCTCGATCATGTGCACCGGGATTCGGATCGTGCGGGCCTGGTCGGCGATGCTCCGCGTGATCGCCTGGCGGATCCACCACGTCGCGTAGGTCGAGAACTTGTAGCCGCGGCGATATTCGAACTTGTCGACCGCCTTCATCAGGCCGATATTGCCCTCCTGGATCAGGTCCAGGAACTGAAGGCCGCGGTTGGTGTATTTCTTGGCGATCGAGATGACCAGGCGAAGGTTCGCCTCGACCATCTCCTTCTTGGCGATCCGCGCCTCGCGCTCGCCTTTCTGGACCTGGTTGACGATCCGGCGGAACTCGCCGAGGCTCATTCCGGTCGCCTGGGCGATCTCGGCGATCTCGGCGCGGATGCGCTCGATCGCGCCGCGCTCGGCCTCGCAGAAGGCGGTCCATTTCCGGTCGATTCCGCAGACCCGCTCGGCCCAGCCCTCGTCGAGCTCGTGGCCCATATAGGCTTCGAGGAAGGCCCGGCGCGGCACCTTGTGGCGCTCGGCGAGGCGGAGCATCTGGCCGCCGAGCGTCGTCAGGCGCCTATTGTAGCTGTAGAGCTGGTCGACGAGATATTCGATCTTCGCGCCGTGGAACTGGACGCTCTCGACCTCGGCGGTGAGCTGCTCGGAGAGCCGGTGATATTTGCGCTCGTCGGCCGGGGGATAATCGGCGCCGGCGCTCATCGCGTCCATCCGCGCCACCTGGAGCTTCGAGAATTTCTTGTAGAGGTCGGTGATCGCCGCGAACTTTTCGAGCGCGGCGGGCTTGAGCGTCTCCTCCATCTGGGCGAGCGAGAGCGTGTTGTCCTCGTCCTCCTCCTCGACCGGGCGCTGGGCGCGCCGCTCGAGCAAATTCTCCTCGTCCTCGTCGACCTCGGCGGGGGCCTCCTCGGGCTCCTCTTCCTCCTTGAAGGTGGGGCCCGCGGTGCTTTCCGAGATGGTGCCGTCGCCGTCCTCCTCGGCGCCCTCGACCTGCTCGGCGGTCGGCCCCTTGGAGAGCATCGCCTCGAGATCGAGGATCTCGCGCAGCTGCATGTGGCCGTTGTTGAGCGCGTTCGACCATTCGATGATCGCGTTGAAGGTGATCGGGCTCTCGCACAGGCCCCAGATCATCGTGTCGCGGCCGGCCTCGATGCGCTTGGCGATGGCGATCTCGCCCTCGCGGCTGAGAAGCTCGACCGCGCCCATCTCGCGCAAATACATGCGGACGGGATCGTCGGTGCGGTCGACCGTTTCCTTCTTCTTCTCGAGCACGAACGTCTCGACCCCGTCGCCGGTCTCGTCGAGCCCGCCGTCCGGCTCCGCCGGCCCGTCGTCCTCGTCCGCCTCCTCGTTCTCGACGATGTTGACCCCCATCTCCGAAAACGCCGACATCACGTCCTCGATCTGCTCGGAGGACATCTGGTCCTGCGGCAGGGCCTCGTTGATCTCGTCATAGGTGATGTAGCCGCGCTTCTTGGCGCGGGCCATCAGCTTCTTGAGGGAGGCTTCGTTGAGGTCGATGAGCGGGGCGTCGCCGCCTTCCGTCTTCTCTTCCGTTTCCGCCGTGTTCGTCTTCGCCATTTATCAGCCTTAATCCAGGTTGCAGGCCCTAGTCCCCGCCGGCCTCGAACAATGTCGCGAGCTGCGTATCTGCCTCGTCGCGCGCCTCCCGGAGCCGCTGCTGCTCCCGAAAGGCCGCCTCGTCGCCTTCATCCTTCAGCCGCGCCGTCGCCGCCGCCAGCGCAGCGTCCAGCCCGGGCCGTGCGGCCAGCGTCTCGATCGCCAGCGCCAGGTCGCGGCAGGCGCGCTCCGGCTCGGCATCTCGTCGCGTGAAGGAAAACCCCAAAGTTCGTTTCCGGCCGAGCTCCTCCAGCAAAGCAGCCCCGCCACGCTGGGCCAATATGGTATTGAGCGCCTCCGGATCAAGCGTGGCGTTCTCTACCTAAGCAATCAGCCTTCAGCCTCATCGAACTGACTCAAGGAATATGCCTTCTCCAGAAGCGTCATTCGCTGTTCACGCACTGCTTGGCGCTGTAGCTCGATGGCGTCATAGCTTGCCAAAGTCGGGTCCCGAACGACCGCTGCATTCAGGCTCGCAAGCTCCTCATCGAGGCTGCGTTCTTCGTTCAGGAATTCGAGCAGCCCCGTTAATCGCCGCATCGCATCCTCAGGTCGCACCAGCGCGCGCATGTGCGGAAATCGGAGATCGTACTGCATGTCCAGCCGTTGGGTGGGACTGATCTTGATCGTATCAAGGGCATTTTGAATCCCGTCAGCGTCCAGCGAAGGCTTCCTGATCGCCGCTTCGACGAGCGTCTCACGCCATGTCTGGAGATCGTAGTGATCCATTTGGATGGCTCCGACGGCTTCAGTATGGGCAACCACGACCTGCGGAAAGCAGCTCAGGCCATAAAGCGCTGAGCGGACGAACAGGTTCATTAGGTATCTGTTTCCCCTCGGCCCAGTTTTTAAAATGGAGCTGGCAATTACCTTCCGTTCCTTCCCCTTCCAGCCGAACTCGTCCCAGAAGAGGCCATTGAGCGCACGGCGATACTCGTCCTGCAACACCTTGCCGGAGCAAGTTTCGGCCAGAGCATTTAGACGCAGACGAAGCGACGCGCGGGCCTCGGGAGTCGCCGTTTCGCCCCGGCTGACCTCGCTTCTATAGAGCACCTGCACCAAGGGCGTGCGGTTGCCGAGCACTGCTTCCAACTCAGGTCGACCGCCGCGCCTGACTACGTCGTCCGGATCCTCACCCTTGGGCAAGGCCGCGAAGTCGAGCGACTTGCCCTGAGCTAGGATTGGAAGAGCGCGGTAAGCGGCGCGGACGGCAGCCTTTTCGCCGGCGGAATCTCCGTCGAAGCAAAGAATGGGGACGTCAAGTAGACGCCAGAGAAGCGCCATCTGATTCTCAGTCAGGGCCGTTCCCAACGGGGCAACCGCTTCCGCAATGCCGGCTTGGTCGAGCGCAACCGCGTCCATCTGTCCTTCGACGACGACGACCCGCTTGGTTTTCCGGCTGGCCGGCCCCGCCTGATGGAAATTGAACAAGGTCCGGCCCTTGTCGAATATTGGCGTATCTGGCGAATTGAGATACTTCGGCTCACCTTGCCCCAGGATGCGTCCTGAAAAGGCAATGCACCGACCGCGAGGGTCACGAATCGGGAACATCAACCGACCTCGGAATCGATCGTAGGGCTCTTTGCCTGCCTCATCCGGCTGAATGAGAAGTCCGCACTCGACGAGCTTCTCATTCCCAAATCTCTTGAGGGCAGCCTTGAGTTTACCCCGACTGTCAGGTGCAAAACCAAAGCCGAATTTTCGGCGGGTCGGTTCGCCAATCCCCCGCTGCCCCAAATAAGCGCGCACCTCGCTGCCTTCGACTCCGTTCAGCTGCTCGCTGAACCATTCGGCGGCCGCCTCCATCACCTCGTAGAGACCGGCGGCCAATTCAGCCCGCTCTTGTGCTCTGGGATCAGCGGCGGGAACCTCCATCCCAGCGGCATCGGCGAGCTCTTTCACTGCATCGATGAACGAAAGGCGGCGCTGGTCGGTCAGCCAGCGGATCGCATCGCCATGCGCTTGGCAGCCGAAGCAATGGTAGAAGCCCTTCTCGTCGTTGACGTAGAAACTGGGGGTCTTTTCGTTGTGAAATGGACAGCAGGCTTTGAATTCGCGCCCAGCCTTCGTGAGTTTTACGCTCCGTCCGATGAGACCGGACAAGGGGGTGCGCAAGCGAAGTTCGTCAAGAAATTGGGGAGTCAAACTCACTGGACCGACCCAAGGTTGTGCGTACGGGCGCAATCGGGACTGCCGCAACGAAGGCGGGCATCAAAAAAAATCATAGCGCGGGCACCACCCCTTCAACCCGCCCGAGCGCTCAGGCCGACTCCGATTCCAATACGCTATGTATCACGAGGTTGCGAAATTCGCACGTCGAAGAAATAGCAGATTTCTGCCATTTTTCGAGAAGTGGCCGCCCAACCAGAGAGATCGCGAGATCAGCTTTGGATCCGTCGGGCGGCATCCGCAGCGCGCGAAGTGCTAGCCCAGCCGCGCCTTCACGGCCAGGCTGGCCTTGGACATGTCCAGCTGGCCCGCGTGGCGCTCCTTCACCACGGCCATGACCCGGCCCATGTCCTTGACGCTCGCCGCGCCCGTCTCCGCGACGATCGCATCCACCGCCGCGGCCAGCTCCTCGTCGGACATCTGCCTGGGCAGGAAATCCTCGATCACAGCAACCTCGGCGGCCTCGATGTCGGCCAGCTCCTGGCGGCCGCCCTTCACGTACATGTCGATCGATTCGCGGCGCTGCTTGACCATCTTTTGCAGAACCTCGGTAACCAGAACGTCGTCCCCGGGCGCATTGGCGGCGCCGCGAAGCTCGATGTCGCGGTTCTTGAGCGCCGCCTGGATCAGGCGGATCGTGTCTCTTTTGGGGGCGTCGCCGGCCTTCATGGCGCCGACCAGCGCCTCTTTGATGGTGTCGCGAATCATGGCTCTCGTGCGGGCTGAACGGGAAACCGCCAGCATAAACGCACGGGCTCCCTTTTAATAGATTGACGCTGCCCGGCGCCCTCTCTAGCGGACGAGCCTTAGCGACATCGCCAATCTCGACAAGGATGCCCGCCGCCATGGCCGACGCCACCAGAACGCCTGCGCCTAAAGGGGCCACAGGCGTATTGGTCCTGGCCGACGGCAGCACGATCTGGGGCAGGGGCTTCGGCGCGGAAGGGCAGGCGGTCGGCGAGGTCTGCTTCAATACCGCGATGACCGGCTATCAGGAGATCATGACCGATCCCTCCTACGCCGCCCAGATCATCACCTTCACCTTCCCGCACATCGGCAATGTCGGCGCCAATTACGAGGATCTGGAGGCGGGCAATCCGTTCGCTTTGGGCTGCGTGGTGCGGCAGGACGTGACCGATCCCAGCAATTTCCGCGCGGCGCAGGGCTTCGTCGAGTGGATGCGCTCGAACGGGCGGATCGGGATTTCAGGCGTGGATACCAGGGCGCTGACGCGCAGGATCCGGACGGGAGGGGCGCCCAACGGGGTGATCGCCTATCGCGAGGACGGGCGGTTCGATGTTGCGGCGCTGCTTGAGAAGGCTCGGGCCTGGCCTGGCCTGGAGGGGATGGACCTCGCGAAAGAGGTGTCCTGCCGACAGATGTACCGGTGGTCGGGCGGAAAGTGGCGGCTCGGCGAGGGCTATGAGGAGGGCGCACACGACGAGGCGCTGCCTCACGTCGTGGCGATCGACTACGGCTCCAAGCGCAACATTTTCCGCAACCTCGCCGACGCCGGCGCGCGGGTGACCGTTCTGCCCGCCACATCGACCTTCGAGGAGGTGATGGCCCACGAACCCGACGGCTTCTTCCTCTCCAACGGCCCCGGCGATCCCGCCGCGACGGGGGAGTACGCGGTGCCGGTGATCCGTCAGCTGCTGGAAACCGGCAAGCCTTTGTTCGGCATCTGCCTTGGCCACCAGCTCCTCGGCCTGGCCGTTGGCGCGAAGACGACCAAGATGCACCAGGGCCACCGCGGTGCCAACCACCCGGTCAAGCGGCTGGAAGACGGCCGGGTCGAGATCACCAGCATGAACCACGGCTTCGCGGTCGAGCGCGAAAGCCTCCCGGACAATGTCCGCGAAACCCACGTCAGCCTGTTCGACGGCAGCAATTGCGGCATCGCACTGACCGACCGGCCGGCGTTCAGCGTGCAATATCACCCGGAGGCGAGCCCGGGGCCACAGGACAGCACGTATTTGTTCGAGAAGTTCGTGGAGCAGCTTCGGTGATACGGCCGGCATTTCTCCTAATCATGACGGCGTCGTGCGTAAGCCCGGAGTCGGCCGATAGTTCGGCAGAGCGCGAAGCCAAGCTTGCGCGCATAACTGACGAATGTGGATTGCCCCGGTCGTCGCTGCGCTTGGTTTCCGGAAGGCTGCGCGTTCAGCCTCCGGCAAATGCTCGATATGAAGCCGTCGACTGCATGCTCGACAAACTAAGACAAAGTGGCGAGTGGCGAGGCGCCGGCATGGGCTTCGTTGGAAACGAGGCTCCGGTGACTAGCAATGCCACGTCGAACTGACATCTCCTCCATACTCGTCATCGGCGCCGGGCCGATCGTCATCGGCCAGGCGGCGGAGTTCGATTATTCGGGCAGCCAGGCCGTGAAAGCCCTCAAGGAGGAGGGCTATCGGGTCATCGTCGTCAATTCCAATCCGGCCACAATCATGACCGATCCGGAGCTCGCGGACGCGACCTATGTCGAGCCGGTGACGCCGGAATATGTCGCGGCGATCATCGCCAAGGAGCGGCCCGACGCGGTGCTTCCGACGATGGGCGGGCAGACGGCGCTCAACACCGCGCTGGCGCTCTACAAGGACGGCACGCTCGACAAATATGGGGTGAAGCTGATCGGCGCCGACGCCGAGGCGATCGAGATGGCTGAGGACCGGCTCAAGTTCCGCGAGGCGATGGACCGGATCGGGCTCGAAAGCCCGCGCTCGGCGATCGCCCACAGCGTCGATGACGCCATGGCGGCGCTCGATACGATCGGCCTGCCGGCGATTATCCGGCCGAGCTTCACTCTCGGCGGCACCGGCGGGGGCATCGCCTATAACCGGGAGGAGTTCGCCGAGATTGTCGCCGGCGGCCTGGAGGCCTCGCCGACCACCGAGGTGCTGATCGAGGAATCGGTGCTGGGGTGGAAGGAATATGAGATGGAGGTGGTCCGCGATCGCGCGGACAATGCGATCATCATCTGCTCCATCGAGAATGTCGACCCGATGGGCATCCATACGGGCGATTCGATCACCGTCGCCCCGGCGCTGACGCTGACCGACAAGGAATATCAGATCATGCGCAACGCGAGCATTGCCGTGTTGCGCGAAATCGGCGTGGAAACAGGCGGTTCCAACGTCCAGTTCGCAGTCGATCCCAAGGACGGACGACTGGCGGTGATCGAGATGAACCCGCGAGTCAGCCGCAGTTCGGCGCTCGCGTCCAAGGCGACCGGCTTCCCGATCGCCAAGGTCGCGGCGAAGCTCGCGGTCGGCTACACGCTCGACGAGATCCAGAACGACATCACCGGAGTGACGCCCGCCTCGTTCGAGCCGACGATCGACTATGTCGTGACCAAGATCCCGCGCTTCGCCTTCGAGAAGTTCAAGGGCTCCGAAGCCTTGCTTTCGACGTCGATGAAGTCGGTCGGCGAGGTGATGGCGATCGGCCGCTGCTTCGAGGAAAGCCTGCAAAAGGCCCTGCGGGGGCTGGAGACGGGGCTGATCGGCCTCGACGGCGTGCGCGAATTCTACGGCGCCTCCAGGGACGATATCCTCGCCGCTCTGGCCCTGCCGAGCCCCGACCGGTTGCTCGTCGCCGCCCAGGCCCTGCGCGAGGGCCTGACGGTCGAGGAGGTGCACGCGGTCACCAGATACGACCGCTGGTTCCTGGAGCGGATCGCGGCGCTCGTCGAGGAGGAAAACCTGATCTGCCGCGACGGCCTTCCGCGCGACGCCGACGGCATTCGCCGGCTGAAAGCGCTCGGCTTCTCCGACCGCCGGCTCGCCGAGCTCAACCTCAAATCGGCCAACGTCGCCGGCGGCGCGGTCAAGACCAGGGCGCGCGGCCACGGGCTGATTCACGACGCGGTGAAGGCGATGATCGGCGCGACGACCGAGGACGAGGTGCGGCGCTTTCGCCATAAGCTTGGAGTCCGTCCCGTATTCAAGCGGATCGACACCTGCGCCGCCGAGTTCGAGGCGAAGACACCCTACATGTACTCGACCTATGAGGCGTCGAGCTTCGGCGAGCCCGAGGACGAGAGCCAGCCTTCGGACCGCAAGAAAATCGTCATCCTCGGCGGCGGGCCGAACAGGATCGGGCAGGGGATCGAGTTCGACTATTGCTGCGTCCACGCCGCTTATGCGCTGAAGGAAGCGGGCTTCGAGACGGTCATGATCAACTGCAACCCTGAGACGGTGAGCACCGATTACGACACCTCCGACCGTCTCTATTTCGAGCCGCTGACGGTCGAGGACGTGCTCGAAATCCTCCATGTCGAGCAGAGCCGGGGAACGCTTCATGGCGTCATCGTCCAGCTCGGCGGGCAGACTCCGCTGAAGCTGGCCCAGGCGCTGCACGATGCCGGCATCCCTATCCTCGGCACCTCGCCGGACGCGATCGACCTCGCCGAGGACCGCGAACGCTTCGCCAAGCTGGTCGACCGGCTCGGTCTCAAGCAGCCCAAGAACGGCATCGCCAGGAGCCGCGACGAGGCGCTGAAGGTCGCGGAGCGGATCGGTTATCCGGTGCTGACCCGGCCCTCCTACGTGCTCGGCGGGCGGGCGATGGAGATCGTCGATTCCGCGGTCCAGCTCGAGGACTACATCCACACCGCGGTGCAGGTGTCGGGCGACAGCCCGGTGCTGATCGACCAATATCTGCGCGACGCGATCGAGGTCGACGTCGACGCGATCTGCGACGGCACCGACGTGGTCATCGCCGGAGTCATGCAGCATATCGAGGAGGCGGGAGTCCATTCGGGCGACAGCGCCTGCTCGCTGCCGCCCTACAGCCTTTCCGACGAGATCGTCGGCGAGATCGAGCGGCAGGCCGATGCGCTGGCCCGGGCGCTGGGCGTCGTCGGGCTGATGAACGTGCAGTTCGCTGTGAAGGACGACGTCGTCTATCTGATCGAGGTCAATCCGCGCGCCAGCCGCACCGTCCCCTTCGTCGCCAAGGCGATCGGGACGCCGATCGCCAAGATCGCGGCGCGGGTGATGGCGGGCGAAAAGCTTGCCGATCTTCCGCCGATCGACAGGAACGTCGCCCATATCGCGGTCAAGGAAGCGGTGTTTCCCTTCGCCCGCTTTCCCGGGACAGACCCGGTTCTCTCACCGGAGATGAAATCGACCGGGGAAGTGATGGGAATAGCGCGCGATTTCCCCACAGCATTCCTCAAATCGCAGCAGGGCGCGGGCCTCGATCTTCCGGTTTCCGGCTGCCTCTTCGTCTCCGTCAAGGACGGCGACAAGCCGATCGTGGTGCCCGCGGTGCGAGCGCTGATCGGCCTTGGCTTCGGCGTGATCGCAACCGGGGGCACCGCGGACTATCTGCAGGACGAGGGGCTGGCGGTCGAGCGGGTCAACAAGGTGGCGCAGGGGCGGCCGCATATCGTCGACCGGATCAAGGATGGCGGCGTCCACATCATCTTCAACACCACCGAAGGCTGGCAGAGCCACAAGGATTCCGCCTCGATCCGCGCTTCGGCCGTTCAGCAGAAGATTCCCTATTTCACGACCGCGGCGTCGAGTGCTGCAGTCGCCCGCTCGATCGGGGTGCTCAAGGACCATGGCCTTGAAGTACGCGCGCTCCAGGACTATTATTCCGCCTCCAGAGCATGATCCCGCGACAATCGAAGCCGAGATCAGGCGCTGCGTGAAGCAGCGTCGCTGCAAACAGTTTTTGGAACGAAAGGCGTGAGTGAATGGCGACGGTCGACAAGCTGCCGATGCTGGCGGAGGGCTACGAAAAGCTCCAGACCGATCTGCGTCACCTGAAAACGGTCGAGCGTCCGTCGATCATCGACGCGATCGAGGAAGCGCGCGGCCATGGCGACCTTTCGGAGAATGCCGAATATCACGCCGCCAAGGAGCGCCAGGGCCAGGTCGAAGCGACGATCGCCGATCTCGAGGACCGGATCAGCCGGGCGATGGTGATCGACCCGACGAGCTTGTCGGGGGACAAGGTGGTCTTCGGAGCCACCGTGCACCTGCTCGACGAGAACGAGAACAAGATCAAATACCAGATCGTCGGCGAGACCGAGGCGGACGCCAAATCCGGTCGTATCAGCTACGCCTCGCCGCTCGGCCGCGCGCTGATCGGCCGTTCGAAGGGCGAGGAGGTCGAATTCTCCGCGCCTTCCGGCGACAAATATTACGAGATCAAGAAGATCGAGTTCATCTGAGCCGCCCGACCAGGTTTTTATGTCGCATCGCTGGCGCGGAAAACCGGTTCCCACTTTTCCGCACGCTGCTTCTGAGGAACGGACGAATGCGCCCGCCTGACAGCTGGTCGAAGGCCCGCGTGACGCTCGCCGTCGTCGCGGTGACGAGCCTTGCCTGGCTTGCGGTGGCGGTGCTGCAGCTCAATGCCGAGGCGGCCGTGTGGGGCGGGTTCATCCCGAGACGCCTTGCCTTCATCGGTCGGGACGTCGGTCTGGCGCCATTCTGGATCACGCCGCTGACTGCGACCCTGGTCCACGCGAACCTGATACATATCCTCTTCAACATGGTGATGCTGGTCTTTTGCGGCCGGCCGGTCGAGGCGGTGCTCGGCCGCATCAACTTTGCGATCATCTACCTGCTCGGCGCCTATGGAGCCGCGACGGCGCAATATTTCGCCGATCCTTCGGCACTCGTCCCAATGGTTGGGGCGAGCGGCGCGATCTCCTCGGTGCTCGGAGCCTATGCGATGCTGTTCGGCCGCAACAAGGTGAAGGTCGCCAGCCCGCGCCTGGCGCTCCTGCTCAACGCCCTGTGGCTGCTCGCGGCGTGGATCGGCCTCAGCCTGATGCTCGGCATCATCCTTCAGGGCGGCATGATCGGCGGCAGCGCGATGAGCCTTGCCGTCGCCGCGCATGTCGGCGGCTTTCTGGTCGGACTGATCCTCGCCAATCCCCTGCTGCTGTTTCGCTACCGCAAGGCTTGAGCCTATGGCCCTCCCCCTCAAGGGGAAGCGCTTCAAGACTTCGGCGCCTCATCCGGCTCGAGCAGCCGGTGGAGGTGGACGACGACATATTTCATCTCGGCGTCGTCCACCGTCCGCTGGGCCTTGCCGCGCCAGGCGTCGAGCGCGCTGGCATAATCGGGGTAGAGGCCGACCATCTCGACCGTCGACAGGTCGAAATCGAGGCCGCGCGGATCCTTGACGCGGCCGCCGAACACGAAGTGCAATTTGCTCATGACGCCGACCGCCTAGGGGAGGGCGGGATCACGCGCAACCCAAGCGCTCAGGACTTGCCGGTGACCGCTTCGGTGACCGCCTCGGTCACGGCCTCGCCGACCTTCTGCGCCGCGCGGGCGCGGATTTCGTCGATCTGGTCGCGGCCCGCGTCGAGGCCCTTCTGCACGGCGTCGCGCGCCGCGCCGGTCAGGCGGCGCCCGGTCGTGCCGAGCAGTTGCTCCTCGCGCTCGCTGCGCGGCAGGAGCGTGGCGAGCAGGGCGCCGACGGCGAACCCGCCGACGACGGCGGCCACCGGATAGACGGCGAGTTGCTCGCCGGCCTGGCGAGTGGCGTCGGCCGCGCGGGTGCGCGCCGTCTCATAAGCGGTGGCGGTCCGCTCGCGCGCCGCATCGAGCGCACCGGCGGCCCGGTTGCGGGGCCGGCCCGCCTGGGGGGATTCGGGCTTGTCCGACCGAGGGGGCATCAACCTACTCCTTCTCTCAACTTTACTTTCTTGCCGGATACCGGCTCCAGGACGTTGAACCTGTCACTCGCGGTTTCGATCCGGGTGGTGATCAATTCCTCGCCTTCTTCCTCGCCTTCGTCGCCCGAAACGAGCTTGCCGATACCCCGCCTGATCGGCTCGCGGGCGAGGAACAGGCCGAGCGCGCCGAGCACGGCCGCGACAGCCGCGGGATGCTTCTTCGTCGCGTCGAGCGCGCCTTCGGCGAGGTCGGCGCTCTTGCCCTTGACCCCGTCCCAGGCTTCGCCGGCGAGGTTGGCCGGCTTCATCCGGTGCTGGAGCGCGCCGATCGTGCTGTCGAGACGCGCGCGCGCTTCCCTGACCTTGCGGCTCGCCTGCTCGACGCGCTCGGCGCTCATGACGTCTCTCCGCGCTTGCGGGCAGCCGCTTCCTCCTCGCTGCCGCTCAGCGCCTTGAGGCCCGCCGCGCCGGAGCGGATCAGCAGGAAGGCGACCAGAGCCAGCGCCGCCGCGAGGATCAGCCCCGCGAGGAGCGGGCCGGTGAGCGCGGCGAGGCCGAGCACCGCGCCGAGCGTCAGCGCGATGAGCGCGGCGAGCAACAGGGCGGCGCCCGCGCCCAGCAGCACCATGCCGCTGCGCGCGCGGCCGGCGCGGTGGACCGCGATTTCCCGGCAAAGGTCGATCTCGGCCCGCGCATAGGCCTTGCCGTCGTCGATCAGACGCCCGAACAGGTCGCTGATCGATTCGTCGCGGGGATCGCCGGCCGGCCCGTCCAAGCTCAGCCCTTGCCGCCGCGTCCGCCGCGTGCGTCGTCGAGGCCGGTCTTGATCACCCGCATCAGGGCGAAGCCGGCGACCGCGGCGATGCCGATCGCCACCGCCGGGCTTTTGCGCACGAAATCGCGCGTGTCGTCGAGCAGATCGTCGACGCTCTTGTCGCGGACTCGGCCCGAGAATCCGGCGACCGCGTCGGCGGCCCGGTGAGCGTAGCGGCCGTAATCCTCGCCGAGCCGCTCGTCGACCGAGCGTGCGGCATCCTTGATCACTTCGCTGAATTCGTCGAGCAGGCCTGCGGCGCGGCCCTTGCCGCCGTCGGCGAAGCCGCGCAGGCGGTCCGTCGCGGTGCCGCGAAGGCTGGTCACGTGATCGCGCACCTGATTGACGAGGCGGTCGGTGCCCTTCGCGTCGTCGGCGGTGGCGACGAAGCCGCCATTGCCCGAGCCGCCGCCATTGCCGGCGCCGGCTTTGCTTGATCCCGAGGCGCCCTGGACGACGTGATCGGTGCCTTCGGGTAGTGCGGGTTGACGAGGGGGCATGGCTAATCTCCACTGCTGCGGATGGGTGAAACGTGCCCATCCAGAACACCCGTCTCGCGCGATCCGTTCCGGGCCCCGGCCGGGAAAGTTGCGCGTCTGGCGGCGGGCCGATATGCGACCCTCAGCCCCCATAGACCATAACGAGGCCGCAACAAAATGACCGCGATCATCCACGTCCACGGCCGCCAGATCCTCGACAGCCGCGGCAATCCCACGGTCGAGGTCGAGGTGCTGCTCGAAGACGGAAGCCTGGGCCGCGCCGCCGTGCCTTCGGGCGCGTCGACGGGCGCACATGAGGCGGTCGAGAAGAGGGACGGGGACAAGAGCCGCTGGCTCGGCAAGGGCGTCGGCCAGGCGATCGAGGCGGTGAACGGCGAGATCGCCGCCGTCGTCTCCGGGCTCGAAGCGGAGGACCAGGCCGAGATCGACGCCGCGATGATCGAGCTCGACGGCACTAAGAACAAGTCGCGCCTCGGCGCCAATGCGATCCTCGGCGTCAGCCTCGCCGCGGCCAAGGCGGCGGCGGAGGCGCGCGGCCTGCCGCTCTACCGCTATGTCGGCGGAGTCTCGGCGATGACCCTGCCGGTGCCGATGATGAACATCCTCAATGGCGGCGCCCACGCCGACAATCCGATCGACTTCCAGGAATTCATGGTCGTGCCGGTCGGCGCGCCGGATTTCGCCGAAGCGCTGCGCTGCGGCTCGGAGATCTTCCACACGCTGAAGAAGGGCCTGCACGACGCGGGCCTGTCGACCGCTGTCGGCGACGAAGGCGGCTTCGCACCCAACCTCGCCTCGGCTCGCGACGCACTCGACTTCATCATGACGTCGATCGACAAGGCGGGATACAAAGCCGGCGACGACGTCATGATCGCGCTCGACTGCGCGGCGACCGAGTTCTTCAAGGACGGCGCTTACCGGATGGACGGGGAGGGGCGGAGCCTCTCGCCCGATGAAATGGCCGCGTACCTTGCCGAGCTCGCCGAGGCCTATCCGATCGTGTCGATCGAGGACGGCATGAGCGAGGACGACCTCGCCGGCTGGAAGGCGCTGACCGACCGGATCGGCCACCGCATCCAGCTCGTCGGCGACGATTTGTTCGTGACCAACCCGAAGCGGCTGGCGATGGGCATCGAGCAGGGCCTTGCCAATTCGATCCTGATCAAGGTCAACCAGATCGGAACGCTGACCGAAACGCTGGAGGCGGTTTCCGCCGCTCAGCGCGCGGGCTACACCGCGGTGATGTCGCATCGCTCGGGCGAGACCGAGGACACGACCATCGCCGACCTCGCCGTCGCCACCAATTGCGGGCAGATCAAGACCGGCAGTCTCGCCCGGTCCGACAGGCTCGCCAAGTACAACCAGCTGCTTCGGATCGAGGAGGAATTGGGGCCGGTGGCGATTTATCCGGGCCGAAGGGCTTTCCGCAGCCCGACTCGCTAATCCCACGATCTGCCGTATTTTTGTGGGTATCTCCGCAAAGGGCTTGATTCCTTTCGCCTTTGCTGATTCTGTGACCGCTCGATGACGGTGGGGCGCAATCCTTTGATTCTTATCCGGCGGGCGGCTTGGCCCGCGGCCGGAATGCTGGTCATCGCCTACTTCCTGGGCGCAGCCGTGGTCGGCGAAAATGGCGTGCTGGCCTGGGGCGATTATCGCCATGCCCGGGCCGAGCGAGGCGCGCGGCTTGCGCAGCTCGAGGCCGAAAAGGCGCGGCTTGCGCACCGCTCGGCGCTGCTCGATCCGGCCCATGCCGATCCCGACCTCGCCGACGAACTGGTGCGCAGCCAGCTGGGCTATGTGAGGCCCGACGAGGTGATCATTCCGATGGATCCGGCGCCTTCCGCACAGCCGGCCACGGCTCGCCGCCCTTAACCTTCGCGACTGCCAAGCTGGTTCCAGCCCTCGCCACCCGAGAGGGTATGCTTGACGGCGCACCGGTCTCCCCGCGGCACCCGTTGCGCCCTCCCGCGTTTGCCGTCATAGAGCCGCGAGCCAAGCGACAAGAGGAGAAGGCCGGGAATGGCCAGGGCAGCCGCGCCGAAGGGCGCCGTGAAGAAAGCAGACGCTCCGGCGCCGCCTCAGACCCCCAACCGAGAGCGTCCGCCTGAGCCCAGGCGCTACCAGGCCTCCAGGCAAGAGCTGCTCGATTATTACAAGCAGATGCTGCTGATCCGCCGCTTCGAGGAGCGTGCCGGCCAGCTCTACGGCCTCGGCCTGATCGGCGGCTTCTGCCACCTTTATATCGGCCAGGAGGCGGTCGCGGTCGGGCTTCAATCCGCGCTCGAGCCGGGCAAGGACAGCGTCATCACCGGCTATCGCGACCATGGCCACATGCTCGCTTACGGCATCGATCCCAAGATCATCATGGCCGAGCTGACCGGCCGCGCCGCGGGCATCTCGCGCGGCAAGGGCGGCTCGATGCACATGTTCTCGACCGATCACAAATTCTACGGCGGGCACGGCATCGTCGGCGCGCAGGTGAGCCTCGGCACCGGCCTCGCCT
Organism: Alphaproteobacteria bacterium; assembly: GCA_005883305.1. Classification (NCBI taxonomy): domain Bacteria; kingdom Pseudomonadati; phylum Pseudomonadota; class Alphaproteobacteria; species Alphaproteobacteria bacterium. The sequence goes on along the minus strand of VBAC01000001.1, from coordinate 1,034,783 downwards.
TCGGCCACAAATATTCGGGCGACGGCGGCGTGTGCCTCGCTTATTTCGGCGACGGCGCGGCCAACCAGGGCCAGGTCTACGAAAGCTTCAACATGGCCGAGCTGTGGAAGCTTCCGATCATCTTCGTGATCGAGAACAACCAATATGCGATGGGCACCTCGGTCAACCGTTCCTCGGCCGAAGACCAGCTCTACAAGCGGGGCGAGAGCTTCCGGATCAACGGCCTTCAGGTCGACGGGATGGACGTGCTCGCCGTGCGCGGCGCGGCCGAGACCGCGCTGGAGTGGGTGCGGGGCGGCAAGGGACCGATCCTGCTCGAGCTCAAGACCTACCGCTATCGCGGCCATTCGATGTCCGACCCGGCCAAATATCGTTCCCGCGAGGAGGTGCAGGCGGTGCGCGACAAGTCCGATCCGATCGAGGCTGTGAAGCGCGAGCTGGAGAAGGCCGGGGCGAAAGAGGAGGACCTCAAGGCGATCGACAACGAGATCAAGAAGATCGTCGTCGAGGCCGCCGACTTCGCAGAGCAGGCGCCAGAGCCCGAGGCCGCCGAGCTCCACACCGACGTGCTGGTGGGGAGCTACTGATGGCGATCGAGCTCAAGATGCCGGCGCTCTCACCCACCATGGAGGAGGGCACGCTCGCCAAGTGGCTGGTCAAGGAAGGCGACACTGTCTCCGCCGGCGACATTCTCGCCGAGATCGAGACCGACAAGGCGACGATGGAATTCGAGGCGGTCGACGAGGGGCGGATCGCCAAGATCGTGGTGCCCGAAGGCAGCGACGGGGTAAAGGTCGGCGAGGTTATCGCGATCATGGGCGAGGAAGGCGAGGCGGTGTCCGCACCGGCGCCCGCCGCCGAGCCGGAAAAGAAGATCGAGCAGCCGAGCGATCAGAAGACCGAGGTTCATTCGGACGTCACGCCGCACCAGATGGAGACCGCCGCGCGCGATCTCGTCACCGCCGTCGCCCACACGCACGACGACCCGGACGTTCCTGCGGGCACCGAGCTGGTCAAGACGACGGTCCGCGAGGCGCTTCGCGACGCGATGGCCGAGGAAATGCGCGCCGACGAGCGGGTCTTCGTGATCGGCGAGGAGGTCGCCGAATATCAGGGCGCCTACAAGGTCACCCAGGGGTTGCTCGACGAGTTCGGCGCGAAGCGCGTGATCGACACGCCGATCACCGAATATGGTTTTGCCGGCGTCGGCACCGGCGCCGCGATGGGCGGCCTGCGCCCCATCGTCGAGTTCATGACCTTCAACTTCGCGATGCAGGCTATTGATCATATTATCAATTCCGCCGCGAAGACCAATTATATGTCGGGCGGGCAGATGCGCTGTCCGATCGTCTTTCGCGGGCCGAACGGCGCCGCGGCGCGGGTCGGCGCCCAGCACAGCCAGAATTACGGGCCCTGGTACGCCGCGGTGCCCGGGCTGGTGGTCATCGCGCCCTATAGCGCGGCCGACGCGAAGGGCCTGCTGAAGGCTGCCATTCGGTCTGAAGACCCGGTCGTATTCCTCGAAAATGAATTGCTTTATGGGCAAAGCTTCGAGGTTCCAAGAATCGACGATTACGTCCTTCCGATCGGCAAGGCGAAGGTCGTTCGCGAGGGCAAGGACGTTACGCTCGTCAGCTACTCGATCGGCGTCGGCGTCAGCCTCGAGGCCGCCGAGCGACTCGCCGCCGAGGGGATCGAGGCCGAGGTGATCGATCTACGAACGCTTCGGCCGCTCGATCGCGCGACCGTTCTCGCCAGCCTCAAGAAGACGAACCGCATGGTGTGCGTCGAGGAGGGCTGGCCGACCTGCTCGGTCTCCGCCGAGCTGATGGCGATCGCGATGGAGGACGGCTTCGACGATCTCGACGCGCCGGTGTTGCGCGTCACCGACGAGGACGTGCCGCTGCCTTATGCCGCGAACCTCGAGAAGCTCGCGCTGATCAAGGTCGGCGACGTCGTCGCCGCGGCGAAGAAGGTGCTCTACCGCTGACCGTCGCGCTCGACGCCGATCGCCAGCTCATCCTTGCCTATGCGGCGTCCTCCGCCCGGCCCGCGCTTGAGGCCCTCTGGCGTCTTGACGCCACCCTGGGCGCCGTCCTCGCCGCCGGCCGCGATTCCATGGTGAGCCGCATCCGCCTCGCCTGGTGGCGCGAGGCGCTCGATCGCCTCGATTCGGATTCGCCGCCTCCCGAGCCCGTGCTCCGGGCGCTCGCCGCGCAGGTCTTGACGCGCGGCGTGAGCGGCGGGGATCTGGCGGCGATGGAGGAGGGGTGGGCGGAGTTGCTGACCGACGGCCCGTTGGACGAGGCGGCCCTTCGGGCTTACGCACGCGCTCGGGGCGAGCGGCTGTTCCGTCTCTCGGCGCGCGTGTTGGATTCGGATGAGAGTGGGCTGGCCGAAGCCGGCGCGCGCTGGGCCCTGGTCGATCTTGCCCGCCGCAGCAGCAATCCGGTGGAATCGCGCGCGGCGATCGATCTGGCTCGGCGGATCGACGATCGAGCCACGCGCAAGCCGGTGCCGCTCGCTCTCCTTGCTTTGCTTGCCAGGCGGGACATCGATCGCGGCCCCTATTCTTGGGAAAGGCAGGGATCTCCGGCCCGAATGCTGCGGCTCATGCTCCATCGCTTGATCGGATGACGGCGGCGTCTTGACTCGTCTCGACTTTTTGTTTCCCGTTGCTCGAAGCTGTTGGAACGAGGGAGGACGGGATGCTGCGAAAGGCGGCCGGGGCCGGTTCTTTATTGCTGTTGGGTGTCGCGGGGTTCTTCATCTGGAAGGGAATGGCTCAGGGCGAGGCGATGACCATCGCCGAGGCGCCGGAACAGGCGGCCGCCGCCCCCTCGGATCCAAGCAGGCCGCCCGCGCCGCCATCTGCCGACGAGCGAACGCGCGAGCAGAGGCGCTTCGACCGCGCCGACAGGGACAATGATGGCCGAATCACTCTGGCCGAGCTGACCTACCCGCGCCAACGCGCCTTCCAGCGGCTGGACTCGGATCATGACGGGCGCCTCTCCTTCGAGGAATGGGCTGCGCGAACGCTTCAGAAGTTCGCCGGCGCGGATTCGGATCACGACCGCGCGCTGACCCGCGCCGAGTTCGCGACCACCGCGCCACGCCGACGCACGCCAGCGCGGCAAGCCAGGTGCAATTGCGCGCAGCAGGGGGCGCCCGCGGCCCGGGCGGGCGACGGCGACGAGAATTAGAGCGCGGCCCGCCAAGTCTCGAGGTCGTCCGCCGCGCGGCTGGTATAGAGCTTCTTGCGGTCGGCCTTTTTCGTCTTCGGCCCTTCGAGTGGGGGCATCAGGCCGAAATTGACGTTCATCGGCTGGTAGCTCGCCGCGTCGGCGCCGCCGGTAATGTGGCCGAGCAGCGCGCCGAGCGCTGTGGTCGGCGGGGGAGGGGCGAGCGCCTTGCCCTCCAGCTCGGCGGCGGCGAAGCGCCCCGCCATCAGGCCGACCGCGGCGGATTCGACATAGCCTTCGCAGCCGGTGATCTGGCCGGCGAAGCGAATGTGCGGCGCCTGCTTCAGCCGCAAGGTGGAATCCAGCAGCTGAGGGGAATTGATGAATGTGTTGCGGTGCAGCCCGCCGAGCCGGGCGAATTCGGCATTCTCCAGCCCTGGAATGGTGCGGAACAGCCGCACCTGCTCGGCATGCTTGAGCTTCGTCTGGAAGCCGACCATGTTCCACAAGGTGCCGAGCTTATTGTCCTGGCGAAGCTGGACCACGGCATAGGGCCAGCGCCCCGTCCTGGGGTCGTCGAGTCCGACCGGCTTCATCGGTCCGAAGCGCAAGGTATCCTCGCCGCGCGCCGCCATCACCTCGATCGGCATGCAGCCCTCGAAATAGGGGGTGTCCTTCTCCCACTGCTTGAACTCGGTCTTCTCGCCGTCGAGCAGCCCCCGATGGAAGGCGAGATACTGCTCCCTGGTCATCGGGCAGTTGATGTAGTCCTTGGTCTCGCCCTTGTCCCAGCGGCTGGCCATCCAGCAGATGTCCATGTCTATCGTGTCGCGGTGAACGATCGGCGCGATCGCGTCGAAGAATGCGAGCGCTTCCGCGCCGGTCGCCACGCCGATCGATTCGGCGAGTCGAGCGGCGGTCAGCGGCCCGGTGGCTACAATGGTCGCGCCGGAGTCGGGGAGGGCGTCGACCCGTTCGCGGACGATCTTGATATTGGGATGGGCGTTGAGCCGGGCGGTCACCTCGGCGGAGAAGCCGTCGCGATCGACCGCCAGCGCGGAGCCCGCCGGGACCTTGTGCGCGTCGGCCGCCGACATGATCAGCGAGCCCAGCGCGCGCATTTCCGCATGGAGCAGGCCGACGGCATTGTTCTCGGCATCGTCCGAGCGGAAGCTGTTCGAGCAGACCAGCTCGGCGAGCGCGTCGGTCTGATGCGCGGCAGTCATCTCGCCCGATCCGCGCATCTCGGTAAGGCGGACGGCGATCCCGGCCTCGGCGAGCTGCCAGGCGGCTTCCGACCCGGCGAGGCCGCCGCCGATGATGTGGACTTGGCTGGACATGGCGGGTCAGATAGGCGCGGATCGGTTCGGGAGGAAGGCCATGCGCATTTTCACCATTGGCTATGAGGGCGCGACTCAGCCGGAGCTGATCGCCGCGCTCAAGGCAGCAGGCGTCGAGCGTTTGATAGACGTCCGCGCGGTGCCGCTGTCGCGCAAGCCCGGCTTCTCCAAGAACGTCCTCGCCGCGGGCCTGAGGGAAGCGGGGATCGACTATGTCCACCTTAAGGCGCTCGGCACCCCGCCCGCCGGCCGCGAGGCGGCGCGCAAGGGGCGGATGGCGGAGATGGAGCGGATTTATGCCGCTCAGCTCGAAACGCCCGAAGCCGGCGCGCAGGCTGCGCAGATGGTCGCGCTCGCCGAGGAAAAGCCCTCCGCCTTGCTCTGCTTCGAGCGCGACCCGGCGCACTGCCACCGCACGCCGCTTCGTGAAACGGTGATCCCGGATTGGGAGGCGGTCGATCTTTACTGCTGAATTCCGCCGCAAATCGGGGTGATTCCCGAGTTCAGCCGAGCGCTTCTACCGGCATGATCGGTTGCATGAGATCGAAATCGCTGCTGCTCCTCGCGCTGCCCATGGCGATACCGCCGCTGGCTTCGTGCGAGACCGTTCACGAGCCGATGACCTACGAGCAATGCTCGGCAGTGCGCATGTGCACCCTTCGCGGGCACATGGTTCCGGTCCAGGCGGGGCAGGCGTGGATGGGCAAGCTCGATCTCGCCGGCGGGCGCTGCGTCAGCGTCTCGCTTCCGGCGCAGATGATGCACGAGCTCCAGGCCAGCGGCGGCAATGACGTGACGGTCCGCGGTCGCGTGCACGAGATTCCGGCGAACGCTCAGGTGATGACGGTGGAAGGCCGCACTATCGGCCTCGGCACCTGCGGTCACTTCATCCTGTTCGTCTACGATTGAGCGCGGGCGGCGCGGACGGCCTCCAGCGGCAGCGCACCGTAATGATGCGGGAACAGGGCGCCGCCGCGCGAGACCTCCCATTTGACGGCTTCACCCAGAACGGTGAGGTCGATTTCGGCAAAGACGAGGTCCGTCCGTCCCGTGAAATGCCTGGCGATCGTGCCTTCGATCTGATCCTCCGCCGACAGATGAATAAATCCGTCGGCGCGATCGGCCGGGGAGCCTTCGAACCGCCCGGAAGCCTGGAAGCTTGCCCACTCGTCGACGGTCAAAATCTTCCATGCGGTCGCGGGAGGCGCGGTCACGCTTCTTCGCTGCCGTCGGCCAGATTCTCGCCGACAATAGCGCCAGGCTCAGGGGCGATCTCCACAGCGCCGTCGCTGAGATCGGCTTCGGCTTCCTCCTCGCTTTCCTCGATCCGGGCGGCGGACACGACATGCTCGTTCTCGGCGACGTTAAACAGGCGCACGCCCGCGCTGTTGCGGCCGATGACCCGGGTGTCGCCGACGCTCATCCGGATCAGCTTGGCCTGATCGGTGACCAGCATCAGCTGCTCGCCATTGTGCGCCGGAAAGGAGGCCACGACGGGTCCGTTGCGGGCGAGATTGTCGATATTGGTGATGCCCTGGCCGCCGCGGTTGGTTCGGCGATATTCATAGGCGCTGCTGCGTTTTCCGTAGCCGTTCGCGCAGACCGTGAGGATGAACTCCTCGGCCGCTTCGAACTCGGCAAAGCGTTCGTCCGACATCTCGCGAGGCGGTGGCGGCGGTAGGTCAGCGCGCCGTTCGCGCCAGGGTGCGTGCCGCAGATACTCGTCGCGCTCCTCGGTCGTCGCCGCGAAGCCGCGCAGCACGGACAGCGAGATCACCTCGTCGCCGCCGAGCAGGCGGGCGCCGCGGACGCCGGTCGAATCGCGGCTCTGGAACTCGCGCACGTCGGTCGCGGCGAAGCGGATCGCGCGGCCGTTGCGCGTTGCGAGCAGGACGTCGTCTTCCTCGGTGAGCAAGGAGACGCCGATCAGCCGATCCTCCGAGCCTTCCTCGAACTTCATCGCGATCTTGCCCGAGGTGCGGATGTTGGCGAAGGCGTCCATCGAGTTGCGCCGCACAGAGCCGCGTGCGGTCGCGAACATCACGTGGAGCTTGCCCCATTCCGCCTCGTCTTCCGGAAGCGGCAATACGGTCGAGATGGTCTCGCCTTCGGCGAGCGGCAGCAGGTTGATCATCGGACGGCCGCGTGCCTGCGGTGCGCCCTCGGGCAGGCGCCATACCTTCAGGCGGTAGACCTTGCCGTGGGTCGAGAAGAACAGGACCGGCGTGTGGGTCGAGGTCACGAACAATTCGGTGACCGCATCCTCCTCCTTGGTCGCCATTCCGGCGCGGCCCTTGCCGCCGCGGGCCTGCGTGCGGAAGGTCTGCAGCGGCGTGCGCTTGATGTAACCGCCGAGGGTCACGGTCACGACCATGTCCTCGCGCTCGATCAGATCCTCGTCCTCAATCCCGTCCCAAGCCGGCGCGATCTCGGTGACTCGCGGCGTCGCGTAGGCGGTTTCGATCTCGTCGAATTCGTCGCGCATCACCGCGAAAAGCTTCACCCGGTCGCCGAGGATTTCGAGCAGTTCGCCGATCGAGGTCGCCAGCTCCCGCAGCTCCCCGCCGATCTCGTCGCGGCCAAGCGCGGTGAGCCGGTGCAGGCGCAGGTCTAGGATGGCGCGGACCTGCGCCTCGGACAGGTTGTAGGTGTCGCCCGAAATCTCGGTCTCGACCGCCTCGACGAGCCGGATGTAGGCGGAGATCTCGGCGATCGGCCAGGCGCGCGCGAGCAGCGCCGCGCGGGCCTCGGCCGGCGAGGCGGAGCCGCGGATGATCCGCACCACCTCGTCCAGATTGGTGACGGCGATGACCAGGCCGAGCAACAGGTGCGCGCGGTCGCGGGCCTTGGCGAGTTCGAACTTGGCGCGGCGGGTGATCACCTCCTCGCGAAAGCGGATGAAGGCCTCGATGAAGTCGCGAAGCGTCAGCGTCTCCGGCCGGCCCCCGCGAATGGCGAGCATGTTGGCCGGGAAGGACGACTGGGCCGGCGTGTGCCGCCAAAGCTGGTTGAGGACGACGTCCGGAGTGGCGTCGCGCTTGAGGTCGATGACCACTCGAACGCCCTCGCGGTTCGATTCGTCGCGAATGTCGGAAATGCCCTCGACTCGCTTGTCTTTGGCGGCCTCGGCGATCTTCTCGACCAGGCCATTCTTGCCGACCTGATAGGGGATCGAGGTCAGCACGATCGAGCGGCGGTCGCCCCGGCCTTCCTCGATCTTGTAGCGCGCGCGTTGAAGGATCGAGCCGCGGCCGGTGTGATAGGCGCTGCGGGCGCCCGCCTGGCCCAGGATGATCGGAGCGGTCGGGAAATCGGGGCCGGGGATGATCTCGATCAGCTCGTCGATCGTGATCGCCGGATTGTCCATATAGGCTTTGCAGGCGGCGATGACCTCGCCGAGATTGTGCGGCGGGATGTTGGTCGCCATGCCGACCGCGATTCCACCGGCGCCGTTGACCAGCAGGTTCGGGAAGCGCGCCGGAAGCACCTGCGGCTCGGAGCGCGAGGCGTCGTAATTGGGCTGGAAATCGACCGTATCCTTGTCGAGATCGTCGAGCAGGGTCATCGCCACCTTGGCGAGCCGCGCCTCGGTGTAGCGCATCGACGCCGGCGGATCTGGATCCATCGATCCGAAATTGCCCTGGCCGTCGATCAGCGGCACGCGCATCGACCAATCCTGCGTCATTCGGGCGAGCGCGTCGTAGATCGCGCTGTCGCCGTGCGGATGGTAGTTGCCCATCACGTCGCCGACGATCTTGGCGGACTTGCGATAGGGCCGGCCGGGGACGAAGCCGCCCTCCTGGCAGGCGTAGAGGATTCGGCGGTGGACCGGCTTCAGCCCGTCGCGAACGTCAGGCAAGGCGCGGGCGACGATCACGCTCATCGCGTAATCGAGGTAGGAGGTCTTCATCTCATCAACGATGGAGATCGGGGAGATGTCGCTGGGGTCGATGGTCGGCGTTTCGCTGGCCAATGGATGTTCCTGAAAATGCGTAATTGAGGAGGGCGCGAGGGTCGCGCCGGCGATGCGGGGAGCACCCTAGCCGATACGCGCCGCCAGGGCCACCCCGCGCGCGTGCACGCGCGCACACGCGAGGAGCCTTCCCTAGATAAAGCGGATCGCCGCGATGACCAGCCCCTTCGGCGCGGTTCAAGAGGCGTTCAGTGGACGAGACCTAGCAACCATGGGGTCATGGCGCTAAAGCCACGGCCCTCCCGTCCCTCGGCGGACGGATTCGCTGGTGGAGGCGCGTTGCATGAAGCTTTCGAGGGCCGTCCTTGCGGCAGTGCTGGTGGCAGGCGGGGCGAGCGCGCAGGTCGGGCAGGCGCCGCGCACGATCAACGTCAGCCGCGACGAAGAAAATGCGATCAACGTCTTGGCGGCGGCCGCCGCGCAGCCCAATCGGCCGGCCCAGGACGCGGCGCTCGCCGCCGCCCGTGCCGCGTCGCGCAGCGCCGAGGGGCGCTATGCCGTCGCCCGCTACCAGCTCGATATCGCGCGCTCCCGAAGCGATGCGCAGCTGTACAACCAGGCGGTCGACGCCTTGGTCGAGAGCGGTCTCGCCCCACCCGATGAAATGGCCTCACTCCTCGCCAACCAGGCGTCCCGGGCCTATGGCGCGGGTGACATGGCGCGGACCGAGCGCCTGCTCGCTCGCGCAGTCGAGGCCGCTCCGAACAACGTCGAGGCCCTGACCGACTATGCCCAGTTCAAGTCGCGGGTGAATCGCCGGCAGACGGCCGCGGCCGACCGCGAGCTCGCCGTGCAGCTGTTCAGCCGCGCGATCGAGGCCAATCGCGCCGCCGGCCGAGCCTCTCCGGAGAGCCTGCACCGGCGTGCGGTCGCGGTCGCTTACGATGCCACGCGGCCGCCGCTCGGTCTCGCCCAGCTCGGCCCGCAGGCGATCGCCCTCGCGCGCTCGCTGGTCGCGGCCTATCCGAGCCAGGTCAATTGGCGCGACGCCTTGCTCGTCTATCGGGACGTTGCCGCCGCCGGCGACGCCGAGCTTCGGCTGGATATCGGCCGGCTGATGCGCGCGTCAGGCGCGCTCGCCGGGGAGCGCGACTATCTCGAGGCTGCACAGGTGCTGACGACGACCTCGCCCGGCGAAGCGAAGATCTTCCTCGACGAGGGCGTATCGCGCCAGATGCTCGATTCGACCAAGCCCGCGGTGGCGCAGGCGATCGCCGCGGCCAACCGCCAGGCCGTCGCAGCGCGCGCGGCGCTGCCCCGCCTTCGGGCGCAGGCGACCGCAGGCACCGGCGCCCAGGCGCGGGCCGCCGCGGACGCGCATTTCGCCGCCGGCCAATATGCCGAGGCCGCCGAACTTTACGGCCTGGCCTTGCAGAAAGGCGGCGAGGACCCAAATCTCGTGAACAGCCGGCTCGGCGCGTCGCTCGCGCTCGCCGGTCGGAGGCCCGAGGCCGAAGCGGCGCTGCACGCCGTGACGGGGCCGCGCGCGGAGCTCGCCGGTTTCTGGCTGGCCTGGCTCGCCCGTCGCCCGGCCGCGTGACAACGGATTCAAGGCGTTTTCGCACTACAGGAGACTGTTCGATGAGGATTTCGAAGGCCGTTCTGGCCGCCCTGCTCGCGACGAGCGCGTCCGCGGCCTTCGCCCAGCCCCCCGCGGCTCCGGCCGCTCCACAAGCGCCCGCCCAGCCCGAACGGCAGTACAATCTTAGCCGCGGCGAGCGGACCGCGCTTCAGCCGGTCCTCCAGGCGGTCGGCAACAACGACTGGGCCGCCGCCGCTGCGGCGCTTCCCGCCGCCGACGCCGCCGTCAGCGGCGCGGATGCCAAATATATCGTCGCCCAGGTGAGGCTCCGAATCGGCCTCAACACCAACGACACGCAATTGCAGGCGCGCGCGATCGACGACCTGATCGCTTCGGGCGGAGCGCTTCCGGCGGAAATGCCGGGACTGCTGGAAAACCAGGCGCGGCTCGCCGCCGCTGCCGGCGACCAGGCCAAGGCCGATCGTGCGCTGGCGCAGCTCGCCGCGCTCAATCCCAACGATCCGAATGCCCGGATGCGGATGGCGCAGGCCCGTATGGGCCAGCAGGACTGGGCTGGCGCGCTGCAGATCTATCAGCAGATCGCCCAGGCCGAGCAGCAGGCGGGCAGGCCGATTACAGAAGACCTTCGCAAGCGGCTTCTGACGGCGGCCTATCGCGGCCGGATGGGACCGCAGGCCATCACCTACGTTCGCGACCTCGTCACCGCTTTCCCGACTCCGAGCAACTGGCACGACGCGCTCGTCATCTATGGCGAGATGGGCAATGGCGGCCCGGGCGCCAAGCTCGACATCTACCGCCTGATGCGGGCGGTCGGAGCGATGTCGGCCGAGCGCGACTATGTCGAATATGCCAATGCCGCGATGGAGGGCGCCATGTTCGGCGAGGTCAAGGCAGTGCTCGACGAAGGCCTCGCCCGAAACGCGATCGCGACCAATGCCGGCTGGGCGCGCGAGCGGCTCGCCACCGCTACCCAGAGAATCGCCAGCGATCGCCCGACGCTGGCCGGCGAGCGCACGGCGGCGCTGGCCGGAAGCAACGCCACAGCGGCCCTTCGCACCGGCGACGCCTTCTTCAGCTACGGCCAATATGCCGAGGCGGCCGAGCTTTACCGGGCGGCCCTGCAAAAGGGCGCGGCGGATGCGAATCTCGCCAACATGCGGCTCGGCGAGGCGCTCGCGCTTGGCGGCCAGCGCGCGGAGGCCGAGGCGGCGTTCCGTGCCGTCACCGGCCCGCGCGCGGAGCTCGCTCAATTGTGGATGCTCTGGCTCTCGCGTCGGGGGTAGGGAAGGCCCCTGGCGGCGTCCCACTTTGCGACGCGGCGAATTAGGCGCTTTTGCGCCCGGGCGCGCGCGAGTAGGCCTGATCCATGCGCTTCGACGACCGCATCGCGACCGTATTGTCCATGCCCGCCGACCGCGCGGACAGGACGTCCGCGCGCTGGCGCCAACTCGTCGACCTGCTCGCCCAGCCCGGCGCCGATTCGACCGAGCGTGACGAAGCCTTTCGAGTCCTTCGCGACACCCGCGCCGCTATCGATCCGGCGGCCCGGCGGCAGGCGGCCAGAGCGCTCGCCGGCCGGGAAGTCGCGCCCGATTTGCTCGCTTTCTTCGCTGAGGACCAGGCATCGATCGCCGCGCCGCTGATCGCCCGGGCGCGGCTCGACCGCGATTCCTGGTTCGAAGTGCTGCCAAGGCTTGGCCCCGCCGCGCGGGCCCTGCTTCGCCACCGCGACGATCTCGACCCGGAAGTGAAGCACGCGTTGAGCGCGTTCGGCCCGGGCGATCTCGTGCTCGAGCGCGGCGACAGCATCCCGGACGGAGCGCCGGTGTCCGCGCCCGAAGCGACGGACGAAAGCGACTCGCAGATCCGCGATCTGGTCGCTCGGATCGAGGCCTTCCGCAAGCAGCGCCGGCAGCCGCCGGGCGAGGGTCCCCATCCGGTCGAGGCCCACCTCGACGGCTTTCGCTGGGAAACGGGGTCGGACGGAGTCATCCTTTGGGTCGAGGGCGCGCCGCGCGGGGCGCTGGTCGGACAGAGCATCGCCTCGATCGCCGGGCGCGGCCATTACGGAGTCGACGGCCAGGCCGCAGGCGCGTTCGAGAAGCGCGCGCCCTTTCGCGACGCCCGCTTCAACGTCGCGGGGGCGGGGCCGGCGGGGGGCGACTGGCGAATCTCCGGAGTTCCCTATTTCGATCCCCAGCGCGGCAACTTTCTCGGCTATCGCGGCACGGCGCGGCGGCCGCGGATCGACGAGGTCGCCAATAACCTCACCAAGCCCGTGGGCGTGTTCGGGACCGAGCTCCCGGCCGAATCGCTGCGCCAGCTGATCCACGAGCTGCGAACGCCGCTCAACGCGATCATCGGCTTCGCCGAGATGATCGAGGGCCAGTATCTCGGCCCCGCCGCGGCGCCCTACAGGGACAATGCGGCGGAGATCGCCGGCCAGGCCCGCAGCCTGCTCGGCGCGGTCGAGGATCTCGATACCGCCGCCCGGCTGGAAACGCGGCGCTTCGAGGTCGAGGACAGCCGGATCGACGCCGCCTCGCTCTTTGCCCGGATGAACGAGGCGTATGGCCGCCTGGCCGAGGAGCGCGGCGCGCATCTCGCCGCCGAGATCGTCGGCGAGCTGCCGCCGGTCCTGGTCGCGCCGGGGGTCGGCGAGCGGATGGTCTCGCGCCTGCTCGGCGGAGCGATCGGCCTGGCCCGGCCGGGCGAAACGATCAGCACGAGCCTTGGGCTGCGGGCTCGAGGCGAGGGCACGATGCTCTGCCTCACTGTCGGCCGGCCGGAGGCGATCGCCGGGGTGAACGAGGGCGAGCTGCTCGATCCCGGCTACAGCCCCGACGGCGATTGGCCCGCGGCTCCGGCGCTGGGGCTCGGCTTCGCGCTGAGGCTGATCCGCAATCTCGCCGAGGCGGTCGGCGGCGCGCTGGTCGTCGACGAGTCGCGCTTCGCGCTCTACCTCCCGATCCCCAGTCAGCCCGGGGAGCGTGAAGGCGTGCTCTGAGCCTTGCGGGGAACGCCCTCTCATGCCATTCGGGCGCGGGGCCTGTAGCTCAATGGTAGAGCCGGCCGCTCATAACGGCTAGGTTGTAGGTTCGAATCCTGCCGGGCCCACCATTTCGGATTATTCTTCACGCCCGATCTGCGCTATTCTTTGCCCTTCAGTCCTTGACTTGAGTCGATGGGGGGACGGTCATGCTCAGATTCTCGTTGGGCGCGCTTTTGCTTGTCCTGGTCTTGGCGGGCTGCGCGATTTCGCCCCCGCCGCAGGTCGCCCAGGCCCAATTCTGCCGTTTCCACTCCTATCCCATCGCTTTGCCGCTGACCGAGACGGCGCCCGCAGGAGCCACTCTGGCCAGCGAAATCCAGACCGCGCTGACCGCCCGGGCGGCGGCTCGCAGCGGCCAGCCGTTCCGGCTGCTCGCGCTTTCCGGGGGCAGCCTTCACGGCGCGTTCGGAGCCGGGTTCCTCGACGGCTGGCGCCGCTCGAGCCCGGGCGAGAGGCTCCCCGAATTCGACGTGGTCACGGGAATCAGCACCGGATCGATCCTTTCGACCTTCGCTTTCCTCGGCAACACCGAGCGGGGCGTCACGCGCTACGCGATCAGCAACGAAAGCGAGCTTTTGACTCCGATCGGCCGCAACCGCCGCGACGGCAGCATGTCGCCTTTCGAGCTGGTAAGGGTGGTGCGGCGCGGCGCCGTGGCCGATCTTGCTCCGCTGCGCGGCGTTCTCCTGAACGAGATTTCCCCCGAGGTGATGCGCGCCGTCGCCGAGGCCAACGCCGCCCACCGCAAGCTCTATGTCGGCGCCGTCGACATGGACAGCGGCCAGGCGAGCGCCTTCGACCTCACGCAGATGGCCTCCGATTACGCCGCGCTGGCGCCGCCGGAGGCCGCGGAGACGCCCGATCAGCTGCGGCTGCGCGGCTGTTACGTCGATGCGATCGTCGCATCGTCCTCCGCGCCGCTCGCCGCCGTTCCGGTGTTCATCGACAACGGCATGTTCGTCGACGGCGGCATGCGCTTCGGAATGTTCGCGGACGACGTCATCCAGGGAGCGACGAGCGCGGAAAAGGCCAGCGGCCTGCCGAGCGAGTTCTTCGTGATCGCCAATGGCGACCTCGAAACGCCGCCGGTGTGCGGCCGGGCGCGGGAGACGCTGTGCGTGGCGAATCCGCCGACCGGCCTCGCCACCGATCCGCGCAGCAGCTGGAGCCTGCTCAATCTCGCGCTGCGGTCCGAGCAGGTGCTCGTAAACCAGGTCTACCGCTTCTCCGCCGATCGGATCATCGTCGAGCAGAAGATGGGCAACCGGGTGTGGTTCACGCGGATCGATCGCCCGGCGCTCAACGCCCATTTGTTCGCGATGGATTCGCCGCAGCTCGCCACGCTGCCGATCGATTCGACGCATCCGGACGGACGATACAGCTGCAGCGAATGGAAGGACGAAGACGAGCGGACGATGCATCCGATCCAATTCTATCCGCGCTACATGCACTGCCTGATCGACTATGGCAGCCGGCGGGGGGCGGCCGACGGCTGGGACATCCATCCCCTGCCGGATGCTCCGGTTGCGCCGGCCGCGCCCAAGCCCTAAGCGCTCGCGCGTCGGGGAGTAGCGCAGCCTGGTAGCGCATCTGCTTTGGGAGCAGAGGGTCGCAGGTTCGAATCCTGTCTCCCCGACCAAATTTTCTATCGAATATGAAGCGGCCTACAAGAAGCGTCCGCGACGCGTGTCCGGATCGCTCATCTCATTATGGGGAATCCGCTTATGGGTACGGCCCTAGCGCTCCCGCGGGCGCTCCGGCGCCGGCTCGATCCGCTCCGGCGCATAGGCCGCGACCGCCAGCATCGCCGTCCAGGCAGCGACGTTCTGGCGGAGCTGGGCGGGATCGACCTTGTCGAGCGTGTCGTCCGGCGTGTGATGATAGTCGAAATAGCGTGTGCCGTCCTGGTTGAGGTCGATCGCCGCTGTCCCGGCGCGGGCCCACATGCCGAGATCGGCGCCGGCGCTCGCGCTTCCGGGTCCTTTGGTGATTCCGAGCGGGGCGAGCACGGCCGCGATCCGCTCGCTGAGTGCCGCATTGCCCGCTCCCAAGCTGAATTGCGCACGCCAGACGCGGTCGGCACCGAAATCGGATTCGCCGACCAGAACGACGTTGTTCTCGCCGCGGTGGAGGTTGAAATGGGTCTCGCCGCCTCCGCCGCCGACCTCCTCCGCGCCGAACAAGACGACCCGGATCGTCCGCCTCGGCTGCCCCGCCTGCATGATCCGGTGAGCCGCGGCGGTGGTGATCGCGGCGCCGGCGGCGTCGTCGATCGCTCCCGTGCCGAGGTCCCAGCTGTCGAGGTGGCCGCCGATGACGATCACGCCGGCGCTCGGATCGCTGCCCGGCACTTCGGCGACGACATTTCCCGAATGGCGCGTGCCGATGTTGCGCGGGGTCAGCGTCAGGCGCATCCGCACGGGCCGCCCGCGCGAAAGGATTCGCTGGAGCTGCTCCGCGTCGGGCACGGTGAGCGCCGCCGCTGGGATCGGCCGCGCGCCCTCGCCGAAGCTCTGCACGCCGGTGTGCGGATTGCGGTGATGGTCGGTGCCGATCGAGCGGACGACGATTCCCAGCGCGCCCTTGCGGCTGGCGATGGTCGGGCCCTGGCGGCGCGGCGCTCCGAACTGGCCGTAGCCCGATCCGTCTTGCGCCGGCATCATGTGGTGGTCGATGAAGACGATCTTGCCGCGGACCGCGCTGTCCGGCGCCGCTTCCAGGGCGGCGACGCTGTCGAAAGCGACGATCTCGGCCTCGATGCCGCGCGCGGGCGTCGCAGCGCTGTTGCCGAGGGCGGTGATCACCAGCGACTGGGGGAAGGGGGAGACGATCTCCGCCCGCTCCTCGCCGCGAATCCAGACCGGCATGTCGAACGGTTCCACGCGCACGTTGGAGAAGCCCAAAGCGGTCAGATGCCGAACCGCCCAATCGCGCGCCCGCGCCTCGGCCTCGGTCCCGGCCTGGCGCTGGCCGATCTCGGTCGTCAGCCCCTCGACCATGTCCCAGGCGATCGTATCGCCGTTTAGCGCGGCATCGCGCAGCGCGGCGGGATCCGGGGCGGTCTGGGCGAAAGCGAGGGAGGGGAGGGCGACGGCGAGGAGGAGCAACTTTTTCATGGAAGGGGGCTTAGAGGCGCTCGCCACGTTTGCCAATCACTACGCGCCGCACTAGGTAACGCGCCCCGACCAGCACGAATTTTTGAAGGAACGGCGCCGCATGGCCGCACAGTACAGCTTCGTCATGAAGGGCATGAGCAAGACCTTTCCCGGCGCGCCCAAGCCGGTGCTCAACAACATCAGCCTGCAATTCTATCCGGACGCCAAGATCGGCATCGTCGGACCCAACGGCTCGGGCAAGTCGACGCTGATGAAGATCATGGCCGGGCGCGACACCGAGTTCACCGGCGAGGCCTGGCCCGGCGACGGGATTCGAGTCGGCTATCTCGAGCAGGAACCGCAGCTCGACCCGACCAAGACCGTTATGGAGAATGTGCGCGAGGGCGCCCGCGGGGTCGCCGACCTTGTCGACCGCTACAATGCGATCGTCGCCGAGATGAGCGAGGAGGGCGCGGATTTCGACGCCCTCGGCACTGAAATGGGCGACCTCCAGGAGAAGATCGACGCGGTCGACGGCTGGACGCTGGACAACCAGCTCGAGATCGCGATGGACGCCCTGCGCTGCCCGCCGGGCGACGCCGAGGTCGCCAACCTGTCGGGCGGCGAAAAGCGCCGCGTGGCGCTGACCAAGCTGCTGCTGGAAAAGCCCGACATTCTGCTGCTCGACGAGCCGACCAACCACCTCGACGCCGAGAGCGTGCAATGGCTGGAGAAGCACCTCGTCGACTATCCGGGCAACGTCATCCTCGTCACCCACGATCGCTACTTCCTCGACAATGTCGTGAACTGGGTTCTGGAGCTCGATCGCGGGCGATACTACATCTATGAATCCAATTATTCCGGCTATTTGGAGAAGAAATCTAAGAGGCTGGAGCAAGAGGAACGCGAGGAGCAGGGCAAGCAGAAGGCGATTGCCGACGAGCTCGAGTGGATCCGCCGCTCGCCCAAGGCGCGCCAGGCCAAGTCGAAGGCCCGTATCCGCGCCTTCGACGAGCTGGTCGAGGCGCAGGAGAACCGCACCCCCGGCAAGGCCCAGATCCTGATCCAGGTTCCCGAGCGGCTCGGCGGCAACGTCATCGACGTCAAGAACCTGTCCAAGGCGTATGGCGACAAGCTGCTGTTCGACGACCTGAGCTTCTCGCTCCCGCCGGGCGGAATCGTCGGCGTGATCGGGCCCAACGGCGCCGGCAAGACTACCCTGTTCAAGCTGATCACCGGCGCCGAGCAGCCCGATTCGGGCGAGATCAAGGTCGGGCCGACGGTCCACCTCGGCTATGTCGACCAGTCGCGCGACCATCTTAGCCCCGACAAGAACGTCTGGGAGGAGGTCTCGGGAGGCTCGGACGTGTTCCGCTTCGGCAGGCACGAGATCGGCACCCGCGCCTATGTCGGCGCCTTCAACTTCAAGGGCTCAGATCAGCAGAAGAAGGTCGGCCAGCTCTCCGGCGGCGAGCGCAACCGGGTCCACCTCGCCAAGATGCTCAAGGAGGGCGGTAACGTCCTCCTGCTCGACGAGCCCACCAACGATCTCGACGTGGAGACTCTGCGCGCGCTCGAGGAAGCTCTCGAGAATTTCGCCGGCTGCGCGGTGATCATCAGCCACGACCGCTTCTTCCTCGACCGGCTGGCGACCCACATCCTCGCCTTCGAGGGCGACAGCCACGTCGAATGGTTCGAGGGGAATTTCGAGGCCTATGAGGAGGACAAGCTGCGCCGGCTCGGGCCCGAGGCGGACCGGCCGCACCGGGTGACGTACCGGAAGCTTACGCGGTAGTCGTTAGAGCGGGTAATCGTAGCGCAGGAAGCCTTTCCACGCGGCTAGCCGGTCATAGAGCGCTCGCGCCCGCTCGTTGTCCTGCTTGGTCAGCCAGTAGAATTTGACCGCGCCGCGCGTGCGGGCCGCTTCGGCGACAGCGTCGATCAGCGCGCTCGCGACCCCTTGCCCGCGCGCCTCCTCGGCGGTGAAGAGGTCCTGGAGGTAGCAACAGTCGCTCGACCAGGTCTGGGCGTGGAACAGGTAATGCGCGATTCCGGCGAGGCCGCCGTCGATGCGGGCGCCGAGGCCGTGGATGCGCTCCCCCGCCAGCAGCGCCTTCCAGGTCTCGTCGTAGCGCTCCTGCGGAAGCTCCGTCCGGTAGAAAGCCTTGTAGCCGCGAGCGAGTCGCTCCCATTCGTCATGGTCGGACGGCTGAAGTGAAGCGATCTGGATGGTGGCCATAGCCAAGTCCTACCGGGATGCTGAGCGCTAGCCAATCGGCCGGCCTTGCTCCGAGGCCCGCGGCGGACCAAGATGCCGCCTGGAAATCAAGGGGAGGGGGGCGTCGCGTGGCGAGATGGAATGCGAGGAAGGGGGCCCGCGCCCACGAGGATCTGGCCCCGGAACACAGGCTGAAGCCGAGCCTTTCCTGGCCGCATCTGATCGCGCTGGGCGTCGGGGCGATCGTCGGAACCGGCATCCTGACGCTGACCGGCGTCGGCGCGGCGAAAGCAGGGCCGGCGGTGATCCTCTCCTTCACCATCGCCGGGCTGATCTGCGCCGCCGCGGCGCTCGCTTATGCCGAGATGGCGACGATGATCCCCGCCTCGGGGAGCGCCTACACCTATACCTATGTCGTGCTCGGGGAGTTGCTGGCCTGGATCGTCGGCTGGAGCCTGATCCTCGAATACAGCCTGGTCGTCAGCGCGGTCGCGGTCGGGTGGTCGGGCTATGCCTCGCCCTTGCTCGAACATTATCTCTCCTTCCCGCACGGACTGACCCAGGGGCCGGAGCTCGGGGGCATGATCAACCTGCCTGCGATCGCGATCATCGCGGTCGTCGCCGGTCTGCTGCTCTACGGCACGCGCGAGAGCGCGACGCTCAACGCCGCCCTGGTGCTTGTCAAGGTAACCGCCCTGATCGTCTTCGTCGCGGTCGTCCTCCCCTATTTCGACGCGGCGCATTTCGAGCCGTTCATGCCTTACGGCTTTTCCAAGTCGGGCCCGCCGGGAGCAGAGGTTGGCGTCATGGCGGCGGCGGCGATCATCTTCTTCGCCTTTTACGGCTTCGACGCGATCGCCACCGCGGCGGAGGAGACCAAGAATCCGGGCCGCGACCTCAAGATCGGAATCGTCGGCTCGATGGTGGCCTGCGTGATCATCTACATGGCGGTTGCCGGGGCGGCGATCGGCGCGCTTGCTTATTCCCGCTTCGCCGACAGCCCCGAGCCGCTGGCGCTGATCCTGCGCGAGCTCGGGCAGCGCCGCGTCGCCGAATATCTCGCTTTGTCGGCCGTGATCGCCTTGCCGACGGTCATCCTCGCTTTCTTCTACGGGCAGAGCCGGATCTTCTTCGTCATGGCGCGCGATCGGCTTTTGCCGCCGGGCTTGGCGCGGGTCTCGTCGCGCGGCTCGCCGGTGCGGATCACCATCTTCACGGCGATCGTCGTCGCGGTGCTTGCCGGACTGATCCCGCTGGCCGAACTCGCAGCGCTCGCCAATGCCGGCACATTGACCGCCTTCATCGCCGTGTGCGTCTGCATGCTCGTGATGCGCCGGCGCTCACCGGAGATCGAGCGGCGATTCCGAACGCCGCTCGCATGGCCCGTCGGCATCTTCGGCATCCTCGGCTGCGCCTATCTGTTCTACAGCCTGCCCCAGCGCACCCAGATATGGTTCCTCGGCGCACACGTCGTCGGCCTGCTGATCTATTTCGCTTATGGGGCCCGCCGCAGCTTGGTCGGAAAGGCCGCCGCTTGAGGCTGCTACTCGCAATCCTGTTCTTCCTCGCCGCGCCGGCCCTCGCCCAGACGCCGGCGAATGTGCGGGTTCAGCTTCGCACCAGCGAGGGTGACATCGTCGTTGAGCTGGAGATGGCGCGCGCGCCGGTCACCGCGGGCAATTTCCTGCGCTATGTCGAGGCGGGGCGGCTCGACGGGAGCGAATTCTACCGGGCCATGCATACCGCTTCCGGCGCCGGGCTGGTCCAGGGCGGCGTGCGCGATCCGCGCAAGCTGTTTCCCCCGATCGCCCACGAGCCGACCAGCCAGACCGGCCTTAGCCACATTGACGGCGCGATTTCGGTGCCGCGCCTCGCCCCTGGGACCGCGCGGGGCGACTTCACCATCATGGTCGGCAACCAGCCCTATCTGGACGCCGGCCCCGGCTCCGGCGGCGACGGCCTTGGCTATGCCGTGTTCGGACATGTGGTCGAAGGGATGGACGTGGTGCGCCATATCCTCGCCGCGCCGACCTCACCGACCGAAGGGGAGGGCGTGATGCGCGGCCAGATGCTCCAGCCGCGCGTCCGAATCCTCACCGCGCGGCGCCTGCCCGTGCGGCGATTGCTCGTCCGCTAGGCCGGAGCGAACGCTCCCGTCCCCTCGTCGAGCACGTGGAGAATCCCGTCGGCGACCGCGAAGAAGGCGCCGTGCAGCTTGAGGCGGCCGCTCTCCTCCCGCTCGGTGACCCAGGGGAAGGTCCTGAGGTTGCGAAGCGAGATGCGCACGCCTTCATGCTCCATCTCGAGGTAGGCCTCACGCGGAAGATCGGGGTGGCGAGTGCGGATCGGCTCGCGCGCTTCGGAAAGCATGTCGATCCAGTTGGCGATGAACTGACCCTCGCCATGCGGCGCGTCGTCGAACTGGCCGGTCAAGGCGGCCGCGCAGCCGCCGCAAAAGCCGTGGCCCATCACCACCAGCTCGTCGACCTCGAGCTGGGTGACGGCGAATTCGAGGGCGGCGGAGACACCGTGATAATGGCCGTCCTGCTCGAAGGGGGGGACGAGGTTGGCCACGTTGCGAACGACGAACATCTCGCCCGGCCGGGCGCCGAAGATCGTCGCGGGATCGACCCGGCTGTCGGAACAGGCGATGACCATCACCTTGGGGCTCTGCCCCTCGGCAAGCTCGGCCCATCGGTCGCGCTCCTGGCGCCATTCCTGGTCGCGGAAGCGGCGATAGCCTTCGATCAGGGTCGCGAAATCGGCCATGGGGGATCCGTTAGGCGAAGGAGGGAAGGGGTGGCAAGTCGTGCAACGGGTCGCTATTTGCGCGCCATGAGCGAAGCCGATCCGATAGCCGTTCCCCGTCAGCGCAAGCCCGACTGGATTCGCGTGAAGGCGCCCGTCAGCCATGGCTACATGGAGACGAAGAAGCTGATGCGCTCGCTCAACCTCGCCACCGTGTGCGAGGAGGCGGCCTGCCCGAACATCGGCGAGTGCTGGACCAAGAAGCACGCGACGGTGATGATCCTGGGCGACACCTGCACGCGCGCCTGCGCTTTCTGCAACGTCAAGACCGGCATGCCGCGCGCGGTCGACCCGCTCGAGCCCGAGCATGTCGCGACCGCCGCCGCCGAGCTCGGCCTCACACACATCGTCGTCACCTCCGTGGACCGCGACGACCTGCCGGACGGCGGCGCCTCGCAATTCGTCAGGGTGATCGAAGCGCTGCGGCGCAACACCCCGTCGACAACGATCGAGATCCTGACGCCGGATTTCCGCAACAAGGCCGAAAGCGCGGTCGAGAAGATCATCCAGGCCCGCCCGGACGTCTACAACCACAATCTGGAGACGGTGCCGCGTCTCTATCCGACGATCCGGCCCGGCGCGCGTTACTACGCCTCGCTGCGGCTGCTGGAGAGCGTCAAGCGCCACGATCCGTCGATCTTCACCAAGTCGGGGGTGATGGTCGGCCTCGGCGAGCAGCGCCTCGAGGTGCACCAGGTGATGGACGACATGCGCTCGGCCGACGTCGATTTCCTGACCATGGGCCAGTATCTCCAGCCCACCCCCCGCCACGCGACGGTCGAGGAGTTCGTGACCCCCCAAGCCTTCTCGGCCTACGCGGCGATCGCCCGCGCCAAGGGTTTCCTGCTCGTCGCGGCGAGCCCGCTGACCCGGTCGAGCTATCACGCGGGCGACGATTTCGAAAAGATGCGCGCGGCGCGGGAGGCGAAATTGGGGGCGGTAGGCAAGTGACCTCCATTTCCGTCGTTCCCGGGAAAGCGGGAATCCAGCTTTTCTTCTCCGCGTCTCCGCGTCGCCGCGCGAAAAAAAGGACGTTGGGTTCGCACGGAGACGCGAAGACCGCGAAAGAAGGAGGCAAAAGAAGCTGGATTCCCGCTTCCGCGGGAATGACGGGGGAGGGGCGCTGATGCCGCGCCACACCGAAACGCGAATCCTGCCCTACACGCCGGAGCAGTTGTTCGATCTCGTCGCCGATGTCGGGCGCTACCAGGAGTTCCTGCCCTGGGTCGCCGCGACCCGAATCCGCGAGAATAGCGAGACGGGAATGGTCGCGGATCTCGTCGTCGGCTTCAAGGCACTCAAGGAGACCTTCACCTCGAAGGTCCACAAGACCCGCCCGCACGAGATCGATATCGACTATGTGGAGGGGCCGCTGAAGTTCCTTCACAACAGCTGGAAGTTCCGTCCCGTTTCCGAAGGCACCGAGATGGATTTCTGCGTCGATTTCGCCTTCAAGAATCGGATATTCGAGGCGCTCGCCGGCCAGATGTTCGATCGGGCGCTGAGGCGGATGATCGGCGCGTTCGAGGAGCGGGCGGCCGAGCTCTACGCGCCCGAATCCGGCTCCGGCAGCAGCAGCCCGAGCGCGAAAAGCGCGGCCTGAAGGCGAACGCCGCCGCGGCCCGTGTCGTCGAACAGCCGCGTGTCCGCGACGATCTCCTTCGGGTTGGCGTCGCGCTCGGCGCGGGCGAAGACGACGGTCCCGACCGGCTTGCGGTCCGATCCGCCGCCCGGCCCCGCGATCCCGGTCAATGCCACCGCCACATCGGCGCCGGAAGCCTCCAGAGCGCCCCGGGCCATCGCCCATGCGACCGCGACGGAAACCGATCCGAACGTCTCGATCACGTCCATGCTGACGCGCAGCAGCTTTTCCTTGGATTCGTTCGAATAGGTGACGAAGCCCGCCTCGATAACGTCCGAGCTTCCCGGAATCTCGGTCAGCGCCGCGGCGACCAGCCCGCCTGTGCAGCTTTCGGCCACCGCCACCCGCCGGCCTGCGGCGCGGTTCTGCGCGACCACCTCGCGGGCGAGGTCGACCAGCGTGTCCGGCAGAAGATAATCGCGATTGTCGCTCATCGATCCTCCGGGAGCCGCACCGACGCGACGGCCTGGGCGGCGATCCCTTCGCCGCGGCCCGTGAAGCCCAGCCGCTCGGTCGTCGTCGCCTTGATGCTAATCCTCGCCGGGGGCAGCCGCAACAGCTCGGCGATCCGTGTCCGCATGGCGTCCCGATACGGGCCGATCCTCGGCGCCTCGCAGACGATCGTGACATCGACATGGTCGATCCGTCCGCCCGCCGCTTCGACCAGCGCTCGGGCATGGTCGAGAAAGAGAGAGGAGGGGGCGCCGCGCCATTGCGGGTCGGAGGGCGGAAAATGATCGCCGATATCGCCGGCGCCGAGCGCGCCGAGGATCGCGTCCGTGATCGCGTGGAGCACGACGTCGGCATCGCTGTGGCCGGCGAGGCCCTTGTCGTAAGGGATACGGACCCCGCCCAGCCAGAGCTCACGTCCCGCGGCGAAGGCGTGGACATCCAGCCCCATGCCGACCCGCGGAGTCAAAAGCATTGCTTCCACCCGCCGGAAATCCGCTTCGTAGGTGAGCTTGTCGAGCGCCGGGTCGCCCTGGACTATGGTCACCCTTAGCCCCGCGGCGCGGCCGATCTGGGCGTCGTCTGTTGCCTCCCCGCCGCTCCAGGCGCGGTGGGCGGCGAGGATCGACCCGAAACGGCAGGCTTGCGGAGTCTGGACGCGCAGCAGGGCCTCGCGCGGCACCGGCTCGCCGTCGGCGCGGATCGTCGTGTCGACCGCGGGAAGCGCCGGCACGGCCAGATCCGCATCCTCGAGCGCGGCGACGAGGCGCTCCCAGACATCGAGGTAGAGGAAGGGCCGGGCGGCGTCGTGGATCAGTACGCGCTCGACGCCGCCTTCCCGGGCGAGCGCCTCGAGCGCGTTGGCGACCGACTGGCGCCGCGTGGCGCCGCCGATCACGGGCGCCGGAAGCGGACGGCCCGCGATGGCCTCGCGGTAGAGCGCTTCCTGACCCTCGCCGATAACCACCCGAATGTCATCGGCGCCGGCGCGAAGCAGATGGTCAACGGCGTGCGCGATCAGCGCCTTGCCGGCGATCCTGCGATACTGCTTGGGGAGCTCGCCGCCGGCTCGGGTCCCGCTGCCCGCCGCCACCAGCAATGCCACCGTCCGGCTCATGCCCCCGCCTAACCTTGCCCGCCAGTGCATTCCACCCTATTTCGCCGGGCCATGCCCCGCCTGAAGCCCATCCAGATCGGCCCGGTCCGAATCGAAACGCCCGTGATTCTGGCGCCGATGACGGGCGTCACCGACATGCCGTTCCGGCGGATCGTGAAGCGCTACGGGGCCGGGCTCACGGTCACCGAGATGATCGCCAGCCAGGCGGCGATCCGCGAGACTCGCCAGAGCGTTCAGAAGATGGTCTGGGATCCGATAGAGGAGCCGGTCTCGATGCAGCTCGCCGGCTGCTCGCCGAAGGAGATGGCGGAGGCGGCGAAGCTCAACGAGGATCGCGGCGCTGCGATCATCGACATCAACATGGGCTGCCCGGTGAAGAAGGTGGTCAACGGCGAGGCCGGATCGGCGCTGATGCGCGATTTGAAGCTCGCCGCCTCGATCATCGACGCCACGGTGAAGGCGGTCAGCGTTCCGGTCACGCTCAAGATGCGGATGGGTTGGGATCATAACAGCCTCAACGCGCCCGAGCTGGCGCGGATCGCCGAGGATCTCGGCGTGAAGATGATCACCGTTCACGGCCGCACGCGCTGCCAGATGTACAAGGGTGAAGCCGACTGGGCCTTCATCCGCAATGTGAAGGACGCCGTCTCGGTGCCGGTCATCGCCAATGGCGACATCGAGACGATCGAGGACGTCGATACCGCGCTCGAGCAATCGGGCGCCGACGGCGTGATGATCGGCCGCGGCGCCTATGGGCGGCCGTGGCTGCTCAAGCAGGCGATGCACTGGCTGAAGACCGGCGAGCGCCTGCCCGATCCGAGCCTCGACGAGCAGCATTCGGTGATCGTCGAGCAATATGAGGCGATGCTCGATCTCTACGGACCGGTGATCGGCGCCAATTGCGCGCGCAAGCATATCGGCTGGTACACGAAGGGGCTTCACGGCTCGGCCGAGTTCCGCAATGCCTTCAACAAGGAAGCCGATCCGGCGCGGGCGCTCGCCATGCTGCGGGATTTCTACGCGCCCTGGCTCAGCAAGGCCGCCGCCTGAGGGGCGAACTCCTCTCCTGTTGCGACGGACGGCCTTTTCACTGTGTTCTTGAAGCCACAATGTTGTGCTAGAGCCGCAGTGTGAACGCCGAAGCCGCGATCCCTGTTGAGTCCCCGAGGCCGCGCTGGCGGCGGAGGATTTCCGTTTTCGCCCGCCGCAGCGGCTGGGTTCCGCTCGCCGAGATCGGCATCGTCCTCGTGCTACTCGTCGTGGTCGTCGCGAGCTATTTGATCGTCACCCGCACGGGCAGCCCGGAATCGCCGCTCGGCCCCGAGGTGGTGGCGGCGCTGGTCGTTGCTAATCTCGTCCCGGCAATGGCGTTAATGGTGATGATCGCGCGCCGGCTCGCCATTTGGCGTGCGGCTCGGTCAGATGTCGGAGGCAAGGGCCGTCTTCACGTGCGGCTGGTTGCTTTGTTCTCAATCATCGCCAGCATTCCGACACTGCTCGTGGTCATCTTCGCCTCAATGCAATTTCAGAGCGGTCTCAAATTCTGGTTCTCGGACCAAGCCCAGACCGTGCTGACGAGCGCGGAGAACGTCTCCCAGATCTATGCGCGTGAACATCGCGAACGGCTCGATCTGGACGTTCATCAAATGGGCCTCGACGTAGTCGATCGGATCAACAGATTCGGTCTGACCAGCGAAACGTTCCGCGATAATTTCCTTTATCAGAGCGCAGCGCGCCAAATCACCGAAACTGCAGTGCTTCAGATCGATCCAAATGGCCGCGTCCGCAGCCTGATTGAAGTGAATTTCGACAACCGGCCTCTGACACAGCGGTTCACGCCGCAAATGCTCCGCTCGATGCACGCAGGCGAGCTCAGAACTGCTTCAACCCCCAACCGGCTCGAAACGGTGGTGCGGCTGGATCCCCAGGCGCCGGTCTATCTTTATGGCGCGCGTGCTGTGAATGAAGCGGCCATCGCTCAAATCCGCGAAGCGCAGAACGCGGCGAGCGCCTACCAATCGGCGCTGGAAAACACGCGGCGGCTGCAGATCCGGTTCAATGTCATCCTGATCCTGGGTTCGCTCGCCCTCATCGGGCTGTCGATCGGGATCGCGCTGGCGCTTGCCGACCGGATCGTGCAGCCGATCGGCCAACTCGTCCAAGCCGCGCGCCGGGTGACCAAGGGCGACCTTTCGGCGCGCGTGCCGGTGGGCGACGCGCGCGACGAGGTCGGCACGCTCGGCCGCACCTTCAACCGGATGACCCGCCGGCTCGAGGAGCAGACCGGAGCGCTGGTCACCGCCAACGCCCAGCTCGACATGCGCCGCGCCTTCACCGAGGCGGTGCTGTCCGGCGTCACCGCGGGCGTCATCTCGGTCGACGACGATCATGTCGTGCGGCTGATCAACAGCTCGGCCGAGGCGCTGCTCAGGACCGGCGCCAAGAGCCCGGTCGGGCAGAAGCTCGCCGATCTCGTGCCCGAGCTCGACCGCCAGCTTGCCGCCGCCGAGCGCGAGGACGTCGTTCAGGTCGCCTCGACCGGCGAGCCGCGCACGCTGGCGGTGAAGACGGTGAAGGTCAAGAACGGCCACGTCCTCACTTTTGACGACATCACCGAGCAGCTGATGGACCAGCGCCGCGCCGCATGGTCCGACGTCGCCCGGCGAATCGCCCACGAGATCAAGAACCCGCTGACCCCGATCCAGCTCGCCGCCGAGCGCCTCCAGCGGCGCTATGGCACCGAGATCGACAGCGATCCGGCGACGTTCGAGCGGCTCACGGGCACGATCGTCCGCCAGGTCGGAGACCTGAGGCGCATGGTCGACGAATTCTCGTCCTTCGCGCGAATGCCCAAGCCCGCCTTCGCGCCCGAATCGCTGAACGAGATCGCGCGCCAGGCCCTGTTCCTCCACGAGGTCGCCCATCCCGACATCGACTTCGCGCTCGATGCCCCGGATCCGGCCCCGATCCTCGTCTGCGACCGGCGCCTGCTCGGCCAGGCGCTGACCAATGTGGTCAAGAACGGCGTCGAGGCGATCCAGCAAAAGCGCGAGGAGAAGAAGCGGCGCCAAGCCGGCTCCGACCGGATTTCGGTCAGCATTCGCGAGGAGCGGTCGAGGGTTTCGATCGAGGTCGCCGACACCGGCATAGGCCTTCCGGCCGAGCGTGCGCGGATGACCGAGCCTTATATGACGACGCGCGCCAAGGGCACGGGCCTCGGCCTCGCCATCGTCAAGAAGATCGTCGAGGAGCATTTCGGCCAGATCGAGTTCGAGGACGCGGCCGGGGGCGGCTCGCTCGTGCGCATGACCTTCGACAGGGAGACTCTCGCCCATCTGGCCGACAATGGCCCAAGTCCGTCCGAAGACGTTTCGGCAAGTGGTTGATTAGACATGGCTTTGGACATCCTCATTGTAGACGACGAGCAGGACATCAGGGAGCTGGTCTCCGGCGTGCTCGAGGACGAGGGCTTCTCCACCCGGGTCGCCGCCAACAGCACGGAGGCGCTGGAAGCGCTCGGCGATCGCCGCCCGTCCCTGGTCCTGCTCGACGTCTGGCTTCAGGGCTCGAAGCTCGACGGGCTGCAGCTGCTGGAAGAAGTGAAGAAGCGCGATCCGACTCTGCCGGTGCTTATGATTTCGGGCCACGGAAATCTCGACACCGCCGTCGCCGCCATCCGCCAGGGGGCGGTGGATTTCATCGAGAAGCCGTTCGAGGCCGGCCACCTGGTCCACCTCGTCGCCCGCGCTACGGAAACCGAGCGGCTCAAGCGCGAGAACGAGGCGTTGCGCCAACAGATCGGCAGCGAGATGGAGCTGACTGGATCGAGCGCGGCGATCAACAACGTTCGGGCGACCCTGAAGCGGGTCGCCGCGACCGGCAGCCGAGTGCTCATCTCCGGCCCTGCCGGCGTCGGCAAGGAGGTCGCCGCCCGGCTGCTGCACAATTGGAGCCCGCGCGCCAAGGGTCCGTTCGTCGTCGTCACCGCCGCGCGGATGACTCCCGAGCGGGTCGAGGAGGAATTGTTCGGCGCGGAGGAGGGGGGCGAGCTCGTCCGGCCCGGCCTGCTCGAGCAGGCGCACGGCGGCACCCTGTTCCTCGATGAGATCGCGGACATGCCGCTCTCGACTCAAGGCAAGATATTGCGCGTCCTGACCGACCAGAGCTTCACCCGTGTCGGCGGGCAGCGGACGGTTAAGGTCGACATGCGGGTCGTGTCCTCGACCGCGCGCACATTGCCCGAGGAAATCGCGGTGGGCCGCTTTCGGGAGGACCTGTACTACCGTCTCAACGTGGTGCCCGTTCACCTGCCGGCGCTGGCGGATCGGCGCGAGGACATCCCCGAGATCGTCGCCCATTTCGCGGCGCGTTACGCCGCCGACCAGCGTGTTCCCAATCCGCGCGTGTCGGATGACGCCATGGCGGCGCTTCAGGCCTATGACTGGCCCGGCAACGTGCGCCAGTTGCGCAACGTGATCGAGCGAACGATCATCCTCGCTCCGGGCGAGCGGATCGGCTGCATCGAGATCGACATGCTGCCGCCCGAAATCCTCAACGACCAGGCGCAGCTGACTCCGAACGAGGCGGTCAAGGCGATCATGGGCACTCCGCTCAGGGAAGCGCGCGAGACGTTCGAGCGCGAATATCTGCGGGTCCAGATCCGCCGCTTTTCCGGCAACATCTCGCGCACCGCGACCTTCATCGGCATGGAGCGGTCCGCGCTGCACAGGAAGCTCAAGGCCCTGGGGCTGGCCGACACCCGGGGAGACGGGGGCGCCGATTAGCGGCCTGCAATCAGGCCCTAACCGCCAATGGCATCGCCGAGCCGCCCATGATAATGGAGCCGCGGGCTCATCGGCCAACTGACCAGGAAAGAGAGCGCAATGCCCGACAAGGTCAACAATCTCCAGGACATGTTCCTGAACAGCCTGAGGCGTACCAAGACCCCGGTGACCATGTTCCTGGTGAAGGGCGTGAAGCTGCAGGGGATCATCACCTGGTTCGACAATTTTTCGGTTCTGCTTCGCCGCGACGGCCAGGCCCAGCTTATCTACAAGCACGCCATCTCGACCATCATGCCTTCCCAGCCGCTCGACCTCGGGGGCCTGCAGGAGGCGTTCGCGGACAGCCTCGAAAAGAAGAAGCCGACTTTGTTGCAGGAGGTTTTCCTGGCGGCCGTGAAGAAGTCGGACGAGCCGGTGACGATGTTCCTCGTCAACGGGGTCATGCTCCAGGGCGAGATCGCGGCATTCGACCTGTTCTGCATGCTGCTCGAGCGCGACGGGCTTTGCCAGCTCGTCTACAAGCACGCGGTTTCGACCGTGCAACCCGAGAATCCGATCAACTTCGCAGAGGCCCAGGCCGAGGAGTGATCGCCTGAGCGTTTTCAACCGTGACGGAGCCGACGAATTCGCGCGCGGCGCCCGCGCCGTCGTCGCTCTGCCCGAGCTGGGGCAGGGGGCGCGGCGGGACGTGGCGGCGCGGCTGGAGGAGGCCGCGGGCCTCGCGGAAGCGATCGGAATCGCGGTCGAGGACAAGCTCCATTTCCGCGTTCGCCAGCCGCGTCCCGCGACCCTGTTCGGCAAGGGGCAGGTCGAGAGGATCGCCGACTCGCTCCGCCAGGCCGAAGCTGAGCTGCTGATCGTCGACGCCGCGATCACGCCCGTCCAGCAGAAGAACCTGGAGACCGAGACCAAGGCCAAGGTGATCGACCGGACCGGCCTGATCCTCGAAATCTTCGGCGAGCGCGCGGCGACCGCGGAGGGGCGGCTCCAGGTCGAGCTCGCCCATCTCGATTATCAGGCGGGCCGGCTGGTGCGCTCGTGGACCCATCTCGAGCGCCAGCGCGGCGGCTTCGGCTTTCTCGGAGGCCCCGGCGAGACCCAGATCGAGGCCGACCGTCGCCTGATCCGGGACCGAATGGCGAAGCTCAAGCGGGAGCTCGACCAGGTCGCGCGGACCCGCAGCTTGCACCGCGCCCGGCGCCAGCGCGCGCCCTGGCCGGTGATCGCTCTGGTCGGCTACACCAATGCCGGCAAATCGACCCTCTTCAACCGCCTGACCCGCGCCGACGTGCTGGCCGAAGACCTGCTGTTCGCGACTCTCGACCCGACGATGCGGGAAATCTCGCTGCCGGGCCTCGACAAGGCTATCCTCTCCGACACGGTCGGCTTCATCTCCGACCTTCCGACGCAACTCGTCGCCGCCTTCCGCGCCACATTGGAGGAAGTGCTTTCGGCCGACCTCATCGTCCACGTCCGCGACATCTCCCATCCGGACAGCGAGGCGCAGGCCGAGGATGTCGAGCAGGTGCTGAAGGAGATCGGAGTCGTCGGCGCCGCCGCGATCGAGGCGTGGAACAAGATCGATGCACTGGACGCCGACGCGGCGGCCCGCGTGTCGGCCGAGGCGGAGCGGCGCGACGACGTGGTCGTCCTGTCGGCGCTGAAGGGGGAGGGGGTGGACGACCTGCTTACCTGCATCTCGGCCAAGCTTCGCAAGGAAACGAAGGTCCGCACGGTCAGGCTCTCCGCCTCCGATGGCGAGCTGATCGCCTGGCTCCACGCCAATGGCGAGGTGCTCAGCCACGATTACGAAGGGCTGGAGACGAGCTATGCCGTGCGCCTGTCCGATGCCGATTGGGCGCGATTCCAGTCGTGGCGGCGGGAACGGGGCGGCTAAACCAGCTTCTTGGCCCGCTGCCAGAGCGCTTCGAGCTCGTCTATATTCATCTGATTCAAAGGCCTGGCGGCAATCTCTTCTACCTTGCGGAAGCGCGATTCGAAGCGCGCGGTGGCCTCGCGCAGCGCCGTTTCCGGATTGATATCGAGGTGGCGGGCATAGTTGACGACGGCGAACAGCAGGTCGCCGAGCTCGGCTGCGCGCTCTTCGTCATTTTCGGCGCGCTCGATCTCGCCCATCTCCTCGTCGATCTTCGCCTTCGGGCCTCCAATGTCCGGCCAGTCGAAGCCGATCCGGGCGGCGCGGCGCTGGATCTTTTCGGCCCGCTTGAGGGCCGGGAGGGCGAGGGCGACTCCGGCGAGGGCGCTCTCGTCCTGATCTCCCTCGCGCTCCGCGGCCTTCAAGGCCTCCCAGCCGGGGCTCTCCGGCGCATCGCCGAAGATATGCGGATGGCGGCGGATCATCTTGGCGCAGATCGACGCCATGACGTCATCGAGCGTGAAGGCGCCGATCTCCTCGGCCATGCGCGCATGATAGACGACCTGGAGCTGCAAATCGCCGAGCTCGTCCTTCAGCGACTCCATGTCGCCGCGGCGGATCGCGTCGGCGACCTCATAGGCTTCCTCGATCGTATAGGGCGCGATCGTCTCGAACGTCTGGGCGATGTCCCATTTGCAACCGGCGTGCCGGTCGCGCAGCCGCGCCATGATTTCCGCGAGCCGGGGGAGGCCGGAAGCGTGGCTGAGATCGGGTTCGGAAACGTCCATCGCTAAGTCCGATAATATACATTATGTAAAATATGAGTAAGGCGATCCGGGCTGAGCCGCGGCTTTATCGTCCCCCGCCAATGATTTGCCCGCCAGATCACGACCTCAGCATCAGCGTATTTCCCTCGACGCCCCAGGCGCTGAGGCTGGACAGGAAGTTCATCCCGATCACGTTCACGCTGTCGCCTCCGTCGCGTGAAATATGCACCGCCAGGTCGCGTCGCTCGATCGGCCCGACCTGGACCCGTTCCGCCTGGCCACGGTCCTGGACGGTCGAGCCGTTGGCAGTGTCGACCAGGACGCCGAAGCCGCCGTCGGCGTCGACTCCGACTGCCGCGGCAGTGGCCTGGTTCAACGTCGTTACCGTGGCGCCGCTATCGACCAGAAAAGTCACCGCATGCCCGTTGATTTCGCCGTTTAGCCAGAAATGGCCGTCCTCCGAACGCCGTATGCGGATCTCCTGGCCACGCGTCTCGACGACATTGTCGCCGCGCGCCTCGGCCATGGCCCGCGTTCCCAGGGCCATGAAATCGTCCTTGAGGACGAAGACCATGAAGACGGCACCGAAGATCAGCAGCCAGGCGAGTATTATCCTGGCCGCACGGCCGAGCGGCAGCCTTTGCGTCAGGAGAGCGCTGCCGACCAGCAAAAGGCAGCCGATAAAATAAACGAAACTAAGCGCTTGGTTGCCGTTATTCACAATTCGATCTCAAGCCCGTCATAACCCGGCTCGACCCCCTGTGGCACCTCGGCGCACAGCGTACGATAGTCCATGCTGTTGTCCATATGAGTCAGGACCGCTCGCTTCGGCGCCAGCCGGCGGATCCATTCGAGCGTGTAGGCAAGGTGCGGGTGGCTCTTATGCGGCCGGCGGCGCAGCGCGTCGACCACCCACAGATCGAGGCCCTCGAACAGCATCGCCATGTCGTCGCTCACGCTGTCGAAGTCGGTCGAATAGCCGATCGCCACCCCGCCGGCGTCGAAGCGCAGCCCGGCACTGGTGATCTCGCCGTGCGGCTGATCGACGGCGCGCACAGAAAGGCCGCCCAAGTTGATGTGGTTCGGCAGCAAATGGCCGGTGACCACGGCCGGATAGCCCCCCTTCCCCTCGAACGCATAGCCGAAGCGCCGCTTCAGCAGCGCCAGCGAGTCCTTGCGCGCATAGCCGGCCACCGGCCGCCTCCGGGAATGGTAGAGCTGCCTCAGGTCGTCGATGCCGTGGCAATGATCGGCATGGTCGTGGGTCCAGATCACCGCTTCGATGTCGCTGACCTCGGCGTCGAGCAATTGCTCGCGCAGATCGGGGCTGGTGTCGACGAGGACCCGGGATTCGCCATAGCTGACCAGGATCGAGGCGCGCCTGCGGCGATTGCGAGGCTCGTCGCGGTCGCACTCGCCCCAGTCGCCGCCGACCCGGGGCACGCCCGACGAGGTGCCGCTGCCTAGGATCCTGACCTTCACCCCGCTGCCTTGCTGAACAGGCGATAGAAATTGGTGCTGGTCCTGGCTGCGAGGTCCTCGACGGGTTCGCCGCGGAGCGCCGCGAGGAATCGCGCGGTGTCGGCGACGAAGGCCGGCTCGCACGGCCTTCCGCGGTGCGGCACCGGGGCCAGGAAAGGGGAATCGGTTTCGATCAGCAGCCGATCGGCGGGAATCGTGCGCGCCACGTCCTGAAGGGCATGGGCATTCTTGAATGTGACGATGCCCGAGATCGAAATGAAGAGGCCGAGCGCCAGAACCTTGTCGGCGAAATCCTGGCTGGCCGTGAAGCAATGGATCAGCGCCGGAAAGGCCCCCTTCTCCATTTCCTCGGCGATGATCGCGTAAGTGTCGTCCTCCGCGTCGCGCGTGTGGACGATGAGCGGCAGCCCAGTCTCGCGCGCCGCAGCGATATGGGCGCGGAAGCTGTCGCGCTGCCTCGCGCGGTCGCTATGGTCGTAATAATAATCGAGCCCGCTCTCGCCGATGCCGATCACGCTTGGGTGCCCGGCCCGTTCGACCAGCGTGGCGGTCTCGACATCGGGATGGACGTCGGCCTCGTGCGGATGGATGCCGACCGACGCCATGACGTCATCCTCACGCTCGGCGAGGCCGATCACCTCGTCCCATTCGGAGGCGCGGGTAGAGATGTTGAGCATGGCCGAGACACCGGCGGCGCGCGCGCGCTCGAGCACGGCCTGCTGCTCCTCCACCAGACCCTTATAGTTGAGGTGGCAGTGACTATCGACGAACATCGCGGCGCATGTAGTCGCTTGGGCCTCCGCCGTCACCCCGCATGGGCGTCATGCGCCGCGGCGCAGCCGATCCGGTAGGCCTCGGGCCAGCGATCCGGCTCGTAACGCCCCGTGCGGCAATCCTCGAAACCCTTTTCATAGGCGCGGCGCTGGAAGGGCGTCAGACCCTCGATCGCGCCAGGATCGGGCGCGGCGGGCACGGGCTCGACGGTCCGCCCGCCGGCTTTAGCCGGAGCCGGCTGCGGGACAACGATCGTGTTGACGGGCGCGGCTTCGTTCGGGGCGTCGGGCGGCTGGCAGGCCGCAAGCAGCAACGCCAGGACAAGGCTTCCGCGGCTCATCGCGGCGCAGAGCCCTCCAGCCGCGGGAAGACGCCCTGCGGGGCCGGAAGGGCGAGTCCCGGCTCAAGCCATGTTCCCAGGCTGGCGAAATTACGCGCGCCCTCGCCTTGCCCCAGCTGATCGAGCAAAGCGTCCGCCCCGGCGGGGATGATCCAGCGAACGAGGATGGCGAGGCGCCTCACCGCCTCCGCGGTGACGTAGAGCACGGAATTGGCACGTGCCGGATCGGTCTTGCGCAGGGCCCAGGGTGCCTGCCCGGCGAAATAGACGTTGGCCGCGCTCACGCCGCGCCAGATGCCTTCGATCGCCCGGTGAATGGCCAGGCCGGCCATCGCTTCGTCCATTGCGGCCCGTGCGGCATCCACCTCGGCCAGCACGGCCTCGTCCTCCGCGGTCGCGCTTCCCTTCCCCGGCACCCTGCCCTCGCACGCCTTGGCGACGATCGACAGGCAGCGCTGGGCGAGATTGCCGAGCCCGTTGGCGAGATCCGCGTTGCAGCGGTTGACGATCGCCTCCTCGTTGTAGCTTCCATCCTGCCCGAACGGCACCTCGCGCAGCAGGAAGTAGCGCAGCGGGTCGATTCCGAAGGCCTCGGCCAAAGCGAGCGGATCGACCACGTTGCCGAGCGATTTGGACATCTTCTCGCCGCGGTGGAGCAGGAAGCCGTGGCCGAACACCTGGCGTGGCAGGGGAAGGCCCGCGGACATCAGGAAAGCCGGCCAGTAGACGGCATGGAAGCGCACCACGTCCTTGCCGATGATGTGGATATTCGCTGGCCAGAACTTTGCATAATTCTCTGTATTATCAGGATAACCCACGCCGGTCAGGTAGTTGGTCAGAGCGTCCAGCCAAACGTACATGACGTGCGTGCCGCTGCCCGGGACCTTGACGCCCCAATCGAAGCTGGTGCGCGAGATGGAGAGGTCGGTGAGGCCGCCCTCGACGAAGCGCATGACCTCGTTGCGGCGGCCCTCGGGACGAATGAAGTCCGGCTCGGCCTCGTAATGGGCGAGCAATTTGTCCTGATAGGCGGAGAGGCGGAAGAACCAGCTCTCCTCGACGGTCCATTGAACCTCGGTGCCCTGCGGCGAGAGCTTCTCGCCGCTCTCGGCGACGACCAGTTCCTCCTCGCCATAATAGGCTTCGTCGCGGACCGAATACCAGCCTTCGTAGCGGCCGAGATAGATGTCGCCTTTGTCGGCCATCGCCTGCCAGATCGCCTGGCTGGCGCGGACATGGTCGGGCTCGGTGGTGCGGATGAAGCGATCGTAGGAGATGTTGAGGACGTCATCCATCGCCTTGAACGTGCTCGACATTCTCTCCGCAAATGCTGCCGGGGCAATGCCTTCCTCGCGCGCCGCCTGAGCCATTTTGAGGCCGTGCTCGTCGGTGCCGGTAAGGAAGAAGACCTCGCGCCCCTTAAGGCGCTGGAAGCGCGCGATCGCGTCGGTTGCGACCGCCTCGTAGGCGTGG
This sequence comes from Alphaproteobacteria bacterium, assembly GCA_005883305.1. Classification (NCBI taxonomy): domain Bacteria; kingdom Pseudomonadati; phylum Pseudomonadota; class Alphaproteobacteria; species Alphaproteobacteria bacterium. The sequence goes on along the minus strand of VBAC01000001.1, from coordinate 998,867 downwards.
CCGATATGCGGCCGGCCGTTGGGGTAGCTGATCGCGGTGGTGATATAGAAGGGCTCAGCCATCGAAGGTGCGACTAGCCGGGTTGAGCCGGGCGATAAAGGGCTAAGCCGCGGCCTGATCCCGGCATGGCGCCAGCTCGGCGAGCATTCCTGCCAGCTCGAACACCGTCGTCTGGGCATCGAGAGAGAGGCGCTGCGCGCTTCCCGCAAGCGCGTTCGCCCGCTCCCACAGCTTCAGCGCTTCGGCCAGCGCCGGCCCCTGCCGCGTCTTCGCCTCCCCGGCGATGCGCGAAGGGGCGCGGGCGAGGAACGCCTCGTAGCGCGGCTGGGCGGATTTGAGCGCGAGGCTCTGGGCGAGCGTCGAGCGGCGGGCGTTGAACGGATCCCCCTCGCGGACGAGCGCGTCCATCTCCCGGTCGAGTCCCTCGACGTCGAGCCCTCGCCAGGCGATTGCACGCCCCGGCGCCCCCTTCCCCACGGCGGTCAGCGCGGCGAGCTCTTCGGCATCGGCGTCGGGCAAAGCCGCCTCGAGCGCCGACGCCATGACGTCATCGCCCAGAGGCGCGAAGCGCAGGATTCGGCAGCGCGAGCGGATGGTCGGCAACAGGCGCTCGGGCGCGTGGCTGACGAGCAGGAAGACGGTGTCGGGAGGCGGCTCCTCCAGATTCTTGAGCAGCGCGTTGGCGCCGGCCGTCTCGAGATCGTCGATCGAGTCGATCACCACCGCGCGCCACGGCGACATCGAGGGCGTGGTGGCGAACAGGCGCTGGAGCGAGCGCACCTGGTCGACGGTGATCGACCGGGCAAGCTCGGTGCCGCTTTCCTTCACCAGACGCTCCAGCCGCATCAGATCCGGATGGCTGCCGGCGGCGACCAGCCTTGCCGCCGGATGATCTTCGGCCACGTCGAGTCCCGGAAGGTCCGCTCGAGGCTCAGCAGCATACGCCAGGACGCGAAGCGCCGCCTTGTCGGCGAACAGGGCCTTGCCCACGCCCCGCGGCCCGGCGAGCAGCCAGGCATGATGGAGCCGTCCGGATTCGAGCCCGGCACGGAAGGCGGCGACTGGTTCCTCGTGGCCGTGGAGCCGCGTCACAGCAAATCCTCGATCGCGGAAAGTATTCGTGCGGTTACTGTGTGGGGAGCGCCAGAGGCTTCGATAACCCGCCAGCGTTGCGGTTCATCCGCGGCGAGGCGGGCAAAAGCCTGAGCCACGCCGCGGTGATAGTCTGGGCCGCGCCCGCCGATCAGATCCGCCCCGCCCGTGTCGCGTCGCCCGGCTCGCTCGGCGGCCTCCTTATCGGGAAGCTGCAAAAGCAGGGTGCGGTCGGGCAGGAAACCGCGGCTTCCCGCCTCGTGAAGGCCGCGCACCCTCTCGAAGCCCAGTCCGCCCGCGCCGCCCTGATAGGCGATCGAGCTGTCGACGAAGCGGTCGCAGAGCACCCACGCGCCACGCGCCAAGGCGGGGCGAATGGTCTGCGCGACATGATCGGCGCGGGCGGCGGCGAACAGCAGGGCCTCCGCTTCGGCGCCCCAGTGATGGTCGTGGAGTAGCAGTGCGCGGATCGCCTCGGCCCCCGGGCTCCCGCCCGGCTCGCGGGTCTCGACCACTTCGAGGCCCCGCTCTCTGAGCGCGCTCGCCAGCGCCTTCAGCTGGGTGGATTTGCCGACGCCCTCGCCTCCCTCGAGCGAGATGAACCTGGCGGTCACGCCAGCCCTAGGATGCTCTTGAGGCCCGTCCATATGCGCCTGAAGAAGCCGGCCTCGCCGACATCGCTTTCGGCGACGAGCGGCATGGTCTGGGGGGGCATGTCGGCGGTGGTGACGACGAGGTCGGCGACGTGCTGGCCGCGCGCGATCGGCGCCTTGACCGGTCCGCGGTAGACGATGCGCGCCCGCAAGCCCTGTCCGAGCCCGGCGGGATAGGTGACGGCGATGTTCCGCGGCGCGACGAGGCCGACCGTGGAGGAATTGCCGAGCTGCACCTGCGCCTCGCCGATCCGCTGCCCCTGCTGAAGCAGCGGGCGCGACTGCCAGGCGTTGAAGCCCCATTGCATGAAGCGCACCGATTCCTCGATCCGCTGGTTGAAGCTGCCGAGGCCCGCGACGACCATCACGATCCGCCGTCCGCCCTGCTCCGCGGAGCCGGTGAAGCCGTAGCCGGCCTCGTCCGTATGGCCGGTCTTGAGCCCGTCGGCGCCGGGCACCCGGCCGAGCAGCGGGTTTCGGTTGCCCTGGGTGATCGCCTGGTTGGAGCCCATCGTCCGGCCCCACGTGAACTCGCGCGTGTTATAATATTCTCGGTAGAGCTGCGGATAGTCGCGGATCGTGCCGGCGGCGAGCGTCGCGAGGTCGCGCGCCGTGGTGTAGGTAACCCCCGCGTCCGGCCAGCCCACCGGGTTGCCCCAGTTGGAATTGGCGAGGCCCATCGCGCGCGACTGGCGGTTCATCAGCGCGACGAAGGCCGGCTCCGTCCCGGAAATGCACTCGGCAAGAACGACCGTGGCATCGTTGCCGGACAGAGTGACGATGCCGTGGAGCAGGTTGCGAACGCTGACCTGCTCGCCGGGCGAGAGGAACATGGTCGATCCGGCCTCGGGCCCGTGCCAGCGCTGCCACGTTTCAGGGCGAACGGTGCACATCTTGTCGGGACTGAGCTCGCCGCGCTTGATCAGGTCGAAGGCGACGTGGGTGGCCATCATCTTGGCCATCGAAGCCGGAGGGATGCGCCGGTCGGAATCCTTGGCGTAGAGCACCGCCCCGGACGAGAGATCGATCATGTAGGCGACGCTGGCGGGCGTCTCGAACGGCGGCGCGGCGGCCATTGCGGGCATGGCGATCGCTGCGACGGAGGCAAGAAGATACAACGGCTTGCGGATCATGATCTGAGACGGTTCCTCAATTGGTGCGGGCCACCGAATCGGCGAGCAACGCGACGGTCAGCGCGTAGAAGTTCGAGCAATTATAGTCGAGTATCACCCGGTAATTGTTGGTCGTGAGATAGGCGGTGGCGCCCGGACCGTCGGGCTCGATCAAGGAGGCGAGCGCGCCGTCCGGAAGGCTGTTGGCGATTCCCCGGCGGCGCCATTCGGCCCCGCTCAGCCAGCGGCTGTGGCGGGCGAAGACCGGGGCGCAGCGCGGCGCGCGCAGGCGATTGGCGACCGACGAGCGATCGAAACCCGCGGGCACGCTCACCGCGGTCCCCCAGGTGAGTCCCGGCCGCCAGCCGGCGCTGCGCAGATAATTGGCGATCGAGGCCAGCGCGTCGAGATGGCTGCGCCAGATGTCCGGCCGCCCGTCCCCGTCGCCATCGACCGCCAGGCGCAGGTAGACCGAAGGCAGGAATTGCGGGTGGCCGGCGGCGCCCGCCCAGCTCCCCTTGAGTTCCTCGCGCGGAAAGCCGCGTTCGACGAGGCGCAAGGTGGCGATGAACTCGTCGGTGAAGAGCTGCCGCCGCCTGCCTTCATAGGCGAGGCTCGCAAGGCTGTTGAGCAGATCGAAATTGCCCATGATCGTGCCGTAGCCGGTCTCCTTGCCCCAGATGGCGACCAGATATTGTGCGGGAACGCCGTAGCGGCGGCTGATCTCGCGCAGGCGCGGCAGGTTTTCGGCGTAGCGGGCGCGGCCGCGATCGATCAGGGCCTGGGTCAGCTGGCGGGCGCGATAGGGGGCGAAGGGCGGATTGGTCGGGGTTCCCGCGGTGCCGCCGGGCTGGGCGCGGTCGAGTTCGACGGTGCGGGCCGAGAATTCGAGCGTCGGGAAGATTCGCTCGATCGTCGCTTCGCGGATGCCGGCGCGGGCGGCCTCGGCGCGAAGCCGGGGCAGATAGTCGCGAAAGCCTTCCGCGGAGAGCGCCCGCTGGGCCAGCGCCGGGCTTTCGCCGAGCTCGACCGTGCCGTGGCCGAGCCGTGGCTCTGGCGCCCCTGCCAGAAGGACCGCCGCCGCCAAGCAGTGCACCAAACGCATCTTCACCCTCGCTTACGCCTTGCCGCCTCTATGACATGGCGGCGCGGTCCATGAAACGCCCGAATGCCGCTCCGGCCCCATTTTGTTGGCGGCTGACGGCGTTCGCGGGCATGCTCGGGAATACGATTCGGCATTCAGGAGCTCTCATGGCGTCCGTGGTCGATGTCTTTCCGCGCCGTCCGCTCAAGCTGGCGCGCGATCCGAAGCGGCGCAATTGGCGAATCGTCCTTCTCGCCGTCGCCCTGCTGAGCGCCCTTCCCGCTCTCTATTGGGGCTCGCAGGCCTGGACGAGCCAGCAGTTGCGTGCCGACCTGCGCGCGCGCGGCGTCCATGCGGCGGACACGATGGATGCGGACGGCGAATGCATGTCGCGCCGCAGCCGGATCACCAACAGCGCGCGGCCGATCGATTGCTGGTTCACCGTCTCCTACCGCCTGCGGCCCGAGGAAGGCGGCACCGAGCGCAAAACGCAGATGCACCTGGAGGGCGCCTCGCCGGTCTTCACGCCGCCGGTAATCTACGATCCGCAGGATCCCGACCGCGCCATGCTCCAGCCGGAGGCGGAGCGCGCGATGACCTGGTCCGAGCTGGCGGGACCTGTCGCGCTGTTGCTCATCCCCGCGGCGATCCTTGCCGCCTTCTTCTTCACTTCGCGCCGGGGCCTGGCCGCCGCTGCCGCGCGCCCGCAGCCGCTGCTCGTCCCGATCGAGAAGGCCATCCGCAGCCCCGGGCGCATCTACCTCCACACGCGGGCGGCGGGCGCCGAGAAGCCGACCGTCGATACCTTCCCGGCGCCGGCGATGCCCTTGCTGGTAGCGCCGCCGCCGGGCGCTTCAGGGGAACAGCAATGGACCCTGGCGCTGAGATCGCCCAGAGGCCGGCACCATGTCCTCGACAGCGCGCTCGCCTGGCTCGATCTTACCCCCGAGGAGCGCAGCCGCGTGCTGAGCGCGGCCCGCGGCACTTGAGGTGCGCGCCGCCGCCGCTTAAGCGCGGGGCAAGGATGGGTGGCCGAGTGGTTTAAGGCAGCGGTCTTGAAAACCGCCGTGGGTTCACGCCCACCGTGGGTTCGAATCCCACCCCATCCGCCAGCGCCCGGGCGATCGCCGCCGCGAGCGCCTGTGCCCCGCGCTTATTGGGGTGTCGGTCGGCCCGCAAGCGCCAGGCGGGATCGAGGCGGACCAGCAAATAGGGGATATGCGCGTCGTCGAGCACTCGGCGGCGGATTGCGCG